>CAYHRV010000032.1:0-960 GCA_964359165.1 uncultured Elusimicrobia bacterium
CGCTGCCATACGCGCTTCCCCCGCTCGCGGAAACATTCTTCCCCTGCCCTCCGGCGCCCCCGTAGCCGCCCCCGCCGCCTCCGGTGAATCCGCCCAAACCGCCGCCGGGCCCCTTGCCGGCGTCGAATACCCCGCTGCTGCCGGGAAAACCCAGCCCCGCGACGCTGATCGTCGCGCCGGCGGCGAGGGTGAAGTCGCGTCCGACCCGCGCGGCGAAGGGCATGAGCCGTTCGGAAGGCAGGAGGAGGCCGCGGCGGCCGATAGAGGCATCCATGGCGACGGTGAGGGAGGATGTCCATAGCCTGGCGCCTTCATCGAGGGTGAGGCTTCCGGAAAGGGTGATGGTCGTCAACGAGATCGATCCCGATCCGGAGAGGCTGCCGGCCGAGAGCGAGAGAGCCCCCATCGAGCCGTCCACCCTCCAGTCAAGGCCCGCCGGCAAGAGGTTCGCCGCCGAGATGGCGCTGCCCGCTGGAACGGTGAGCGCCGAGAGGCTCGCCGGCAACTGAAGAGTGTCGGCCGATAGGACGTAGCGTCCCCGGAAGTCGATGGAGGATGCGATCGCCACGGTGCGGCCGCTGGCGGCCAGATGGGCGTCCGCCAAGACCAGGCGGTCGAGCGAGAGCGAAGCCGTAAACGGCGTATCGGCCCGGCCCTTGTCGTAGGCGCTTGGTCCGCCGACTTGGAGCGTGAAGCGCTCGGCTCCCGGCTCGCGCAGATACACCGTGCCCCCCGCGCCGCCCTGGCCCCACTTTTCCGGTTGGGAGCCTATCGCCGCGCACCGCCCCCCCGCCCCCCCGGCCGCGCAGAAACTGAGCGGGGCGCTCGCCCCAACCACGCCGCGGAACGCCCCGCGCCCGCCCCCACCCCCCCCAACCACACACCGCGGCCCCCCCCCCCGCCCCCCGCCCCGCCAAGGACGGCGGGGCCGGGGGTTATCGAAGTCGTCGCGGTCGCGCC
>CAYHRV010000032.1:970-19283 GCA_964359165.1 uncultured Elusimicrobia bacterium
GGGGGGCCGCGCGCGCCCCCGCCCCCCGGGCCCGGGCGGGGGGCGGTGATGTTGGGGGGGGCGCGCGCCGGTCCGTCGGCGAGGATGGCGACGCGCCCTCCCGAACCGCCTCCTCCGCCGATGGCCTGGCCCGCGCCGCCCTCCACCCGCACAAGACCGGCGCCACGCACGCTTCCCGCGCGCAGGTTCACCGAACCGCCGCTGCCGCCGCCCGCGTTGTAGCCGTCGATGCCGCCGCTCGCGTCGATCGTGCCCTCGAGCGTGAGTGTACCCGACACGAGAGCGATCACCACGCCCCCGCCCGCCGCGCCCCATGAGGAGCTTGCCCCGGCGCCGCTGCCGGGCAGGCGCGGGTCTTCAAGGCTGTCGTAGCTCGGCCCACCCGGCGTGTCGCCTCCGGTGCACACGGCGAAGCCCCCAGCCCCTCCGTGGCCCGCTCCACCCGTGTCCGTTCCGCCCGGACTGGCGCCGGGCCCCTGCCCGGGGGCCCTCGCGGAGGAGCTGGGATAGCCGCGCGCGACCAAGTCGATGAGTGCCCCGGAGGCGACCGAGAGATCGCCGCCCACGTTGAGCGCCAAGCCCGGCAGATAAGCCTCGGGATGGCTCAACGACGCTCCCGCGAGCAGCGATAGATTCCCCGGCGTGGCGATGCCGGTCGCGCTCAGCCTGCCGCGCACGGTGACGCTGCTCCCGATGATCCCGGTGCTAAGATAGAGCCCGCCGTCGATGACCCACTCCCAGCCTGGGTCCCGGCTCATCGAGTACGCAGTCAGGGTGCTGTGGGCCGGCAGAACGAAGACTTGGATGCCCTCGGCCGGGAATGCCAGCGTGGAGACCGATAAGAGCGACTCGCCCGAAAACGTGAAGCTCGACGACGCCGTTATCGGCTGCGCGGCCCCCGTGGAGATCACGGCCGCGTTCTTGATATGGAACGCCTCCAGGCTCAAGGGCATGGAGATAGGCGTGTACGCATGGTCGTTTGCGGGCGTGAAGGGTTTTGCCTGCGCTGATACTATCAGGATGGGTTCCCTCCCGGGCTCGCGCAATACGACCGTTCCCGCGCCGCCGCGCTCCGATAGCGGCCCGCCCGCCGCTCCAGGTTCTGTTTGAAGCATGACCCCCGCCGTGAACGCGCCAGCTCCGGCCAGCGAAACACGCCCGCCTCCGCCGCCTCCGCCTCCAAATGTCCCGTAGTCCTCCGGGAATCCCGAGCCTCCTCCCGCATCCAAAGTCCCGGAGCCTTCGATGGAAGCCGCCTTGACGCGGATCGTGCCGCCCGCGCCTCCGCCCCCGCAGCAAGGGGCGCCTTGGAATTGCGGCGATCCGTTGCCTCCGCGCGCGAGGATCGAGCCGTTGAGCGCCGCGCGGCCGGCCGATTCGAGGATAACCGCCCCTCCGCCGGCGCCGCCGTATGACTGCGCGCCTCCGCTGCCGGGCTGGCCGGGGTCGAAGAGATCGTCATAGGCTTGGCCGCGCGAACCATAAAAGTAATTCCCCATGATTTGGAAGTTGCCGCCCCCGCCCTGCCCGCCGTGGCCGCCGCCCGCGCCTCCGCGGTTGCCGTCGTGGCCGCCCCCGCCCGGGCCAAAACCGGCCGAATTGTCCGCTCCTCCCGCAAATCCCAGGCGGTCCGCGTCCACCACCGAGCCCGCCTCAAGCTGGAGGTCGCCGAGCGCCTGAATGCTCAGGTGATGCGCGAACGTCGTGGAATTGGCCGCATGCGTCAGCTTTCCGCCTGAGCGTGCGATGACGCTTCCCGAGAAGAGCAAGGCGGAAGTGCCCTGTTGCTCCAATACTCCGTTGGACAAGACCAGGACGCCGCCCGCGATGGCCGTGGAGGATATTTTCAGCTTATTGAGGCCCCCGGACCCGCCCAAGGCCAGGCTTTTGAACGAAATGGTCTGGGAGATCGCGTCCACACTCATCGCGCCCGCGGCCGCTATCGTCACCTCGTCGAGCGGCCCGGGAACGGAGGCGGGACTCCAGTTGGAGGCGGCGTCCCATCGCCCGCCGAAGGGGCCCGCCCAGGTCAACCCCAGGCCCGGATGGACGATGGAGAAAGTGGAAGCGATGACGGAGGCCGTATTCCCAGAGAAATCCGTGGCCGAGACCATGAGCGCCCACGTCCCGTCGTCGAAACTCCCCGGGTCGAGAGGCGTGCCGCTGCTTATTACGACGACGCCGGGCAGAGACCCGCGCGGAACGCCGCGGTCCTCCACCTCCAAGAGAACAGCCTGCGTAAGCGGCGCCGGATCGAGATCATCAGAAACCGAATAGGCCGCGCCGAAACCGCCCTGGCCGGCCGAAAAGACCTCTCCACCCGCGGGGTAGAGCGCCGAGATGAGGGGCGGGGTCTCGTCCACGACGACGGATACGGACGAAGTCCTCACCGCATCGGCGTTGCCCGCGAAATCGCGCGAGAAGTAGAGCACGGTATGCGTCCCGGGGACCAGGGTGAAAGAGGTGCCGAATACGCTGAAAGGCCAGTCCGAGCTTGAAAGATCGACGAGATGGAAAGAGGCCCCCGTTCCGGCCGATGGGCTTAGGTCGCTTGAAACGATCCCGATCCTGGTCTGAGATGAGATTATAAGGCGTCCCTCCGCATCAAAACCCTGGGCTGGAGGCGCGAAGACTAGTTGCGTCTGCGGTGGAGCCCGATCCGAAACGGCCGATAGACCGTTCGATAGCGGACTCGCGTTGCCCTGCGCGTCCTTTGCGTAGAGCGCGTAGTGATACAGCCCGTCCTCGGGCGGCAAATCGGCGTAAGTGGGTCCCGAAAGACTCGTTTGCAGGGCGGATAACCCTTCCGTCGAAACGATGACGCTTGAAGCCCTGAAAAGAGCGTATGAAGCCGCAGGCTCGCCTTCCCCACCCTGCCAGATTAGGGATATCAAGCCTCCCGGGCCGCTTCTCGCCTGGAGCAGGATAGGAGCGGGCGGAGGCGCGGTGTCCAAGCCTACAGGAACCGAATAGGTGGCGGAGGACAGATTCCCCGCTAAATCTTCCACGAACAAGCGCACCTTGTTGGCGGTCATGGACAGCGCCAGCGGGAGGCTCGACGCCGTCAATGTATACGGGCCGGGCTGGCCCTCGATGGCCCCTCCGTAAGAGAGATTCTGACCTGGAACTGGATTCCAGGAAACGCCCTCATCAGTGCTATAGAAGGCGTAATAGCTCTTGCGGTACCTCGAACGGATCTCGGCCTCGGTCTCGGCGTAATTGATCAACTGGAGCTCGTCTATCGCGCCCTTAAAATACGTGTTCTCGCCGAAAGTCTTGCCGATATAGGCCTGGAAGCCCTCCTGCATCGTCATGCTCGCGTCGTTCCTGCTCCCAACGAGCGTTCCGTCCACGTAGAGCGAGAGGACGGAGCCGTCGAACGTCGCGGCGAGGTAATGCCATTCGCCCGCGCTCAGGGGGTATGGGCAGACGACGTATTTCGACCCATACGAAGTATGGGCAACCTGGATGATCGGCCTGCCGATGGACAGGCCGAAATGATAATTCCACGGCCCTCCAGCCGACAATATGCCTCCGAAGCCATTGGAAGAATCGGGCCTGACCCAGGCCGATAGGGTGAACCTCGGCGGGGTGAAGATCGGCTGTCCATCGATCCATCCCACATTGGGAGTCGCAAGATAATCATCCACCCCGTCGAAAGAGAGCGCCCCTTGGAAGTTCCCCGCCACCCAAGCCGGCCCGCCGTTGAAATTGAAGATGATGTTCCGGCCGCTCAGGTCGGGAGCGGTGGTCCCGGAGGTTTCGTCAAAATGGAGCAGAAGCCTGTTCCCGCTCCCGGACACCAGCTCCGGTCGGGCGGTGTCGGTTCTAAGCTTAAGACCTATCGTGCGCGAGAGGCTTACGAAGGGATCGCGTACTGAGGCGCGGAGTTGGACCGTAGCCCCCGCCAGTATGGAGCCAGCCGGATACCAACTGGAGCCGTTGTCCGAGACTTGAGCGGACTCAAGCAGGGGGCCGGTCACGTCGGCGTTGGGGGTCATGACCGTTATGGACGTGGTCGAGAGGTGTCCCGCGACGTCCTCGGCATAGAACAGAACGCGATTCGTAGAGGTGGACTCGGCCAGGGGAAGCGGGCCAACGGTCAAGATGAAAGGCCCTGGCTGCCCCTCGATGGCGCCATTGAAGGATAAGGAAGAATCTGGAACTGCGGACCAGTGATTGCCCGAGTCCGTGCTGTACTGAGCACCCCAGCCCTTGCGGTACTGACGCAAGATGGTCTGCCAATCCTGGGCGTAATTGAGGAGGCGGAACTCGTCTAGGAAGCCGTGGAAGTAGTTGGTTCCTCCGTCCCAGGCCGCCTTGCCGAGGCGCGCACTCCCACCTTCTTGATAAGTGACCCGCGCTGGGAGGTTTCCTCTAACAAGCGCCCCATCGGCATACATCTTCAGCGTGGTCCCATCGAACGTCGCGGCGATGTGGTGCCACTCGCCCAGACTCAATGGTGGACCGCCTCCTGCGGTGAGACTCTCGCTTGGGTTCTGAGCAGAGAGTGTAATGGCAGGCTGGCCGTTCCATAGCTCCAGATATACGCCGCCATAGGATAGAATGGCCCTGGAACCAGTCACGGCCAGGGGCTTTACCCAGACCGATATCGTGAAGCTCGGATTGTTTAGGGGGGTGTTCAGTCCGAGGTTCAAATAACCGCTGAAGCCGTCCAGTTGAACCGCAGAGCCGAACCTTCCCTGAGACCAGGAGGTCCCCCCTTGCAGCGTGAAGTTGGCCGTATTCCCACTGATATCATAGGCGTCGAGTCCGCTGCCCTCATCGAAATGCAGAAGGGCCTTGGTCCCGGCTGTTAGATCTGGCGGGCCCGGGGCCGTGGTGGTGCTCAGGCCGCTGTCCGTGTCCTGTGTATACATGCGGGCATCAACGGTTGAGGAGTTGACAAGCTCGGTGATGGGCACATAGACGCCGCTTCCGGCCGCGGCAATCTCGGGATTGCTGAATATGGGTGGAGCGTCTGGAACCGTCGCCACGATCGAGATAGGACCTGCATTGCCGACCCGATCCACGCCGTAGAAGCGAAGCTCGTGCATGCCTTCGGGAAGGGAGAGCACGGTGTATGAAGAGGACACGACCTGCTCGGTCCCGGAATCCACGCGGTAGCGCAGTTCCAGAAGCCCTGCGGACACCCCGTTTGACATGGGATCCCACGCCGAGAGCTGCACCAGGGAGCCTTCGGAGAATATCAGCCGCGCCGGGCCGTCAACCCTGCCCGGCCCCAGGAGCGCGAAGGAAGACTCGGGGGTAGTGCCGTCTACGGCAATAGAGGCAACTTGAACCATTTCCCAATTCCCCGCATCATCCATCGCGGCGTATCTGATGGAATGAGTGCCTTCCGCTATTGAAAATGGATTTAGATAGAACTCTGGAAGGGCGCTAGCAGTTATGACATCGGTGTCGATTCCAAATTGGACCCACGAGGAACCCGAGCGAGCTTCGTTCTGTTTCGATGGGTCGACTCCGTTAAGTTGGATCAAGGTGGATGTCGCCAAAAAGACCTCTCCCGTTTGAGAGGGGAATGTTGTTCCAGCGAAAACAAGCGTGGTCTCTGGAGGAGTCCGATCCGGGGCAATAGCGCCTCCACAAACCCTCAGGGATTCGTCCACACAGGTCCCATGGTATGTTGAAAATTCATCAGTCGTTTCAAAATGCCAATTCGACAACCCAAAAAATACGTTCGTGCTATTCTGGACGATTTGAATATCAAGAGCCAAGAGGTCACCAGGAGCCGGACCGATAACGTCAAAGTCGATACGGAAGCTCATCCTGCGTCCTGGATAGAGGGTTGCCGGACCCACAAATGACGTGCCTAATAACTGAAGCCATGGAGGCGTACTGGGAAAGACGACGTGAAGCCCCTCCAGCGGGCCCACGCTTGCCGGGCTGTTGCCGACGCCGATAACTATGGATTTTCCAGCAGCGCGAGCTTCAATATGAAAGCCGGTTGTCAGGAGGGATATTAAGATGATCTGTGTTATTCTCATCGCGTATCAGAGCTATTCTTTCTTCCCACCCCGCTTCTTCTCTTCTTCTACCTCTTGAATGATCTTGTCCAGTTCGATTTCTTCAAAGACTTCGCGGCGTTGTTTATCAGAGATTTCCAATTTAGATGAGGGGCCTGGAAGTGGTCTTGGTTTCCGCCATTTGATTGCCTGCTCCTTGGTCATCCAATTGAGGCGCATTTCTCGAGCAGAGGATTGGATTTGAGTACCAAAAGGCATAGGTGTCAGAAGCATAAGAAGAGGCCAAGGCATATTCTGCGGACAATGGAGCCGAATCTCAAAGTCATCGAAAACCCACGCCAATCGAACTTCAATGAGCCGCTGTCCCAATAAATACATGCGCACTCTGGTTTCGCGTTGGGGTGGAGGTCCCCACATCTCGATAGCATGTTTTATTAGTCCACGTCGCATTTCGTAAGTCTTTAGAAAGTTATCCGACATCGCATAACCATCAATGAATGTCAACTTTTGTTGATGAAAATAAAACCCAATTTGGTTAAGTATTGGATTTTGTGGGATATCTTCATCAAAGCTATGGGATTTCGCAGAGAAATCCGGATTCTTGGGATCTGAAGGGTCCTTCCAGTTTTTCGGCTTTTCGTCAGGGAATGGGAGCCAAGGCTCTGGGTTGCCAGACCGGACATTGGGCCGTGCTAACAGGAATTCCTTCAAGTCCATTCCAAGCCGCACATTTTCCATTTCCGGTATGAATGCGATCGGCTCTTCCCGAGCCCAACCGATGTCAGCTACAAACCATGAAATGGACAATAAGGTCAGGATTGCGCGCATTCAACCCCCGTTATTTTGACTTCTCCAACAAGCCCAGATCCTCGGCATTGTTCGGGTCATCCATCACCGTCAGTCCTCCTCCTTTGAGGGTGCCTAGAATTAGACCCTCCAGAAAACCAGGCGCGGAAGCAAAGGCCACGCTGGCGCCGATAGCGGCGCCGCGTTCGTTATTCTCCAAGTCCATGACATGCGCATTATGCGCGGTGGGCACTTCAAATTCGTGGGAGCCGGTCAATTCAAATGCGAGTTGTTGAGGGATTTCAGTAGGGGTCAGAAATTTCGCCCAATTGGCTACAAGCGCGGCCCACATCGCGTGGCGAAAGGCATCGCGGGGTCCCCCTTCTCCCTGGTAGCGCTGGGCGCTGAGAACTTGATCCGTCGCTATTAGAACGGCACCACCAAACATTTGATTAAGAATAAAGTAGTTAGGCTTGCCAATTCGATCTTTGAGAAAATCGGCATTGGGAAAAGTGTCTAGTGTTTTCACCGTTGTCGTTACGGTCGCGGAACGGCCCCGGACGGTCACGGTCTCTTGGAATTCGCCAACCATAGCGTAGGATATTTGAATGCTCGGCCCGGTACGTTGCCCGCCGTCCCTCGTGGTAGTCCAGACAATTTCGTCTTGGGACACCTGGGGCACGGACTCCGAAATAAGACCTATTGTGTCGCCTGACAACACGGCTATTCGTTGTTTCGGCTTGCCATCTTCGAGCGCGGTGCTTACAATCTTGGAATTGCCGCCGATCGTGAAGGAGATCCCCAGGTGCCTTGGAGGAGCAGATGGGCCGCCGTCCGGCGGGAGGCTTGTTCGGTCGGGTTCCGAACTCGGAACGGTGCTCGGCAAAGGTGTCCGCCCCTGCTGGGAACAGGTGACCTCCTGGTTCCCCTGGCAGGAGCCGCAAGTAGCCTTGGCCGTGTAGCTTCCCGTCGCGCCGCCCGCCTTAGGCAGGGATTCGGCCACACCGAATCCGTCCGTGAGCGTTTCCGTCGGCGCCAGGAAAGCGCCCTCTCCTCCAGGCGGCGCGGAAACGATTGAAAAAGCTATGGGGACATCAGAAAGAGGCGTTCCGGTTACCTTGTTTCGAGCTCGAACCGTGAAAGGGTTATCGGCCGGCTGCCCCTCCTCGACGGTTGGGTCGCAGGATACCAGCTCGAGAACCTTCGCTTGATCCTCCGTCAAAGCCGTCGCGGTGAACGTCACGGGCGGGGCATCCGTGCATCCACCATTGCAGCGGGCCTCGATGGTGTAGGTGCCCAACGAAGCTCCGAGCGTCACCCAGGCTCTAGCCTCGCCCTTGTCATCGGTGATTTCCTCGAAACTCCCCACGGTGTTCCCGGCGGGGTCTCTCACCGTGAACAGGATCGGCGTCTGGGCGAAAGGATTGTTATCGGAGGAGGTGCAATTGGAATGTCTGCGCCACGCCGCCACCACGAGTTGCTTGGAGAGCTGAAGATTGGGCATGCTCTCTTGCCCGTCCCCGTCGAGCTTCTCCAGGGTATTCGATCCCTGGCCGAAGTCCGGCAAACGCACGGTTATATTCCACCTGTCGGAGGGGCCCATCGGGCCGACGCCGGCTGACAGTTCGGCCGTTTTCGGACCTGCGGGGGAGTCATATCTGCAGACATTAATATCGCTGAATGTCGTTGGCGTGAATCTTATCGTCAAGCCGGCGCCCTGCAGCCCGGAAGTTATAGGAGGGTTGTTAGGGCTTGTTACTAAAGAAAGCGTTTGGATAAGAGTCGTGCCACAACGCTTGCCGAGATTTATTGGATCTTTATGCTCTCCGCTGCTGATTCCGCAAATGAGACAGCACTCCTCGGTGCCGGTGCATGTTGTCCCACAAGAGGATTGCCATTCCGTGTTAAGAATGCTACCAGTCCATTTTCCTTCAACTTTGTGACAAGCGGTGGGGCCATGATTGTAAATAGCTTCAATATTGAGATTGTTGTTGTTAAAGCAGGATTCCGGCACATCCGTGAAGTCCAGGGTGGAATAGTAATCCATGGCCCATGCCCGGGGCAGGGCCAAGAGAACCATCCCTAAAGCGATAAAGAAAACATTACTCGGCGCTTTCAACGTCGCTCCTATGCGGAAGAATCTTGGTCAACAACCGGCGCCGCCCGGCCGACGATTCGCGCCGAATTCCGTATAAGCCCGTGTTGTTATAGCCCCAAAACCCCGGATTGTCAAGAGTTTATGGTATCAATAGGTATCAATCATAATGGACATGAATATCCGAAATCGATGGGCTGGGCTCTTTATCCGACGAGGCGGTAGCCGCCGGGGATGGAAACGATCATCCGGCCCTGGGCATCCCCGATGTCCGCGCGCAGGCGGTGCACGGCCATTTCCACGATCTTGGGGGCCGGGCGCTTGACGCCCCATACCCGCTCAAGTATCGCCTCGCGGTCCAGGCCGGTTTTATTGCGCAGGAGCAGGCAGAGGAGCTCGAAGCGCCTGCCGGCCAGCGGCTTTAAGAGGTTTCCCCCCACCCACACCCGCCGCGCGTCCACCTCCACGCGAATGCGGCCCCGCTCCAGGATGCGGGAGCCGCCGAAACGCATGAAAGGCTTGGTCAGAGCCGCCCTGCAAAGCTGGAGCCTGAGCTGGCTCTCGCTGAAGGGCTTGCTCAAAAAGCCGGAGGCGCCGGCCGCCAGGATGGCGCTTTGGAGTATCCCATCGCCCACCGGCATCCCTGTCATGACGAAGATCGCGGCGTTCTTGGCGCTCTCCTCCTGCCGGAACACCTGCAGAAGCTGGGGTCCGTTCAGCTCCGAGTTGAGGTAGAGGTCCAGGAGTATCAGGCCGGGATTGAATTCGCGCACGAGCGTCAGGCCGGCCTTGGCCGAGGAGGCGCAGTACACGGCCGCGCCATGGCCCTCCAGACACTCTTTCATGAAATCCTGGTGCTCGATGTCGTCTTCTATGACCACCACGTTCTTGATCGCGGGGACTTGGCCCTTTCGCAGGAGGTCGAGATAGCGCGTCACGCAGGGGACTCCGTTGCATTTCTCCAGGAGCTCGGTCCTGAGCAGGAAGAGGTCCGCCCCGCTATGCAGGGCCAATACCTCATCTTCCATGCCCTGGCGCAGGCCGGAGTAGAGTATCACGGGCAGCATGCTGGTGGCCGGATCGGATTTGAGTTTCTTCAGCGTGTCGAGTCCGGACATGCCGGGCATCCACCAGTCCATGAGCACGGCATCGGGCATCTTGGCTCGGACAAGGGCTAAAACCTCGCTTCCATCCTCGGCGTCGCGCACGCGCCAGTCGGACTTCTCCAGGATGCGGCGAAGGGTTTTCCGCTGGACGGGCTCGTCGTCTGCCAGGATGAGGGTCGGATGGGCTGAAGTGGTCATCGGGGACAGGGTGCGGGCCGAGAAATCGATTCTAGCATAGCCCGGAGCCCATCGAGCGTTCCGAGGGCATATGGGTTGCTGAGTCCCTGGTCCCAGGGCGTCCTAGGCCCTCTGCTTGCCGTATCGAACCCTTAGGACCCTTAGGGAATGGGCGGGTTACTCCTATAATCACAAGGCAATGAGACTCCCGGCCCAACGCCCGCTCGCCATCCTGCTCAGCGCGGCCATGATTGCGCTGACGCCCGGCGTCGGAGCCTATCAGGCGGCGGCGCAGGTCGCCCCGGTGGCGGTCAACGTCCCGGTCGGCGGGTTCTCGGCCGGCGCGGTGGGCGCGGGAATCAACGGGCCCTCCCTTCAGAACAGCGGAGTGGGCCTGCCGGGCGCCTCTCTCCAGATCAACGGCGGCCTCGGGGCCGCGATAGGCGCCCCGGTCCAGGCTCCCAATCTTGCCGTTCCCTCCGGCGCCGCCGGTGTGGTCGCGACGCCGGACCTCTCCCTGCCGGCCTCGGCCGTGACCGGCAGCCCGGCGCGCTACGGCATAAAACCCTTCGGCGGCGGGGTCCGCGACGGGGCTCAGCAGGCCCCCGCGGCGGTCACCCATCTGCGCGTCGGCGGCGTCGTCGAGGCCCCGGCCCTCTCCCTGCCCTCTCAGGGGCCGGTCTCCGGCGCCGCGATTAAGGATGCTCCCGGATCGGAGGCTCTCGGAGCCGCCCGCGAGGCCTCGGCTCAGGGTGTCGCGCAGGCCGGACGCTTCAGCGGGGTGTCGAGGAACATCCGCTCCCGCATCGACTCCCTGCGCAAGCAATTCTCCTCGCCGCGCGACGCGGACCTGAGCGCAAGCGACGCCTCCTTCGGGTCGCTCGGCGCAGGGGAATCGGCGCAAGTCGAAGGTCTCGCGGCCTTGGCCGCGCAGGATTCGGTCCCTGCCCAGACTTCGCGAAAGACCCGCGCCGCGGTCCCCGGAGCGAGGCTCCTGCAGGTCTCGGCGCAGGCCCCCTCGGGCATGGCCCTGCGTTTCGATTCCAAGAAAGGAGAGGGCGTCCCCGAGTCCCTCTCGCTCCAAGCCTCCGACGCCGGGAAGACGGACCTCGTCGAGCCGGGCTCCGGCGTCGAATTGCCCCCCTCCGCGGTGGCGGAAGCGGGCGTAGGCGGGAGCGGGGACTCCGCCCCGGCCGCGCCCCAGGACGGGGAAAAAGGCGGGGAGAAGAAGTCCGGCCTCGGGAAGGTGGCGATGGGCTTCATCGCCTCCCTGCTCGTGGCCCAGGTCGGGGTCGAGGCGCTGGGCTCCTCCATGCCGACCCTGGTTCAGAAGACCTTCGGCGATTTCACGATGGTGGCGCAGTTGGCCATCTTCTCCTCCATCGCGGGCATCATCGGACGGCAGATCGGTCCGATCATCGTGGAGAAGTTCGGGCTCAAGAAGACCTACATCGGCTCCTACGCCCTGCGCCTGGTCTCCATCTCCATGCTCGCCGGCCTGCTCGCTACCGGGCACATGACCTTGCCGCTCATGATGGCGTTCTATTCGCTCAACGGCCTGCTCCAGGGCCTGAGCGTCACGGCGATGAACAGCATCCCGCCCGCGCTGGTGGGGCAGAACCCCGCCAAGCTCGAGCGCTTCTGGTCCGTGGAGCAGACCTTGCTCGAGATCATCGGCATACTCGGCCCCATCCTCACGGGAACCGTGGTCGCGTCCTTCGGCTTCCTGCCCGCGCTCATCGCTTTTCCGGTCACCGCCGCGGCCTCTATCGCCATCGTGGCCATGACCCTGAGGCTGCCCGATGATTCGCCCAAGCCCGCGGCGGCGGCCGCCCCGAAGCCGGCGGGCCCCCGCAGCATCTTCAAGGATTTCTTCGCCAAGGTCGGCCGGGGCGCGAAGCTCATCTGGAACAACCCGGTGCTCAGGACCACCTTCCTGGCCTACTCCCTCTTCATGATGATCAATCCCTTCCTCTACTCGATGATCGGTCCGGCCTACGCCTTGCGCCTGGTGGGCCCGGAGAACGCGGAGCTCGCCACCTCCGTGGCCGGCTGGCTGACCGGCCTCTACAGCGCGGGCGGCCTCTTGGGCGGGCTCATGATGACCCGGGAGAGCCACCGCATCGAGAAGGCCCGCGAGTCCGGAGCCATCGACGAGGCGCAGGAAAAAGAGGTGTTGCGGCGCTCGCTCCTGAAATGGATGATGTTCGGCACCGCGGGGCTCGCGTTCCTGGCCTCCTTGGCCTTCCCCCTCCCGACGCTCGCCGGCCTCTTCGCCTTGCCCTCCTTCCTGGCGTGGGCGGGCAACATCACGGTCCCGGCCCTAGCCCTCATCCCCTTCGGCATCGCCCAGGTGGTCGCCACGCTCAAGCTCCAGAGCTTCTTCCAGTCGCGCGTCCCCCGCAAGGAGGACATGCCCGACGCGATGGGCTTCCTCGGGTCGGCTTCCCTGGCCCTGACCACGATCGGTTTGCTGGGGCTGAAATTCCTCTTCAAGGGATTGACTGGGTTCACCCCGTTCTGGGTGATCGCCGCCCTGCTCGTCCCGCTCGCGGCGTCCTACCTCCTCCTGCGCCACAAGCTCGCCAAGCATACGGACCCGGCCTAGCCGCCGCTTGCCGCCCCGGGTTCTTCGCGACTCCGCGTCGCCCCTTCCAGCCCCTTGAAAAATATCGATTCATGGCCTATAATATCGCTATATAGATAATATAATCTCCATTGCGATATGACCGCTAAAACGACCGATCAGTCCTCCCGTATCGGCGAGCGCGTTCGCGCGCTGCGCAAGGAACGGCGCTGGACGCAAACGCAGCTCGCGAAACTGCTCGGCCTCTCGCAAAACTACCTATCTGAACTGGAGCGCGGCCAAGGCTCCTTCTCGGCGGAAAACTTTCTGACCATCCTCAAGACTTTCAACGTTCCCATCGACTACTTTTCTCCCGCGCACGCTGGACGAGTGGATCAGATCCAAGGCGCGCTGGCCCGCTTCGGCGCCACGCATTTGAACACGCCCTCCGAGTCCCTGCCCAGCCAGGCCTTTAAGGAGGTCTCCGACGCCGTGCGCGAAGCGCTGGTCTGCGCGGAGTCGTCCCGGCAGATCACGGCCATCGCCCCCGTGATCGTGGAAAACATCAACCGAGTCAACCTCCGGACGCTCCAGGCCCAATTCCTCGGGATCGGCCTCGGAGAGCGCCTGGGGTGGGCGTTGCAGAACACCCTGCAGGCACTGCGCCGCGAGCTCTGCGAGCCCTTGCCCGAAGCTTGGGGGCTTAAATACCGGAGGGCGGAAGTGATCCTGAAGTCGTTTCTCTCCTTGGGCCGGTCCGGTCGGAGAGCCGCGAGCTTAAAAGATTCCGTCTTGGACTTGAGCGATGTGCTGGATCATGATATCGCCAGCGATAAATCCTTGAAGGAAGCCAGGAGGGGCGGCTCCGACATTTCAAAGGCCTGGGGGATCACGACGCGGATCCAGCCGGAAGACTTCAGTCTAGCCCTGAGGGCCGCCCGTGAATCTTATTAGAGGTTTTTTCAGCGAGATCGACGCCCGATGGAAACCCATCGGGGCCGTGCCGATCAGGCTTCGCATCATCGGGTCGGCTGCGCTGATGCTGCAGACCGATTATGAACGCGGCACCCGGGACGGAGACATCCTGGAGGCGGAGGAGATCACTCCTCCCGTGCGCGGACAGCTGCTTGCCCTTGCGGGCCCGAAGTCTGCCCTTTGTGGGAAATATCGGATGTGCGTCGAGTTGGTGATGCCGGCGATCCTATTTTTGCCGCGGGCCCCCATTTTCCATCCCGTGCCGCGCATGCCCCTGAAAAACTTTTCGGCGGAGGTCCTGGATGTGATGGATGTCGTGGTTAGCAAGCTGAAGCGACTCAATCAAAACGACGCCGACGATATCCGGGCGATGGCCGAGCGGAAACTCTTGAACCACAAAAAACTGGTGAGAAGCTTCGAGTCGGCCATGGACGGCTTCTCCACCGACGCCCGCGCGGACGATTTTCCCAAATATATCGAAAACCTGCACAGGATCGAGCGGGACCTCTTCGGGGTCCCCGAGTCAAGGATCGACCTGCCGGACTGGATGCGGTAGAATAGGGCATGGCTTTGAAATTGGAGCGCGACTTGGCCTTCTTCGACCTCGAGGCCACGGGCACGGACCCTCTGCGCGACCGCATCGTCTCGGTCGCCGTCGTGCGCCTGACGCCCGAGGGGGAGCGCAGCCGCTGGAGCACCCTGGTCAACCCGGAGATGGCCATCCCCCCCGAGGCCATCGCCGTCCACCACATCACCGATGAGATGGCGGCTAAGGCCCCCCCCTTCCGGCAGGCAGCCCCCCTGCTCTTGGAGAAGCTCGACGCGGCAGATTGGGGAGGCTTCGGCGTGAGCCGCTATGACCTGCCCATGCTCGTCAACGAGTTCAAGCGGGTGGACATCCCTTTCAGCATGGAGGGGCGGCGCATCCTGGACGCGCAGATCATCTTCCATAAGATGGAGCCCCGGACCCTCACCGCGGCGCTCAAGTTCTTCTGCGGCAAGGAGCTGAAGGATGCGCACAGCGCGGACGCGGACGCGGAGGCTTCCCTAGACGTGTTCTTGTCCCAGGTGGAGCGGTATAAGGAACTCCCAGCGGACCTCGATGGGCTCGCGCGTTTCTGCGCTCCCAGCGACGCGAAGAGCGTGGACTCCGGCGGCCGCTTCGCCTGGCGCCACGGCGAGGCGGCGTTCAATTTCGGGAAGTACCGCACGCAGAGCCTGCGCGAGGTGGTGCGCTCGGACCGGGGCTACGTGGAATGGGTGGCCCGGACCAAGGACATGGGCGAGGCGGCCGATATCTGCTTTAAGGCCTTGCAGGGGATATTCCCCAAAAAAGCCGATGGATGAGTCCGCCCCCGTCTTCCGCCCGGCAAAGATCACCGACCGCTTCCTGGCGTATCTCGTCGACCTGGCGCCTTTCTTCGCGGGGTACGCGGCGAGCCTCTACTACCTCCTCCTGACCCGGCGGCTGGAGGGCCCGGCGGGTTTAAGGCAGGTCCTCGCCGCCTGGATCGCGCTCTATCTCCTGTATCAGGCCGCCGGGAACGCGGCCGGGGGCACGCCGGGCAAGAGGCTCTTCGGACTGCGGGTGGTCCGTCTCGATGGGACGCCGCTCGGGGCGCTTAGGGGCGTGGTCCGGGCCGCGGGCTATGTCCTGAGCACGCCGCTATGCAATCTGGGTTTCCTTTGGGCCGTTTTCCAGGCCGATTCCCGCGCTTGGCACGACCTGCTGGCCGGGAGCGCGGTCGTGGAGGCCAGGGAGAAGAGTCCCTCCGCCGCCTTTCGCAACGCCGTCGCCGCCCTTCTGCTCCTGTGCCTGATCCTGGGAGGCAACGCCTGGCTCTATCTCGTGAGGCCCACCCCCGAGGACAGGGAGGCGGTGCGCAAGGCCGAGGAGGGTCTGCGGGTCTTCGCGGACATCGAGGAGCAGTGGAAGAGGTCCAAAGGCGGCTACACCGACCAGTTGCAGGACTTGGCCGAGGCGAGCGGGGACGTGGGAGAGTTCAAGGAAGCGATGGGGAAGATCTTCGACCCGGACGGTTTCGTGCTCCTGGCCAACAAGAACGCCTACCGCATCCGCGCCCGCGCCTTGGACCGGCACCGCACCGAGGTGATGGTCGCCGGACCCTGAAAGCCTGTCCGAGCAATGCTCGGACAGGCTAGTTAAAGGTCTTGCCGTGTTTTGAGGTGAGACCCAGCAGGACATAGCCCAAAAGGGCGAAGCAGGCCGAGATCCCGGCGAACATCAATATCCCCTTGCCCAGGGGAGTCTCCACCCAAGGGAGTTCCCCCTCCTGGCTCGTTTCCGGAGCGTAGAGGTGCGAGCGGGTCTCTTCCCCGAGAGCCACCGGCTTCTTCTCGACGGATTCCTGCTCGCGGTTGAGGCGTCCGCTCGCCGTCTGAGCCGAGACGGAACGGAAGCCCTTGGCGCCCAGCATGGCCCCCGAGGACCTGCCCGTTGATTTTTTTCGGATGAGGTCCTCGGGATTGAGGCCGGCATCCACGGTTTTGCGCCGGGGAGAGGCGTCCGGCGCGGAGAGCGAGAGGGCGGGAGCCTGGTCGGTCCTTTCCTCCTCCTCCGTTTCATCCGGGAGATATTCCTTGAGTTGCTCGGCCTGCGCTCCGAGCTTCTCGCCGGCCTCAAGAGCCGCCTTCGCCTTCTCTCCGGCCTGTTTGGTCAACTGGGGGAGGAATTCATTTTTGACCTTCTTCTCCAGGGCCACGCGGTGGGTCCACAGATAGGGGAAGCAGGCGACGAGGGAGAGGGAGAGCCAGAAGCCGCCCTTCTTCCAGAAGGGCTTGCGCACTTGGACTACGGGAAGAGAAACAGGATCAGGCATAGAAAACATCGCCCCCCTCTGTACGCACTCACCTCCCCCTGGGGGAGGTGAGTAGTGTAACCTAGAATTCGGCTAGAATCCAGTCCCCGAAGAATCGGATCTCCGAGGCTTTCCTGGGAGGCAGGGTGAGCAGGTGGCTCAATTCCCGCTTCCTCGAGACCACAAATACCCGCGCCCCGTCCGCCCGGAGCCTTCTCAGGGCGTCGTCGTCGCCGAAGCGGTCTTGGAAGGCCGGATCGCGCTTGGCGTAGTGCAGTTCCTCGACCCAGTTCACGATGACGTCCACCCGACGGCGCGCATAGAAAGGGACGGCGTGCAGATAAGTCCCGTAGGAGAAGACCCGGTCCCCCTCGCGCAGGCGCGCGCGGAGGTCGACGGCCAGGTCGCGCGCGCTGAGCATCGGGGTCAGGAAGCCCGAGCCGAAGAGGAACAGGGCGTTCACGACGCAGGCCAAGGCTCCCGCGCGGAGAAGCACCGTTCCTCCGGGCCAGAGGGACGCTTTCCCAAGACAAGCCATGGCCGCCGACAGGCACAGGAGGAGGAGGACTGCGGCCGAGAAGAGGCCTGGATCGGGGGTGATGGGGAGCCCCAAGCGCTCGACGACGGCCGGCACGGCGAAGATCGAGCACAGGATGAGCCCGGACAGTGAATACGCCGACCGCCGCAGCCAGAGCGCGGCCGTCGCCTCGGAGCTTGGATCTTCGGCCCTCAACCGGGAGAGGAGTCGGGCCCCGAGCAGGGCCTGATGGGGCAGCATCGGGAGTATGTAGGTCGTGAGCTTGGAGCGCGAGGAGGAGAAGAAGCAGAAGACCAAGGCTACCCAAAGGGCGACCTGGCTCACGCGCTCGTCGGCGCCGCGCCGCCGCAGCCAGGGAAGCAGGGAGGCGATGAGGAGAAGAGGGGTCCAGGGGAGCGTGCCCGCGGCGTCCACCCCGATGAAGAAGTACCAGGGGCCGGGCCGATTGTAGGCGGGGGTCATGAAGCGCCAGAAGTGCTGTTCGACTATGAAGTGATGGAAGAATCCCGGGTGCCTGCCCTCCAGGGCCCAGAACCAGAGGCCCGCCGGGAGGAGGAAGAGCAGGGGTCCCCAGCCGAGGACGAGCCTCTTGAGTCCTTTCCTCGTCTCCGGAAAGAACGCGAAGAGGAGCGCGGCCCAGAGCCCGGGCAGAAGGAGGCCGATAAGGCCTTTCGACAGGAAGGCCAGCGCCATGGCCAGCCAGGCCAGCGGCGCGGCCCAGGCCGCGTCCTCGGGGCGGCGCAGGCAGCGCAGGATCAGCCCGGTGGCCCAGAGGAGGAAGACGCTCACCGCCATGTCCGGGGTGAGCAGGTGGCCCAGCAGGAAATATTCGGAGCAGGTCCCCAGGATGATCGCGGACCACCGTCCCGTCTCCGGCGTGAAGAGCCAGGAGCCCAGCCACCACACTCCCAGCAGTCCCAGGAGCGTGAGCAGGGCCAGGGGAAGGCGCGCCGCGGCCTCCCCCACCCCGAAGACGCGGTACGAGGCGGCGCCGAGCCAATAGATGAGAGGAGGCTTTTCCACGTAATGCATCCCGTTGAGACGCGGGGTGAGCCAGTCGCCGTTCTCATGCATCTCGCGGGGGATCTCGGCATAGCGCGCGTCGTCCACCTCCCAAAGAGGATGTCCCAGATGCCAGAAGGGAGAGCCCAGGACCAAGGCGAGGAGGAGCTTTGCGGCCATGCCCTCATTCTAGCTATTCGTCCGCGAGGGAAGACACTAGCGCGGGGGCCGTAGGTCCCAGACGGACATGGGCCCCTTAGGG
>CAYHRV010000033.1:0-19203 GCA_964359165.1 uncultured Elusimicrobia bacterium
CGATTTTTCTCGTGCCTTGGTTTCTACCCCTCCTCAACCCCCCGGCTTCCCGGTCCTATTGGCACAATAATTGATCCCTTTTGGACGAAGAGCTCCGGGAGGCGATCATGAAAGCCAAGGGCAAAGACGAGGCCGCCGCGCAGATCGAAGCGCTCCGGGAAGAGATGCGGCGCATAGCCGCCGAGAACCGCATCCTCAAGGCTGAGCTCGCCGGCGAACACACCGGTTGGCCGGTGAGGATCCCCCCGGCCTCCGAGGTCCCTCCTCCGAGTCCCCTCCCCCCCGCGAGCTCGGTGCCGGAGCCGGCTCCGGTCTCGACTAAGAGGAGCGTCCGATTGGAACGCACGGCGACTTCCGTCGCCGTGTTGCGGGCCCCCGTCCAGCAGGGTCCGACGCTTTCGGATAGGGCGGCGGCATGGTTCGACTCCATCCTCAAGAGCCTGCGCGAACAAGGCACCGAGCGCCTGGTCGGCGAGAAGCTCTTCAACTACGCGGGCATGGCGCTCCTGGTCCTGGGCGGAGCCTTCTTCCTCAAATACACGGCCGGGCTGGTCGGGCCGGCGGGCAAGCTCGCCGCCGGGCTCCTGGCCGCCTCCGCCCTCATCGCCTCCGGGGAGGTCCTGCGCCGCAGGGAGGGCTACGCTCCCTTCAGCGTGCCGGTCATCGGCGGGGGCTGGATACTCCTCTATTACACGGTGTTCGCCGCGCATTATCTACCCCAGGCTCGCGTCATCGAGAGCGCGGCCCTCGAGTTCGCCCTGCTCTGCGCCAGCGCCGCGGGCATGATCGTGCACAGTCTGAGGGCCAGGTCGAGGCCGCTGACCGCCTTCGCCTTCGGCATCGCCTATTTCGCCTTCGCGATCACCCATCTGGGGACGCCGAGCCTGACCGTCTGCGCCGTGCTCGCCTTGGCCGGCGCGGTGCTCGTGCGCTCCCTCGGCGCTCCGGAACTGGCCGCCATCAACTTGGCCGGCTTCTATCTCAATTACTTCCCGATATTCAAGCTCGCCCTCAGCGCGAGTTCCGCTCAGGCGTTCCCGGCGGCCGATTTCTGGTACAGCCTTGGGGCGGCGACCGCGGTCCATGGAGTCTACGCCTGGCTGACCCCGCGCGTAGACGAGGAGGGCTCTCTCCCCTGGCTCGACGCCGCGCTCTCCTTGAGCGCGGTGCTATACGCCGCGCTCTTTTATTCCCAGGTCGGGGCCTTCGGACCCGGCAACGCCGCCGCGGTGCTCCTCTGCCTGGCCGGCGTCCTTGGCGGGCTATCCTCCCTGACGGGACGGGGAGAGGGCAAGGCGCTTCCGCAGGTGCAGGGGCTTCTTTCGGCCGCGGTCACGGCGCTCGCCTTGGCGAAGCTCGATGGTCCCGCCCAGCAGCTCTGGGGTTTCGCCTTGGCCTCGACCGTGTTCGGGCTTATGGGCCTCTGGCTCAAGAGGCCGAGCATGGAGCGCTACGGGTTGGCCATGGCCGGGCTCGCCGCGCTCGTGCACATCGGCCATCCCCTCGAAGCGGAGTCGATGAAGCTCGCGATGGGCGCGGGCCTCGCCTATCTGGGGGTCTCGGGCTATGCCCTCGCCGCTCTGGGCGGGGACGGCTCCAAGACGCCGGACATCGCCGGTCTCCGTTTCTACGGCGGCCTCGGCTTCCTGCTCATGGCCTTGTGGACCTGGTTCGAGCCGCCCGCCTTCGCGGTCGCCGCCATGACCCTGGCCCTGGTCCTTGAATGGTCCTCGCGGCGCCTCAAGGCGGAGGCCCTTTTCCAGCAAGCCGTGCTCGTTGAAGTCGGGGTGGGCCTCTACAGCTTCCTCATCGACTACGGCGCAAACCAATCGCTCCTCGGTCCATTGAGCCCGCGGCTGTTGGTGACCGCCGCCCTCGGCTCGGCCTACGCCTACCTCCTCTTCGCCAGCGAGGCGCCGGAGGGAGCCTTCCTGGGCGTGAAGCATTCCGACTGGAGGAGGATGTGCGCGTGGCTCATGAGCGGGGTGCTCGCTTTCGGAGTCTACAGCGAGCACCGCTTCGGTCCGCGCGTGCGCCTGCCCATGTGGGCCGCCTCCGCTCTGGCCATGCTCGCCCTGGGCCGCCGCCGCGGCCTCGCCGGAAACGACCTGCGCCTGCAGGGCTATCTGCTCATCTGCGGCACGGCCGCGGAGGCCGTGCTCTCCTATCTGGTCCGCTCCCAGGCCCTGCTCGGGACCTTGGGCTGGCTGGAGACCGCCATTTACGCCGCGGCCTCGCTCGCGCTGCTCGCGCCCCTCGCCTGGCCGGCTTGGGCCGAGACCCCCTCGGAGAGGACCGAGGAGCTGGCCGCGGCGCATCTTTGCTCCTGCCTGAGCCTGGGACTGCTGGCGGCCTTCATCTATAAGGAAGCCGCCGGGACGATCGTTACGCTCGGCTGGTCCCTGCTCGGGGTGGCCTTCGTCCTCGCGGGGCTCGCCCTGCGCAGGCAGGCCCTGCGTCTGCCCGGCGTGGCGCTCCTGGTCCTATGCGTGCTCAAGGCCCTCTTCCAGGACCTGACCGGCCTCATCCTTCCCTACCGGGTGCTCAGCTACATGGTGCTCGGCGGCGTGCTGGTCCTGGCCTCCTACCTCTACGTCCGGCTCTCGGCGGAGGCCGACTGCGATGCGGCGTGATGGAGGCGGGCTGGGAGCCGCGGCGATGATCGCCGCGCTGGCCGCGGTTTCTGGGACCCTCGCCCTGCGCGCGGGCCCGAGCCGGGAGAGCCTCCTGCCGCTCCTGCGGGTCGGCCAGGAGCACGGAGGGCAGGCCGAAAGAATGCTCTCGGCTCTGATCCCGGTGGACGCCGATGAGGAGCGGCGGATCGGGGAGGCGATGACGCGGCGGTTGCGCGAGGCCGGCGCGATCGCCGACGCGGGAGTCGAATCGCTCGGACGCAGGCTCGAGCGCACCGGCATCCCGAAGCGCTACGCCGGCCGCTACGCCTACTTTATCCTCCCCTCCGAGTGCGCCGCGGCCTTCGCCGTGCCCGGGGGTCGGGTCTTCCTCACCAAGGGCATGCTGGCCAGGATGGGCTCCGATGAACGCGTCTCCTTCATCCTCGCTCACGAAATGGGCCACGTGGAGCTGGGGCACACGGCGTCGCTGGTGCGCTACCGATCCCTGCCGGCCAGATGGGGCGTGCCCGGAGGAGGGCTCCTCCAGCTTCTGCGCTCCCTGGCCGCGCTCTCATTCAGCGAGACGCAGGAGCTCGACGCCGACGCGTACGCGCTCCGCCTCATGGAGGCCGGCGGGTTCAGGCGAGCGGCGGCTTTCGAGAGCCTGGCGAGGCTCTCGACGCTGGAGCGGCGAACGGCCGCGCGCCGCGGCCCGTTCTCCCTGTTGGCCGAAGGACTCCTCGATTACGGGCGCACGCACCCAGGCATGCGTGAGCGCCTCCAGCGATTGGCCTCTGTCTTATGAAGAACCTCCTATCGGCCGTCTCCTCCGGGGTATTGCTGCTCTTTTCCTTCGAGCCTTTCGGCCTATGGCCCATGGCCTGGATCGCGCTCGTGCCCCTCTTCCACGCGATGCTCGGCTGCGAGGACGCCCGCTCCGCCGCGGACCTGGCGGGAGTGACGGGCTTGCTCTTTTACGGCCTATCCCTGCACTGGCTCATCAAGGTCTTCGGTCCCATGGCCGCGGCGTTCTGGTGCGTCTTCGCGCTCTGGCTCGTCCTTCCCGCGGCGCTTTGGCGCCGCGCGGCGATGGGCGCGCCCGCGTGGAGGGCGGTCGTTGCCGCGGGAGCTCTTTGGGCCGGCGCAGAATACTTCCGGGCCGAGGTCTGGCCCCTGGCCTGTCCCTGGCTCGCCTTGGGGTTCAGCCAGGTGCCCTGCAAGCCCCTGCTCCAACTCTCGAGTCTTATCGGCGTCTACGGACTCTCGGCCCTAGTCGTCTCGGCCAACGCGGCTTTCGCGCTCGCGCTTAGAGGCAAGCGCGGTCCGGCCCTTGCCGCGGTCCTCGGCTTGGCGGGCGCCGCCGCCTGGGGGGTCTGCCGCATGGCGGACCCGACTCTTCTGGGCACGGAAGAGTTGAAGGTGGCCCTTATCCAGGATGAGAGCTACGACCTCGACCGCATGGCCGGGCTCAGCACCGCTGCGGAGGCGCTCGACGCCGACCTGCTCGTCTGGCCCGAATACGGCTTCAGCGTGCAGGCGGGACAGGAGAGTTCCTACGCCGCGCTCATATCGAGGAGACTGCGAGCGAGCCGGGCGGTGGCGATCCTGGGGGGTGCGACGCTTCCCGAGGAGCCACGCGACGGGGGGATGAGGAATTTCGCTTGGGTCATGGCGCCCGGAGGGCGTCTTTTGGGGAGCTATGACAAGCTGCACCCCATCCCCTTCATTGAGAAATATCTCAGGCCCAACCCCCGTCCCGAGCCCGTCGACACGCCCCTGGGCCTCTTGGGAACGCTCATCTGCTACGACCTGGATTTCGAGGACGGGGCAAGGCGCATGGCCGGACTCGGGGCGAGGCTGCTCGCCGTTCCCAACCTCGACCCCATGGAATGGAAGGACTGGCAGCATCGCCAGCATTCGGGTATGGCCCCCATGCGGGCGGTGGAGTCCGGGCTCTGGGTCGCGCGCGCGGCATCCTCCGGTATATCGCAGGTCATCGACCCGGCCGGACGCGTGAAGGCCGCCTTGCCCTCGGGCCGCTCCGGCGTCCTGGCGGCCAAAGCGCGGCTCAAGGAGGGCGGGACCCCCTACACGCGGCTGGGCTGGCTCCTGGCTCCTTTATGTATGATGTTTTGCGCCGTTTCGCTCGCGGCGTGGATGCTCGAACAGGTGGAGGAACGCTATGCTGCCTTCCTTACGATCCTATCTTGACCGCGTGGGCTCCGACCTGGAGGCGTGCGCCGCCTCCGGGGTGATCTCAGCCGAGCAGGCGCGGGCCATCCGCTCTTGGCTCGCCGAGCGCGAGGCCTCCTCGCGCGTGCGCGGCTCGGTCTGGGTCGCCATCATGGCCGGCCTCTTCATCACCGCCGGAGTCGTGCTCATCCTCACGCACAACTGGGACAAGATCCCGGACTGGGGCAAGGTCGCCGGCTTCATCGCGCTGTTGGCGGGAGCGGGCGCCGCCGCCCTGAAGGCGTACCCATGGAAGCCCGCCGCCGCGGTCGCATTGGAGCTCCTCTGGTTCTTCCTGCCCCTGGCCGGCATCGGCCTTTACGCGCAGGTCTTCCAGCTTTCCGGCGATCCGGTCAGGCCCTATCTGCTCTGGCTCGCTCTGACCCTGCCGCTGGCCTGGGCGAGCCCTCTTCCCGTGGCCGCCCCGGTCCATGTCGCGGCCATGCTCCTCGTCCTCTACCGGGGAAGTCTTTCCCACGGAAACATGATGTCGCTTATCGGCTTCCGCGGGGCCGAGCCCGTTGTCCCCCTCCTGGCCTGGGTCGTGTGCGTCTCGATGGCGGTCCTCGCCGCCCTCGAGGCCCGCCTGCGCCTTCGCGCCGAGCACCGGGGCTACGCGGTGGGCGCCCTACTGGGCTGGCTCGTCCTGCTTCTGTTGAACAACACTCCCCTGCAGGCGTCCCACGCGGGCATCCTCGCGCTTGCCTGCGTGTCGGCCGCCGTCTTGTGGCTGGGCTGGGGACTCCATGCGCGCCTTCCGGAGTCGCATCTGCGCTCGCCGCTTGGGGCCTTCCTGGCCTCTTTGTACGCCCTGAGCTTTGCCTGGCATTTCGATGAGACCAAGGCCGGGTCCATCGAGCCCGCGGGTCTGGTCTTGACCGGCCTGTTGGCCCTGGGAGCGGCGGCCTCCTCCGTGCGTCTTCCGGAGGGGTCCTTGAGTCCGCAGGCGCGCTGGGATAAAGCCGGCCGCTGGGGGCTGCTCCTCTCGATGGCTGTGGCGGGGGCGACCATCCACGACTCCATTCCCGCCTGGAAAACGGCAGGCGTGTGCGCCAACATCCTCCTGGCTTGCGCCGGGATAGGCCTCATGTGGCACGGCTCCCTGGTGTCGAGCCGGCGGCAGGTGGATCTTGGCGCGGGGGTGCTCTTCCTGGTCCTCGTCACCCGCTTCATCGACTACTTCGGCTCCATGCTCCAAGGAGGGGTCGCGTTCCTGGCCGCGGGGCTCTGTCTGGCCGCCTTGTCCTTCGCGCTCCAGCGCGGCCGAACGGCCTTGCTCAGCCGGGTCCGTGAAGGAGGGCTCCCATGAGGACGCTCAAGCTCGCTCTGGCCGCCCAATGCCTCTTCTTCGCCCTATGGGGAGGCCGTCTCCTCGCCTCGGGCCGGGGTGGAGAGGAGATCTGGCTCAAGACCGTTCCGGTCGACCCGCGGGACCTCATCAGCGGGCACTATGTGGCGCTCCGCTATGACATCAACGAGCTCTCCGCGGAGGGCTGCGCGGAGCTGCGCGCCCGGCCGGAAGGCTCGGCCGTGTTCGTGGAGCTCGGGCCTTCCTCCTCGATGGGACGGGCCGCGGGCCGGGAGGTGCGGGTGTGGGAGGCGAAAGCCTGCCGAAGCGTCCCCCAGGGACTCGAAGGCGCGTGGGTGAAGGGGGTCTTGCGCCGCGCGTCGTGGAGGGCCCCCTCCATCGAGTTCGGCATCGAGCGCTTCTATGTGACGGAGGACAGTCCCTTGCGCCAGGCGAGCAGCGGGCAAGTGCTCGCCAGGACCTCCCTGCGCCGGGGGAGACTGCGCCTGCGCGACATCGTCCTGCCGGAGGGACCCTAAGCTGAGTATAATGACTCCCCAGATGACGAAGACGGAGACCGAGCACGGGCCGCTCCTGGCCCTTTTCAAGAGCGCCCTGGGCGCGTCCGCCGAGTCCTGCCTTCCCCTCAAGGGCGACGGCTCCAGCCGCAGGCTATTTCGCCTGAGCGGCGGTGGCCGCACGGCCATCGGGGTGCTCGGCCCCGACGCGGCCGAGAACCGCGCCTTCCTGGGATTCTCCCGTCATTTCCGTTCTCAGGGCCTCCCCGTGCCCGAGGTCTACGCCGAGGACGCCCGCGGCGGCGCCTACCTGGAGGAGGACCTGGGAGACCTCACGCTCTTCGACCAATTGCTCGCCGACAGGTCCGGCGCCGATGTCGGGGAGAAGACCGTGGGCCTCTACCGGCGTGTCCTGGAGATCCTGCCCCGCTTCCAGGTCGCGGCGGCCAAGACGCTCGACTACTCCCTCTGCTACCCGAGAGCCGCTTTCGATCGGCAGTCGATGATGTGGGACCTCAATTATTTCAAATACTATTTCCTGCGCTTGGCCCAAGTCCCTTTCAGCGAACAGGCCCTGGAGGAGGATTTCGAGCGCTTCGCGGGCTTCCTCTTGGAGGCGCGCAGGGATTTCTTCCTCTACCGCGACTTCCAGTCGCGCAACATCATGATCCGCGGCGGGGAGCCCTTCTTCATCGACTACCAAGGCGGGCGCAAAGGGGCTCTCCAATACGACGTCGCCTCCCTCCTCTTCGACGCCAAGGCGGATCTCCCCTCCGAGCTGCGCGAAGAGCTGCTGGCGTCCTACCTCGACGCGGCGGGCGGACAGGAGAAGATCGACCGGGCGGCGTTCATGCGCCACTACCACGGCTTCGTCTACATCCGCATACTCCAGGCCCTGGGCGCCTACGGCTTGCGCGGCTTCTACGAGCGCAAGGCTCATTTCCTGCAGAGCATCCCCTACGCGGTGCGCAATATAGAGTTCCTCCTGCGCACGGCGGAACTGCCGGTCGAATTGCCCGAGCTGACCGCCGTGTTCCGCCGCTTGGTGGGCTCCTCGATGCTCCGCCAGTTCGGGGACGCCCAGTTGGGCCTGACCGTCCGGGTCCGGAGCTTCTCCTATCGGGAAGGCCTCCCCTCCGATGAGAAAGGCCACGGCGGAGGCTTCGTCTTCGACTGCCGCGCCCTGCCCAATCCCGGGCGCTTCGAGCGCTACGCGAAGCTGACGGGCAAGGACGGGGAGGTCGTCGATTTCCTGGCCGCCGAGAGCGAGGTCGGTGAATTCCTTGACCGCGTCTTCGCCCTGGTCGCGCATAGCGTCGAGAACTATCGCAGCCGCAACTTCACGGACCTCCAGGTCGCCTTCGGCTGCACCGGGGGAAGGCACCGCTCCGTCTATTGCGCCGAGCGCCTGGCCCAGCGCCTCAAGAAGCTGGGGGTGAGCGTCGAGCTGGAACACCGGTCGCTAGACCGATGAAAGCCATGGTCTTGGCGGCCGGCGTGGGCAGCCGGCTCAAGCCCATCACCGATTCCATCCCGAAGGCCCTCATCGAGGTGGGCGGGCTCCCCATGCTGGAACTGGTGCTCATGCGCCTGAAGGCGGCGGGGGTACGCGAGGTCATCGTCAACCTCTTCCACCACGCCGACAAAGTGGCGGGATTCCTGGCCGAAAAGCGCGGCTTCGGCCTGCGCGTGGAGCTCTCCAGGGAGAGCGAGCTCCTCGACACGGGCGGCGGGCTCAAGAAGGCCTCCTGGTTCTTCGACGACGGGGAACCCTTCTTCCTCCACAACGTGGACGTGCTCAGCAATCTCGATCTGGGTGCGATGCTCGCAGCGCACCGCCGCTCCGGGGCCTTGGCGACTCTAGCGGTCCGGGAGAGGGAGAGCGGCCGCAGGCTGCTCTTCGCCGCGGACGGCCGCCTCTGCGGGAGGGATTCCCCCGCCGAGGGCGGCATCGAGTGGGCGAAGGCCCCTATCCCGAAGGCGGAGTCCCTGGCCTTCGACGGGGTCCATGTCCTCTCCCCGGCCGTCTTCACCAAGATGACGGAGTCCGGGATATTCTCCATCAATAGGCCGTATCTGCGCCTGGCCGGGAGCGGCGAGCGGATAGCGGCTTTCCGCTCCGATGCGTACTATTGGCAAGACATCGGTTCGGTGCAAAAACTGGAGAGCGCCCGGGCGCGGGTCAAGGAAAAAGGTCTTCCGATATGACCATGGAAAACGCCGACAAGGCGCCCGCCGCGCGCGGGATCCCCCCCGCGGCCCATTCGGGCGCGATCCCTTGGGTCCGCTTGCGCTCCGCCGCCTCCGGGCCCCAGCTCTACAAGCGCATGATCGCCGAGGCTGACCCCAAGGCCAAGGCCGGGGACATCGTGGCCGTCTACGACAAGACCGGCGCCCCCTACGGCGCCGCGCTCTATAACCCCAAAAGCCTCATCGGCCTGCGCCTGCTCCAGCGCGGCTTGGAGGGCTTCGACGCGGAGGCCTTCTTCACGGAGAAGATCGCCCGCGCGGTGGAGCTTCGGCGCGGCCTGCTGCGGCTTGATGACACCACGCAGGCCTACCGGCTCGTGCACGACAACGGCGACGGGCTTCCCGGCCTGGTCGTCGACCGCTACGCCGACCGCGTCGTCCTGGAGTTCTATTCCCTGGGCATGTTCCACCAAGCCGCCCGGATAGAACGCGGCTTCAAGGCCCATTTTCCGGAGGCCAAGTTCGTCCACCGCGCCAGCCAGCACGCCCAGACCATGGAGGGCTTCAGGCTCAAGCCCGCGGCGCCCTCGCGCGTGCGCGTGCGCGAGAACGGCGTGCTCTTCGAGATCGAGCTCTCCGCCGGGCGCAAGACCGGCTTCTTCTGCGACCAGAGGGAGAACCGGCTGGCCTTCGCGTCGTTCGCCGCCGGCAGGAAGACGGTCGATGTCTGCGCCTATACCGGGGGCTTCGGCCTCTACGCGGCCAAGGCCGGGGCCTCGGAAGTCACCTGCGTGGAGCTGGACCCCGAGGCCTGCGAGGCCGCGCGCCGCAACTCGAACATCAACCAGGCCCGCCTGGAGATCGTCTGCGTGGACGCCTTCCCCTACCTGCGCCAGGCCGCGGCCAACAAGAGGCGCTGGGGGCTGGCCGTGGTGGACCCCTACAAGCTCATCGCCTCCCGGGAAGGCTACCAGGAGGGACGCAAGAAGTACGTGGACTTGAACCGCCTGGCCTTCTCCGTGCTCGATCCCGGAGGCGTGCTCCTCACCTGCTCCTGCAGCGGCATGCTCTCCTGGGAGGAGTTCCAGCAATGCGTGCGCACGGCCGCGGGCTCGGCCGGCCGAAGAGTGCAGATCTTCCGCAAGAGCGGCGCGGCCGCGGACCATCCCTTCGCCGCAGACCATCCGGAGGGCGAATACCTCAAGGCCCTCTGGTGCCGCGTCCTCTGATCATTCCGACAAGACTAGCGGGATCTTCTGGAAAGGCAGGCGAAGGCGAAGAAATAGCGGTCCATGGCGGGCAGGCTGCTTCCGTGTTCCTTGCCGCCCAGCCAGGCGTCGCAGAGCAGTTCTCGGGCGCGGGCGAGCTCCTTGAGCCGGCCGCGCCAGCGCTCATCGCTCAAGGTCATGTCCAGGAGTTCCAGAGCCCTGGCCACTGCTTCATCGAGGAGGCGGGGGTCTCTATCCTTCCACCGGCACGCCCGGCTGACCTCGCTTCCCACATGGCCAAGCTGTTCGCTCAGCGGGAGCTGGAACCAGCGGCCGGCCGCCGACTCGGCGTGCCGGACGCTCATGGGATGACGAGCTGGTCCACGGTCTTCAACACGGCCTCGCGGGTCCCCGGGTCGTCCACGCCCCGGGAACGGTTGCCCTGGGAGGGGCGGATGTTGATCATGGAGTCGAATTCCACCCTCTCCGCCGCGGACTTCCCGGGATAGATGTTGATCCCCCAGAGATGCTCCTGGTGCGACCCGTCCTCGAGGAGCGCCGCCTCGGCGTCGGCATGTAGTTCTCCGCCGAGCGCCATTACGCCGCGGTCGATGTCGACGACGGCCTTCACCATGTCGCCGAATTGAGCGGCAGCGGCCTCCGCTACGGCTGAAAAAGGGATCGGTTGGGCGATGATGCGGATGTCCATGGGGGCGCCGGGCATTATATTACTTGAAAGGCAGAAGGAGCATCCCAAAGAAGCCCTGGCTCGCCGGGTCGCGGAACTCGGATAGGCCGATGGTCATGCCCGTCTGCCCTGCGGCCGCGTCCCCGCGGTAAGTCCCGAAGAGGCGGTCCCACCAGGGAAGGTTGAAGCCGAAATTGCTGTCGGTCTCCACTTTGACCACGCTATGGTGCACCCGGTGCATGTCCGGGGTCACCAGGAAGAGCCGCACGAAGCGGTCGAGCGCTCCAGGGAGGCCGACATTGGAATGATTGAAGATGGCGCAGGCGTTGAGCGCGACCTCGAAGGCCACCACGACCTCGGGAGAGGGGCCGAGCAAGGCTACGGCGGCCAGCTTGATGAGCAAGGAGAGGGCGATCTCGCCGGGATGGAAGCGGTTGCCCGTGGTCGCATCGAAGTCCAGGTCGGCGTGATGCACGCGATGGAAGCGCCACAATAGCGGCACGGCATGGAATAGGACGTGCTGAAGATAGATGATGAAGTCCAGGGCCAGGAAAGCCAGGGCCGCTTCGAGCCCCCAGGGAAGTTCGGCGCGGTTGAAGAAGCCGATCCCCTGCCCTTGAAAGCGCGCGGCCAGGCCCACGGCCAGCACCGGAAAGCAGACGCGCACGAAGACGGTGTCGAGGAAGAGCAGCCCCAGGTTCCGGGCCCAGCGCGCGCCCCGTGCCTGGCTCAAAGGCCGCTTAGGCACCGCCAGCTCCCAGAGCATCATGGCCAAAAGCGTCCCCCCGAACGCCCCCAGCCTGAGAAGGGATTCAATTTCCACGGCTGAGGGTCAGCGGAATTCCAAAGGCATTACCAGATTTTTTGAACAGAAATATATATAACCCCAGCGCTGTCTGAATAAGCATTTAGCGCTCCGCCGCTATCTTGATAAGCTTTCACTTTTAGCGAATCTGAAGCCCCTAATGAGTACGCCCTACAGCCCCCCACGGTTGGATATCCAGCGGCATCCGGGATTGCTTCGAAAGCGCCTTTATATGTGGAGTTGATATACAGCAACGAAATTCTCCTTCCGGTCGCATTTGGGGTAAATTTCACAGAATAGCACACGTCGTATTTTCCACCACCACCAGATGGAATCCGTATTGTCGATGAACTGCTCACTAGATCTATCATGCCGTTGTTGTTGAATCCTGGGGAATCAACTGATTGGAAATAGATTTCTGTTTCTATGCCATTTGGGATGGATTGAGATGAGGTCCTGTATGCGGAAACCCCAGGCTGACTAGGAGCGGATACAATACCCGATCCCGCCACCGAAAAAGTGTCGTTCGAAATAGTAAATAGAGAACCTGGGGTCAACGTTCCGACGCCTATATTGCCATCCTGTCTCAAATATAGCTGCGGCGTCGACCCATTCATAAAAATAGAGCTCGATGAGTTCACAAAAAATCCCCCCTGAGCTCGAACCAGGAACTGATCCGTCGTATTGCCTGTCAGGTAACTGTATTGGGAATCAGCCCAAAGGAAGCTGCCTTGCGCGGTGGCGATGGCATATCGTCCGGCAGCCAGAGAATAATCTCCGAGGGCCTGGTTCTGCTCCCCGCCAGGGGCGATGGAGGCAATTCCATAGGCCCAATTATGCAGTCCTCCACTTACGACTGAATAACTACCCCGAGCAATGGAACCCAGACCCCCACCTACTGTGTCATAATCATATCCAGCCAAGTTCCCCGAACCTCCTCCTACGGTCGAATATATCCCTTGCGCCGCATTCGAGGAACCTCCTCCCACCGTTGAATAAGAACGGGTTGCCTGGTTTCCAAAACCACCGCCCACGGCTGAAAAAATAGAGTTGACGGAATCCGAGCCCGTTATGCTGGGGCCACCGCCCAAGTTGATGTGGGTATAAGCGCTAGTCCCCATCGCAATGGCACCTCTACGAAGTAAGAGGCCGCCAAATGAAACCGTGCCTTGGATGATGTTAAAAGTGCTGGCTCCAACACTGAATTCATTGCCCTGAACGGTCATGGTGCCGGTAATGGTCATCGAGCTAAAGGTTTCCGAATAGGCTTGGGGAGAGCATGAAAGCATCAGGGCCGCAATGAAAATATTTCTCACGATGATCCTCCATGCGGCACTATTTCTTGCGAGCGTACCATGTGAGAAGGGGGCTGGAATGATGTTCGGGTGGTCTATCGGGGGTTAGCTCATAGACGAGGCTCCAGCGCTCGTCCGCGTAATCGCGATCTTCGAAGCGGAGGGCCATGTTCTTTTCGAAGAGGTCAGTCAAGATTCGATATCTCGAGCCATCGGAGTCGAGAGGCGGATGCGAACGCGCCAGCAGGGCCATGTTTAACAGAAGATGGGTGATTCCAGCCTCCCCCAGACGCCCTCGCAGATCATCGGATGATGAGCTGATGTTGAGCAAGTGGAAAAAGAACGGGGTATCCAGCGGGGAGGAGGCGATAAAACTGCGCGCCAGATAGTAACCGCGGCCATCACCCAGCAACAGGACATGGGCCTCCGGGGGCGTGTTGTTATTGATCCAATCGATGGCCATGTAGCTCGGGTTAATATAGGTCAGATGATGATGGCGCAAATACTCAGCCTTCGATTGCTTCCCCAGGAGATAAGGCCAACTATCGAACCTAGAAGAGAACTGCGCGAATACTGAAAAGCCGTTCAAGCATAAGAGAACAAGACCGGCCAACATCCCATTTCTGGCCCAGGCTGTCGTTATGGTGAGGAAAAAATATGCGACTAACACACTCAAGAGCGCCAAGCCGGGCATAAAAAACCGCGGCATCCCCGTCAGCGGCCACCAAGTGGCCCAAAGCGCAAATAGGGCCCAAAGGAATATCTTACCCTCCTTGGAAGATGCGCGAAGAGCACAGATTCCGGGAAGGGCCAACAAGAAAATGGGGCCGACATGGTCAAAGTCGGTCATGCCGCGCACGGTCATGAACCAGGGATGCACGACTACTTCAAATAATTGGCGGCCATCTCTGAGGATGGCCCCCCAATTGCGCCCCCATCCATCCTGGTGCAGTGCCCGCCAAAGCACCGGATAGGAGGCATCGGGATTAAAGGATTCATGCATGAACGGATAAATCGGATTGCGATAAAACAGGACATTCTTCAGTATCCATGGCAGCGCAAAGCTGCCCGCGACCCCGAAATAGAAGCTGATTTCCCTCTTGGAGATACGAAGCAAAATGAAACAGACCAAGAGTCCGACCATGTATGGCCAAGGAGTGTACTTGGCCGCCAATACAAAACCGGAGAGGACGGATGATAGCAGCCAGAATGGTTTTTCATCAGGCGACCCTTTAACAAACCAGCAAAGTGCCAGGGCGTAGATGGAGCTGAACAGCCAATAGGAGATGCCCACCTCGACTCCCGCCCGCATGATGTTGTCCCCCACCAGGGGAGTGGAGAAGAAGATGGCGGCCGCAATCCAGCCGAGCAAGGGCTTCCGACAACGTGCGCCGAATCCGAGCATTCCGGCAACGATGCCGATTCCCGTGCTCCAATGGATCAGTTCGGCAAGGGTCTCGTCGCCGAGGAATAGCACTCCGGTGTAAACCATTTGAAACAGCATGGGAATGCCGGAATACATGTTGCTCGGGGTGGGGATTATCCCACCTTCCATCCGATATAAATTGGGAAGCCCGAGATGGTATATGAGCGAGTCGTAGAAAATCTCCGGAGCCAAAGCGTAGAACCCTTGAAGCAATAATATGAGGGAAAGAAGTGCCGCAAAAGGGAAGCTCCATCCTACAAAGGCCAGCAAAGGGGCAGGAGGATCATTGCGGGAGTCTCGTCGAGTGACAATGTCTCGGTTGAAAATGATCGCAATCGCGATAAACAAAGCCGACATTGACAATATGACAGGCGCTTGCAGGAGGTTGAATAGGCCCAATAATAGGACGGCAGACCCGAAAACGCCAAGTCCTAAGGCATAGGAGAAGAATGCATCTTCGAATCCATTAAGGTTCTGGATTTTCAGCAAACGCCTCATGATCGCTCGGCCCAGGCCGGAAAGCACGGCCATGAAAATCACAAGTTTAAAAATCTGGCCGGCGTGTGTTAGAAGGGCGGATGGTGTTGCTTCCCAAATCGGTGGAATGTATGGAATCCAGGCTGCAATGGATTGATAGGGTATCCGATCAGGCCGTGCGTAAGCCCACAAGACGAGTATCGCCCAAAGCAGGAATGCCGAGGCAGTAATCTTGTTGCGGAGTATCGGTTCGAGATGAAAGAAGGTCCGCGGCGGAGCTGATTTGTTTTTCATGAGAATCTGGGGCAAGAAAATCCGCGGGGCCGGACCGGGAACGGTCCGGCGGGGCGTGCCGGAGCCCTGCGCCGCGCAGAACGTGGGGCGAGGCCCGAGCGGCGGCCGAACAAAGAGGGCGACCGCGCGCCCGACGGAGCGTTTCCCGGAGCCGGACCGCGCGAGATGATAACGCTTTTCATGGCGGGGGCAGCACCGGCGCCTTCTGGGGCTTGGCGCGGCTGCGCTGGAGCTCGACTTCCTCCAGGAGCAGGGAGGGCGCCACCACCGAGACCGGGATCCGGCCCGATTCCTGTTCGACGAGGTTGTCGGTCACCGAGGTGTCGTCCCCGGTCGCGACGATCTTGCCCGCCAAGTCCAGGGGGGTCCCCACCATGTCCAGGTCGCGCACCAGCGTCCGCGCTCCGCTCGCCGCGTCGACGAGGGTGACCCGCGTCGGGACCAGCCTAAGCGACTGCCGGCTGTTGGTGCCGCCTTGCTGGCTCCAGGATTGGGCGCGCTCGATGAGCAGGCCCTGGCTCTTCCCGTTGCGGACGCACAACTCGCGCAGGCGCGCGAGCAGGGCCTCGCGGCCGAGGGCGCGGGAGGAGGTGAGGATCAGGTTCGAGGCGCGCCCCATGGGCAGGTAGCCGGAGGCGGCCCGGGCGTGGCCGTTGGAGTTCGGGAGGCCGGGGAGCGGGTAGCGCGAGAGCAGGAAGGATTCGAGCTTCCCCTCGCGCACGAGCACGGTCTTCTGCGCGCGCACCCCCTCCGCGTCGAAGCGGTAATGGCCCAGGAGGGCCCGCCCCCCGTGCTCCTCGCGCGCGGGGTCGTCTATGAGGGTCAGGAATGCCGGGAGTATGGGCCTGCCGACCTTGCCCCGGAAGGTCTGGGCGCCGTCGGGGTCGCGCTGTTCCTCGCCCGAGAGCCTCATGGCCAACGCCTCCAAGAGGGCGGCGGCGACGCTCGGATCGACGATGGCCGGGGCCGCGAACGGGGAAGTCGAGGGCGCGGCTTGGAGAGCCTTGAGGTCCGCGATCATGGCGCGGGCTTCCTCCTCGACGCGCATCCGGTCGGGCAGGGAGCCCGGGCCGCGGGCGAGCAGGACCCGGGAGACCGAGAGCGGAGCGCCGTCGGGCGCGAGGTCCGAGGCCTGGAGCGTGAGCTGGGCCAGCCGCGAGGAATGGCGCATGCGCGTGCCCTGCGAGTCGCGTAGGCGCCGGCTCAGCTGGAGCTGGTAATAGCCGGCCCCCGAGGAGCGCGGCGCCCAAGAGGACGCCGAGCGGAAGACGGCGCTGGCCGAGCGGCAGAGGCTTTCGGCGCGCCGGAGGTCCTCCTCCGGCCAGGACTCCGCGGGCTCGGGCTCCTCGAAGACCCCGCTTTCCTCGCGGGAGAGATCGTCCGATTCGTACTCGGCCTTGCCGCGCTTGACGCGCGCGGCCTTCTTGCGCAGGAAGCCCGCCACCGCGGCCTTGTAGGCCGCGTCGAGCTCCGACCAGAGCACGCGCCGCAGGGCCGGGGCGTCGGCCGAATAGGGCAGTTCGCGGCCGCGCAAGCCCTCCGGCGCGCCTTCCGGCCGCCCGTCGAGCTCGGGGCTCCCCACGCGCAGGTCCGCGACGAGCCGCCGATCGCGGTAGAGCGAGCGCTGTTGTACCCCGCCCAGCATGCAGCGCAGTTCGGCGCCGGAGGCGTCATCGACTCGGAGGGAGACGAAATAGGGGGCGGGATGCTCGTCTTGGCGCAGGGAAGTCGTCGAGCGAGCGATCTCGGCGTCCAGGGCGTCGTCGAGGCTGTCAGCGAAGGAAGGTCCCTTTGATAGGAACAGCAGGGCGATCGCTTGGAATGCAACGACAAATACCCAAAATCGCGAGAAATAAGAATGAATCGGCCGCGATTTTGGGTTAGTCCTCATCATCATGGAGCGGCGAGGGGAGTATGGGCGCGCGCGCCCGCTTCTCGGGCAGGCGCTGGAACTCCGCTTCCGAGAGGAGCAGGCTCGGCGCGATCTGGGAGACCGGCACCCAGCCCGACTCCGCGTTGCACAGGTATTGGTTGAAGATCGCCGCGTCGTCGCCGGCCGCGACCACGCGATTGAGGAGCACCAGCGGGGTCCCGACCATCTTCACCCCGCGCACCGGGGTCTCCTCCCCGGTCTGCGCGTCGACCCGGAAGAGCCGCTTGGGTTTGACCTCCAGGGTCTGGGCCGCGCCTCGTCCGGTGGGGTTCTCCCCTCCCCCGGATCCGAGCAGGCGCAGGCCGTAGGGCATCCCCTTTTTCCGGCAGAGCTCCATGAGCCTCTTCTTGAGCTCGGGCGGGGACTGGCGCTCGTGCGCCTCCAGGATGAGGTTGCTCATCCGGCCGCTGGGGTGCTCGTCGGGCTCGGAACGGCCGTGCCCGTTGGAGCGCGGGAAGCCCGGGATGGGCCAGCGGGACATGAGGAAGCCCTTGAGCACCCCGCGCTCGACCAAGGTCACGCGCCGGGCCGCAACGCCCTCGTCGTCGTAGAGGTAATGGCCGTGGGTGGGGGTCCCGTTGAAGTCCGCGAGCGTGGGATCGTCGATGAGGCTGAGGAAACCGGGCAGGATGCGCTCGCCCACGCGGCCGCGGAAGAGATGGCTCTGGTCCGGGTCCCTCTGCCGCTGGCCCTCCAGTTTGTGCCCCAAGGCCTCATGGAAGAGCACCCCGGCCATCTCCGGGTCGATGAGCGTGGGGACGGAGACCGGCTCTTGAAGGGAGGCGGCGCGGTCGGCAAGGAGGTCCAAGGCCCAGCCGCGCAGTTCCCGTTTGGCCTCCGCGAGGGGCGGGAGGGCGGAAGTGGAGGCCGACTGCCAGGTGCGTCCGGAGGAGAGGAGCATCCCATCCTCGGAGCGCGTCCAGCCCGAGACCATCAGGCGCACGGGCATGCTCTCCCGGGGAGAGGCGATCTCCGCGCCCTCGCTGGTCAGCAGGAGGCGTCTGGACCAGGGAAGAAGCAGGGAGACGTTCGAGCCGTAGATGTCGGCGTGATCCTTGAGCTCCGCGGACAAGGCCCGGATATAGTCCTTCCAGGGGCCGGTGTCCTCCGGCGGCAAGGAAGGCGCTCGGTGCCGCCCGGGCTCCTCCGGGGAGAAGTCGCCGGCGTCTTCCAGGTCGCGCTCCACGGCTTTGCGCGCCTTCTTCTCAAGGAATCCCGCCAACGCGGACTTATAGGCCTCATCGGTCAAGAGCCATAGGGCTTGGCGCATGGCGGAGGAGTCCATGGGGACGGGGGAGGATTGGCCCCGGGCTCCCAGCGTCGTATTGTCCAACTCCGGGCCCCCCACGCGCACCTCGACATAGAGAGTCCGGGAGTCCTCGCTCCTTTCGTCGGTGAGAGCCCCCAGGGTGGCGCTGATGGCCCTGTTCCTGCGGTCGGTGAGGCGGTAGAGGATGTGGTAGGGCGGGCCGGAGCCTTCCAGGGCGAGGCGGCGCAGGGAGCGGTCCATCTCCGAACGCATGGCGGTGAAGACCAGGTCGTCGGCGTCCTGGGCCGAAGCCGGAGGAAGGAGGAGCGAGAGGGACAAGAAGGCCGCGCAGGCGAGCAAGGCCTTGGCCGAGCCGCCCCGCATCAGAACCGCCGGCCGATGAGGATCTCCTTGGCCAGTTGGCGCAGGAAGACCAGGCCGGTGGGGAAGGATTTGGCCGTGCTCTCTCCGCCCAGGCGCGGGTTCTCCCGCGTGGGGAGCTCGGCTACCGCCAGCCCCAGCTTCATGGCGCGGATGGAAAGCTGATATTCGATGACGAAGCCCGCCGCGTCCGGGGACATGCGCCGGAAAGCCTCGCGGCGCACGCCGCGGTAGCCGTTGATGGTGTCGGTGATATAGGGGCCGCGGTTCCAGAGTAGGTTGGCGATCAGGGTGAAGGCGAGGTTGACCCATTTCCTGGGTCGGAAGCAATGCTCATCCTCCTCGTTGTAGGCGCCCTTCATCATGCGCGAGGCGATGGCCATGTCCGCGCCCTTCTCCAGCTGCGCGAAGAGCCGCGGGATGTCGGTGGGGTCCTCGTTGCCGTCGAGGCTGAAGAAGACGACGCAGTCCCCCTTGGCCTCGCTCACGCCGAGGCGGAAGGCCACCCCGCGGCCGCGCTCCGTCTGGACGAGGACGCAGACGCCCTTGGACTTGAGGAACTCGATGGTGCCGTCCTTGGAGCCGCCGTCCACGGCGAAGACCT
>CAYHRV010000034.1:0-19065 GCA_964359165.1 uncultured Elusimicrobia bacterium
ACCCGCGGGGTGTGGGGGGCCAATTAGTCGCCCGGCGTGCCCTCATCCCTCGGCCTCGCGGGTCCCCCCCACCCGGCTGGCGAAAACGGCCAGGCCGCAGGCCATGGCCTCCAAGAGAGCGTTGGAGAGCCCCTCGGAGACTGAGGGCAGGACGAAGACGTCCGCGGCGAGGTAGAGCTCGCGGATGTCATGGCGCGGGGGAAGGAACAGGATTTTCCCCGAGAGGTTCAGGCGAGCGGCCTCCGCCCGTAGAAGGCGCTCCTCGGGGCCGCTCCCGGCGACGGCGAAGAAAGCGTCCGCCGGGGAGCTCTTGAGCGCCGCGGCCAGGGACTTCATGAAGCCGTCCAAGCGCTTTTCCGCGGCCAGACGCCCGACATAGAGGAGGGCGAGCCCGGAAGGCCAGCCCAACGCCTTGCGCAGGGCGGCCTTCTGGGCCGGCTTGGCCGGGCGGTAATGCTCGAGGTCCACCCCGTTGGGTACGACCAGGGCGCCCGAACCCAGGCCGTGCTCGGAGAGTTCCTCGAAGAGGTCGCGCGCCACGCAGATGAACTGCGGCTTGAGCGCCTTGAGCAGCCGCAGTTTGAGCCTACCGGCAAGCGTCTTGGAGGAGACCGCGATCTCGCCGATGCCCCGGCCTCCGCCGATCTTGACCACCACGCTCTTGCCCAGGAGGCGGCCGGCCAGGGCCGCGCCCACGGCCGCGGAACCTCCCAGATGGACGTGGACCGCGTCGTAGGACCGCGCGGTGAAGAGGAGATAGAGGAAGCTTCCGAGCAGGAAGGAGATCGAGTCCAGGAGAGTCGTCCAATCGAGCACCGGGAGCCTGCGCACCGGCACCCCAAAGACCGTCTCCCGGGAGGGAAGCTCGTCGCGGCCGCGCGTGAGCACGAGCACGCCGCAGCCCAGGGCGACCAGGGCCTTGGAGAGCTCCAAGGCCTGCTTCTCCGCCCCGCCGATGTGCGGGTGGAAATTCGGGGTGAGCATCACGACGCGCTTGGAAGAAGCCGCCATATCCCTTCGTTACGACCCCAAAGTTACTTGATATCGTGCGTCGGGCTCAAGTGCCCGCGAGCCGTCCATCCGGAAGCCGCGACAGGCCTTTGAGGACATCCTGGGCCACCGCATGCGCGGGGGAGAGGCGCAGCGCCTCGGAAACCGCCCTCCGAGCCTCCGGGTAGCGATGCTTGAGGATGAGCATCCTCGCCAGAAGCGTGTACGCGTCGGCGCCGCGGCCGGCTTCGGCGACGCCCTCCAGAAGGCGGATGGCGTCCGTGTAGCGATGGATCTTCGAATAGGCCACCGCGGCCTCCACGCGCCGATCCAAGGAGGGCTGCATTTCCGCGGATTTAAGCAAGGCGATGGCCGCCCGCTCATAGGAGCTCCTCTTGAAGCAGCGCACGCCCAGTTCGCGCCAGTATCGAGGGCCGTCCGGGGCCGCGGACCCGGACGGTTCCCCCGAGCGCGTGGCTGCGGCCCCTTCTCCCGCGTAGCGTTTGAGCATCCAAGCCGCGGCGGGAAGGTCTTCCCGGAGATACCAATCATACCAGCGCAAGGCTTCCTTCACGCGGCCGCGCGAGAGCAGGGTCTCGGCGTAATAGTAGGGGGCGTGGACGTTTCCCGTGTCATGAGACACCACCCATTCGAACTCGGCTCCCGCCTTCTCGTCTAGGAACCCGAGGAAGTACGCGTACCCCAACTGGTGGCGTATCCTTGGGTCGTTTGGATCGAGCGCTTTCGCTTGCTCTAGCAGAGCCGCCCCCTCTTTCAAGGAACCCCGCTTGAGGGCGTCGGCTCCCAGCAAAGCGAGGGCCCCGGCCCTCGCCGTCTTCGCGGAAGTCCGGTCCTGGAGCGCCGAGCGGCAGGCGGAAAGGGTTTCCTCGTCCAGGGAGGTCTCCCAGACGGATAGGCGTTCCGATCGGAAGGCTCGGCGCAGGCGCCCAAGAAGGATCGGGCCGGTATGGGAGCGTGCGAGCGCGGCCCGGGCCTGGCCTTCATCCTCGGCGAGCACGAAGGTCCGGCGGCGGATGAGGTAGGGCGGGTCGACGTTTTCTTGAAGGTAGTAATCCGGTTCCAAGTCCGAGGCGCGCGCGTAGTAGTCCCAAGCCACCGCATCCAGGGGGCGGTCGCCGAGTTCCGCCGCGAGGATGGAGAAGTCGTCCTCCCGCGCGGCGGCGGAAACGATCCAATCCAGCAGGTCTCGCGGCCGCACGCCGCGGTTGCACGAGAGGAATGTCCGTATCTCTCCGGCCGATGCCGCCAGGATGAGAGCGAGCGCCAGGGAAAGCGCCGGCCTGGGCCGGGAGCGGAGCGCCGCCATGCCCCGGCAAGCCGCGGTGAACGCCGCGTAGGCGCCCAATCCCGCGGCCATGGACCAGAACGGGAGGGAAGGGATATAGACCCGCGAGGGAGGAATGGTTCCTTGGAGCGTCGCCAAGAAAGGAGGCAGAAGCGTCTGGAGTCCGATGAGGGCCGCCGCGGGCCGCAAGCGCGGGTGCAATAGGGCGAAGCAGAAGCCGAGCGAGGCCAGGGCCAGGAAGAACACGCGGAAGACGCCGCCGTGGCCGGCGACCGCCGCGGCCTGGCTCCAGCGCTCCGGCGACGCCGCCAGGGAGGCGAAGAGGGATAGGCGCGGGCCCCCCGCCTGGAGCACCTGGGAGAGTATGGGACGGTAGAAAAGGAAGGATACGAGCAGGCAGGAGCCGAAGGCGAGCGCCACATGGAGGAAGACGCGGCGTCTTGGCCCAGGCAACGGCGCAAGCAGGGGCAGGCAAAAAGTCCAGATGCCGAGTCCGGCCGCGAAATAGGCGCTGGTGGGCAGGGTCATGAGGGCCAGGCACAGGGCGATGGACGTCGCCGCGAGCCGGAGCGGGCGGGCTTGATAGAGCGCCGCGGCCGTGGACCAGCAAGCCGATAGGAGCAGGAAGAGCGAGAGATCATAGCCGCGGAGCATGTGGCTGTAGAGCAGGTGCCAGAACGACAAGGAGAAGAACGCCGCGAAAAACAGGATCGCGGGCGGCGGCAGGAGCAGTGTCCGGGCCAGGAGGTAGGCGAGCGGCAGGGAGGCGGCGGCGGCCAGGATGCCCGGGAGCTGCAGCGGCCGGTGGTCGGAGAGCGTCAGGATGATCTTCTTGGGGCTCGCCCGATCCACCCAATGAAGCAGGACCGAGAGCAGGATGTGGTTGTTGGGGACGTCGTAGCGGCGAAGGATGAGGGAGATCGGCCGCCGCGCGTACTCGCGCAGCATGTAGCCCTCGTCGTTGGTCAAGGGGGCTCCCAGATGCGCGAAGCGCAGGGCCGCGCCCAGGAGCAATACGAGGACGGCCAGCGTCCGGCAGAACCGGACGACGGAGAGGTCTTCGGATTCCGGGAAGCTCACTTCAAAGTTTTCGGCCCAGGAAGCCCACTTTGGGCACGACGCCGTGCGGGAACTGGCTGAGGATCTCGAGGCCCGCCTCCGTGAACCAGGCGCGGACCTCCTCCTTGGTGTGCTTGCTCTGGTAGGGCGGGGCCAGCCAGTCGAAGTTCTCGATGAGCCTGACCTGGAAGTCCGGGTGCACGGAGAAGGTGAGATATTTGAGGAAAGGCACGGCCCCGAGCCAAGTCAGGGGATAGCAAAGGGCGTAGAGCGCCGGTACCGGCAGTCGGGTGCTCAGAAGGCGCAGGGCGTCGCTGAGCAGCATGCGCGCCCAGACCACGGCCCACACGAAGGGCAATACGCGCTTGAGCCAAGAGCGGCCGGTGCGCAGGGGGTTGGTGGAGAAGCTCGCGTAGGAGCCGGGAGAGCCGTAGACCCAGACGGAGAGATATCCCCCCTTCTTGACCAGCTTCGAGAGGCTCGCGTGGGCTTTCGGGGCGCTGGGGGTGTGATGGATGACGCCGATGCTGTAGGCCGCGTCGAAGCAGTCTTCCCTGAGCGGGGGCCGCAGCAGGTCGCCCTGGACCAGGTGCAGTTTGGGATCGACCCGGGCCCTGTCTAAAAGGCGCGTGAGGCTCTCGGAGAGGTCCAGGGCCACGACTTCCGCGCCCAGGGCGAGGGCCACGCGGGTGTAGCGTCCCATGCCGCAGCCGCCGTCGAGTATCAAGCGTCCTCGCCAGTAGTCCTCGGGGAGCTGGGTCTCGCTCAGGAAGATGGGCTTGTCCTCGGGCAGGGAGCCGGGATAACGGAGCCACTCCCAGGAGAAGCTCTCCCGGGTCTTGGCGTTTCCGGAGTCGAGCGCTCCCGGGACCAGGCGCGGTATCGAATCCTGGATGGGATAGTCCCTCCGGCAGGAGGAGCAGACCAGCGCGCCGTTCTCGACATCGGCGTCCCCCTGCGCGGCGCAGGAAGGCGCGAAGGCGAGGGGGCCGCGGCAGAGGGGGCAGGCCAGCCAGTCCAAGAGACGCGCTCTCATTTCTTCCAGTCCTCCCCGGCGCTCGTCATCTCCCGGCCGAGACTCCGCAGGCCGTGCCCGAAACGGTTGAGGAAGAAGAGGCCCATGGAAGTCACCACGACGAACATGGAAAGGTGGGCCAGCGTGGCGTAGCCGATGGCCGCCTCCGGCGCGTAGCCGAAATGGACCAGGATGGCCTTGACCCCGGCCTCGAAGTTGCCGAAAGCGCCGGGAAGGGCGGGCAAGGCGCTGGCGGCCGCGGCCGTGGTCATGACCGCCACGCTCTTGAGATAGGTGAGCCCCTCCAGCCCCAGGGCCCGCCCCGCGGCCCAGAAGATGGCGGCGTCGCATACCCAGAGCAGGAGGCTCAGGCCCGCGATGGCGCATGCCCGGCCGGGCGAGCGGAGCGCGCCGGTGCCTAAGACGAGCTCCCTGAGGAGGCGGTGGATGCGGGGGTGCGAGGCCTCGAAGCGCGCCCAGGGCTCCCAGCGCTCGAGCAGGCGCTCCGCGGAGGTCACGCCGAGGAGGATGGCGAGAAGGACCGCGACCCCGGCCAGGGCCGCCCAGCGCAGTTGAGGGGAGATGACCTCCGCGATGGCGAAGGAGACCGCGCTGAATAGGGTGAAGAGGGCGGCCGCGTCGCAAAGGCGCTCGACTAAGATGGTGGAGAGGACGCTCAAGCCCGGGACTCCGAGCCTCTTCCCTCCGAGATAAGCCCGCGCCAGCTCTCCGATGCGCAGGAAGAGGATGTTGTTGAGCCCGAGGCCCACGGCCTCCAGGCCGAAGAGCGTGCGCCAGCCCGCCGCGGTAACGGGGACGAGCAGGAGCTTCCAGCGCAGGGCCCGGACGAAGATGTCGAGCGCCGGGAGGAAGAGCAGGGGCGCCAGCCAACGCGGGCGCGTGCCCGAGAGCATGCGCAGGACCTCGGCCCAGTCGATGTCGCGCAGGGAGAGATAGAGCAGGACCCCGCCGATGAGCACGGCGAGGGCGAGGGAGAGTGAACGCTTTCCCGCTCCGCTCATGTCAGCGCCCCCCCCGCGGGGGGGTGCTTCCTTCGGGGGGCCTGTGCCGTTTTATCGAGAGCTTCATTTCTTACTAGTTTCCTCTCAGGACCGCCGTGAGCCAGACTCCCCAGGACGCGGCGCAGCCCAGGCAGAGCCAGACCCACGCCGTGGGCTCGAAGCGGAAGAGCGCGCGCCAGGGCCCGGCCTCGGGAAGGTCCACGGCCTGGAGCAGGCCCTCTTCTACGCGGATGGGGGCGCGGCTGCCGTTGATCCAGGCTTTCCAGCCCGGAAAATGCGGCATGGCGAATACCAGCGTTCGTGGGCCTGCGCGCGCGGGCGCGCTGCCCGGCCGATCCCGGAATATCCAGCGCTCCGCGCGGGGACTGTAGACCACGACTCCCGTGCCCGTCGGAACGACGCGGCCGACCGAGAGGGCTCCCGGCACGGGGATCAGTCCCCCGGCCGATAGGGAATAGGCCGCCCCGAGCGCGCGCATGCGCGGGGTATCGAGGCGGCGGATGTAGGTCCGGCTCGGGTCGGCCGCCGGGCCTCCTTCGGAGACGCCGACATATTCCATGTAGTTCTTCAGGTAGAAGGCGTCATAGCCGTTGAGGTTCATGGCGCGGTAGAGCATGGCCTTGTCCGCGTTGGGCGCGTCGGGCTCGGTGGCGAAGCGCAGCATCCGTCCGCCCAGAGCCTGGGAGAACGACGCGCTCGGGGCCAGGAACGGCGCGGGGTCCTCGGCGTAGACGAAACGGGCGGCGCCGGGCAGGAGGTCCAGGCAGACGAGAGCGAGCAGAGTGGCCCGGAGCCAGGGCGCTGGACGCAGACGCTCCTTGAGGAGCAGCCAGCCCGAGGCCGCGGCCAGGAGCGTGCCCCATACCAACAGGAGGCTGAAGCGGGCCGGGACGCGGAGCATGTTGAGAAGAGGGACTTCCGGCCAGGGGACCAGGGGGTTGTTCCCCCCCAGGGCGAGGAACACGCCGACCGCGGCAAGCCCCCAGGGAGCCAGGCCGAAGGCCGGTTTGATCCGGGCGGCGCGTCCCCAGAGGACGAGGCCGGCTAGGGCGAGGAGCACGGGGACCCACCCCGTGGAGGCCGAGTAGAGTTCGAAGAATTCCGAGGGGAAGCCGCGGAAATCCCCGGCCAACGGGTCGCCGAAGAAGTCGGGGAGCACGAGCGCGGCGAGGGCCTTGGGGGGCATGGAGTAGGCGGTCGCGAAGGCCGCGGGCCAGCCGGAACGGTTGGACGCGGAGAGGAACTCCGCGGTGGGCGCCAACTGGACCGCCGAAAGGGCCGCCGCGGCGGTCCCGGCCTTGAGGAGGAAGAAAAGGCGTTGCCATGCCGGGCCCCTTCCTGAAGGGCCTACCGCCATGAAGCCGCCCATTCCCAGCGCGTTGATCAGCGAGAACTGGGGATGTCCGCTGAGGAACTGCAGGGACCATGCCGCGGCCAGGAGCGGGACCCTCCCCGAGAGCAGGGCAAGCCAGCACCAGGGCACATGGCTGAGCGCGGCCAGATGCGTGGGGATGCCCTGCGGGATGCGGTAGATGAGGAATGGGGAGAGAGTGAAAGAGGCGGCCAGCACGCAGGCTCCGGCCGCGTCGAGCCCCGCTTTTCTCAACAATAGCTGCGCTCCAAATCCCGCCCAGAGGAGGTGAAAGGCGTAGAAGAGCGTGAACGCGTAGCCCGCGGGAAGCACCTGGAAGAGCAGGGAGGGCGGATAGAAGAGCGAGGACTGGGGATTGGCCAGGAGCGGGAGGCCGGAGAAGATGTAGGGATTCCAGAACGGCAGTTGCCCGGATTGGAGGCGGGAGGCCGCCAAGTGCCGCAGGGGCAGATGGTAGGAGTAAAGATCGCCGAAATTCCCGGCCATAAGAGCGGGCTGAAGGAGGATGGGGGCCAGGACCGCCGCCAGGACGGCGGCAAGGAGAGCGAAGAAGAACCCGTCCTTGGATGTCATTTATTCGATGACGAGGCCTGAGCGAAGGAGGCGATTATACCAATATGCGCCCAAGGCACATAGAAAGGCCAGGCTCACGGCCAGGCCGAGCCTCCATGAGGCAGGGTCGTAGCGGAAGAGGACGCTCCAATCACCCGCGGGGACGCGGAGCTTTTGGAACGCCGTGAGCGCGGGCGCGGAGGCGAGCGCCCGCGGCCGACCGTTCAGGAACGCTTTCCACCCCGGGGCTCTCGGCTCGGAAAGGAATAGCCAGCCGGGCTCGGCGAAGCTCCCATGGACGCGCAAGCGGTCTGTCCCCTCCTGGACGAGTTCGAGGGGCTTGCGGGTGCGCGGGAGCGGCGGCGCTCCTTGCGCCGTGGCCGGCAGGAGCGAGCCCTCCCGCTCGTTGAGCCAATACGCGCCGGCCGATCCCGGCGCGCGGTAGAGATGCCAGAGGCTGTCGCCCAGGTAGTCGAGGCCGCCCGAGGGAAGCCGCTCGCGCGTCATGAGGAGCCTGCCGTCGGCCCAGTCCAGCCAGGGAGCGGCCGCCGCGAGTCCGGGCCGCGTGAAGAGGAAGTCCATGAAGTCATAGGGGCCCTGGAGCGTGAGCGGTTCCCCGAAGTTTGCGATGGCTCTTAGGCGGTAGGGCATGTTCGTCAGGCCGTAGAGACGGTGCTTGAGGTCCAAGACGGCCTCCGAGGCCTCGCGGCCTTGGCCGCGCTGCCATTGCAGGGCGCGCCCGGAGAGCAGGTAGCGGTGTCCTTGGAGCTCCTTGCGCAGGGCCAGGACCAGGGGTCCCGGGTCCGTGAAATAGGAGCGCTCGACGAGAGGCTGGGACCGGCACGCGTACGCCAGGAGCTCCGCGGCGATGAGCACGGCCCACGCTCCGGCGAAGCGCCTGCGGTGGAGGCCCGCCGCGGCCAGGAGGCTTATGAGCGGGATGAGGAGGTAAGCGGTGTTCCCCGGGTAGCGGATGTAGCGCAAGGGAGCGGCATGCGTCCAGAGCCAGTGGGAAAGGGGAAGGTTCGCTCCCAACAACAGCAACCCACAGGCTGCTCCGTAGGCGCCGGAGAAAAGAGCCAATGGGGCCCCCAGCGCCGCAAAACCCGCGGCCGCGGCCGCGAGCGTCCCGAGGCCGAAGTAGGAAGTCTTCCACCAGAGCGTGGACGGGGAATAGTCCCCCTCCGGGATGAGCGGCGGCGCCGTGAGCTGGACCATGTCCCGACCGGCGAAGGACCAGGTGAGCGATTCCTCCGGATCGATCCCGCTCCCCCTCCGGGAGCCCGCGGCCAGTTCCAGGGCCGGCAGGAGCAGGCAGGCGCCCAGGCCCAGGGCCAAGAGGGCGGCCAGTCCCCAAGCCGCGCAATGCCCCGCGGCCGCTTTGAGTAGGGCGCGCGCGTCCATGAGCGGGGAGCGCAGGAGCCTCCAGCCCAGCGAGAGAGCCCAGGCCGCCGCGGCCGCGCCCAGGAGCATGGGAGGGTAGCCGCTCAGGAACGCGAGCGCCAGGCTCAGGCCCAGCAGGGCCGGACTCTCGGCGAAGAGCAGGAAGGAGGGCAGGAGGGCGAGCGTGGAGAGATGGTTGAGGAAAGGCGCGCGGCTGACGAGACCTCCGGCGAGCAGGAAAGCCGCGGCGCCCGCGGCGCAGGCCGGGCTGGAGAAGCGCAGGCGCTTGAGCCAGAGCCAGGTGAAGAAGCCCGCCAGCCAATAGTGGAGGGTCTGGAACACCGCCAGACCGGTCGCAAAGCCGAAGAGCATGAAGGGCAGCGTCCCGGGATACCAGGCCGCGCCCTGCATCTGTCCGGCCAGGGGCATGCCGAGATAGATGAAGGGGTTCCAGAGGGGGAGTTCTCCGCTCTGTACGAGTTGGGCGCTCAAGGCGCGCCAGGGATGATGCAGATAAGTGAGGTCCCCCCAAAAAATGGTCCTTCCCGAGAGGAACACCGGCGCCAGCCACGCCGCGCAGAGCAAAGCGGGCCACCAGAACGCGCCCTCTTTAAGGGGGAGAGTCCTCACGGGCCCTCACCCGCGGGGAAGCGCCGGGCCGCGCGCGCGCGCGCCGACGCGGAAAGGTCCGAGAGTCCCATGCGCGTATAGACGGCGGACAACAGCGTCCAAGTCGGCCTTCGGTGGGGGTTGAGCTCGGCCGCCCGCTCAAGGCTCGCCGCGGACGAAGAGAGGGCCCGAGCCGCGGTCTCAGGAGTGGAGGCCAGCCGGGCCGCCTCGAGTTCGACCTCGGCCGAGGTCAGATGCGCCTGGAAATCCTCCGGCGCCAGGCGGACGGCCTCCGCGCAGAGACGGCGGGCGTCCTCCACCGCCCCCGAGGCCAGGCGTTGGGCCGCCCCCCGTTCGGCTCGCGAGGCGGCCCAGGGGTCCAGGGCTCCCTTCATCAGCCAGCCTCCGACGCAGAGCGCCGCGAAAGCCGCGGGTACGCGCCAGCGCGAGGGGATGTTGACGCCCCGGGAACCTTCCGGGATGGAGGAGGCGGCGAAATAGGAGAAAAGCCAGAGGTTAGAGGGCATCGAGAGCGTCCAATCCCAGAGGGAATGGATGAGCACCGCGCGCGCGCCGAAGCGCTTATGGGAGGTCCCCCGGCGCAGGCAGTGCCAGAGGCCGCCGAACCAGAGCGCGGCGAAAGGGAGTCCATACTCCGCGGCGGTCTGCAGGAAATATTGGTGCGCGTAGAGGGTGGAAAGTCCCTCCCTCTGCTGGTAGGCGGGGAGGAGGAGGGCGAAGACGCCGGGTCCATGGCCGAGCAGAGGCTTGTCCCAGGCCATCCTCAAGGCGGCTCCCCACCAGGTCCAGCGGTGGAGGAACTCCGGAGACTGGAGCCTGTCGTAGATCGCGCCCAGGCAGAGGAGGGCGCCCGCGGCGCCCACCCAGAACCACCCCGTGCGGCGGAGGCTGCGGCTGAGCAGCATGGAGGAGAAGAGGCCCAGCCACGCCCCGACGCTCTGGGTCCAGGACAGGGAGATCAGCAACCCCAAGGCCAGGAGCCTGTCCCCGGTCTCGAGGGCGAGGGGCAGGAGCATGAGCACCGCCCCGGCATAGACATTCGGGTTGACCAGCGCGCTGGAGGGGGCCGGGTCCCGCAGGACCATGCGCTGGTAGAAGGCGAGAGTCATGAGCACCCAGGCCGCGGCCCGGACGGCTTGGTCGATGCCGCGCCTCTCGTCCTTGGAGAGCGCGGCCATGGCCGGGAACATCCAGAGGGCGTTGAGGAAGGTGCGCCAATCCGGCAAGGCGGAAGCGTGGAGCGCGCTCATCGAGGCCGAGGCCGCGCCCAGGGCGAGCAGGGCCGCGGTCCAGAGCAGGCTGCGCCGGGAGGGCAGGGGCAGGTAGCCGACGAGGATGCGCCAGGAGAGCCAGAGCGAGAGCCCGGCCGCGGAGGCGGTATGGAGCAGGGCTTGCGCCCAGAGGTCCCAAGAGCCGCGCAAGAGAGCCCCGCCGGCCGCGGGCAGGGCCAGGAGCGCGGGGAGTATCACGGTGGCCGCGCGCCCTTAGGAGGGCATGACTCGCGTCGTGACGAAGATCAGCAGCTCCACGCGCGTGCGGTCGATGAATTTCTTCTTGAAGAGCCAGCCCAGGATGGGGATGTCGCCCAGGATGGGGATCTTGGCCACCTGCTTGCTCTCCGAGTCGGTGATGAGCCCGCCGATGACGATGGTCTCGCCGTCTTGGGAGATGACCATGGTCTTGGCCATGCGGGAATCCACGGCCGGCGCCCCGATGCCGGTCGCGCTTTGGGCCGAGGGCTGGCTCACGGTGGGATTGACCTCCAGGGTGATGCGCCCGTCCGCATTGATGGTCGGCGTGACGTCGAGCATGATGCCCGTGGTGATGAAGGCCGTGTTCTGGGAGATGACGCCGGTGGCCGAGACATTGGAGGTGATGTAGGGTATCTGGGTGGTGATGTTGATGCTGGCCTTCTTGCCGTTGAGCGTGGCGATCTTGGGGTCGGAGAGCACCTTGACCTTGCCCTGCGAAGCGGCGGCGGTGAGCGTAGCGGAGAGAAGGTAGTTGTTGGTGATGCGCCCGACGGTCAGGGCCCCGAAGGCCTTGCTCGCCGGGAGGAAGACGCCCGTGCCGCGGCCTCCTCCGCCGACGGCGCCGGCGGAGGTGGTGAGTCCGGGGATGGCGAGGGCATTCTGGTCGAGCGGCAGGGTCGCTGGAGAGGCGGAAGGGAAGGCGGGAGAACCGACGGTGGTCACACCCTGCTTGCCGAGGGCCTGGCCACGGTTGACGTCGAAATAGTCCCACTGGATGCCGAAGTGCAGGTCCTTGGTGAGCTTGACCTCGACGAGCTTGGCCTCGATCATCACCTGTTGGGGCCGGATGTCGAGCTTGGAGAGCAGGTTCTCCAGGCTCGCGATGCCCTCGAGGGTATCGGTGACGATCATGGAGTTGGAGCCGTCGTCGACGGTGATCTTCCCCTGCCGTCCCTCGGCCGTGCGCACCGCGTCCACGGCGGTCTTCATCTCGGAGGCCTTGCTGTACTTGAGCTTGATGACGCGCGTCTGGTTGACGGCCACGGCGCGCTCCTTGGCCAGGGTGCCGGGGGTCATGATGCGCAGGATGTTCTCCGCGGTCTGGTCGGCCACGAGCCCCTGCATCTGCAGTATGGTCATGAAGGCCTCGCGGAAGGGGACGTCGACTAAGTGCAGGGAGATGGGCCCGGCCACGTCGGAGCCGTAGATGATGTTGACCTTGGCTTTCGCGGCCACGAGCTTGAGCACGTCCCGGATGTCGGTCTGGTCGAAATCCAGGGTGATGGGCTCCGAGGTGAGGGAGGCGAGGATGTCCCGGCGGCCTCCGGAATAGCCCGCGCCCGCGTACGCGCGCGCCACCGCCTCATCGTGGGCCGCTGCCGTCTCGGGAGCGGCGGCCAGCTCACCCAGCTCCGAGGAGAACTCCGCGGGCACGGCAGGCGCTTTCTTGGGCTTGGGGGCGGGCTCGGAAGCTTCCGGCTCTTCTTCGGCCTCCACCTGCACCGCGGCGGCTGCGGGGGTAGACACGAGGACCGGAGGTTGCGCGTCCTCGACCACCTTCACTTCGACGGTCTTGGCCGCCGTTTTGGGAGCGGGCGGGAGCGCGGCCGCGGCAATGGGCTCGGCCCCTCCCTGCAGGGTCAAGACGAGGCGGCTGCCTTCCCACTTCGCCTGGTAGCCGACCGGCTTGGCGAGGTCGAGCACGATGCGCGAGAGCAGGGGCGTCTTCTGGAACTGCCCGGAGCGGACTTTCTTGAGGAAGCGCCCTTGCCCCTCTTGGAGCTTGGCCTTGGCCCGGTGCTCGACGCCGGAGAGCTCCAGGATGAGCCGGGGCGGGTTGGCGGTGACCGTCGGGGTGAAGCGCACCTGCTCGCTCAACTGCAAGGAGACGCTGTCGGGCCCCACCTCCACGGATTCGAGCACGACGGCCTTGGGGGCCGGCGCGGCCGCCGGCGCGGCGGGCGCAGCGGCGGGCTTGGGCGCGGGCTTGGGGGCTTCGACCATGGGCGCGGCGGCCGCGGCCGTCATGGCCGGAACGGGCGGCGGGGGCGCTTTGGCCGCTGGAGCGGGGGCTTTCGCCGCCGGGGGAGCCGGCTTGGCGGCTTCGACCGCGGGGGGAGCGGCGTCGAGGTCCGGGTCCTTGCCCGCCTCGCCTTGCAGGCGCACGACGAGGTCCCGGTCGTTCCATTTGGCCTGGTAGCCCACGAGCTTGGCCAAGTCCAGCACGATGCGCACGATGAGGCTGGGCTCCTTTTGGAACTGCCCGGAGCGGACCTTGCGCAGGTATTTCCCCTGGCCGTTCTGGAGCTTGACCGCGGGCATGTGCTCCGCGCCCACGAGTTCGATGACCAGGCGCGGAGGGTCGGCGGTGACGAAGGAGTTGTATTTCACCTGCCGGCTCAGATGGAGGGTGACCTGGTCGGGGCCCACCTCGACGCCGTCGAGGCTCGCCTGTTCCGCAGCCATCAAGGGAGCGGCCGCCTGGGGGAAAAGGAGCAGGGCGGCCAGGACCGATGACAGGAATCGCTTCAACATGGTTCCTCCGCCTTTGAGCCGCATCAGCGTTGTCTCTCCTCGGGCCCTTCTTCCTCCCCGATACGGAGAACCTGCACGTCCTTGTCGGGCGTCATCAATGTGACGGATTTTTGTTTCGGTTGTATGGCGCCGGTGACGCCGGGAAGAGGCTTGTTCTTATAGTCGAAGAGCTTCCCGTCCTTGAGGATGAAGCTCCCTCCCAGGGTGTCGGTCAAAATCGCATAGGAGCCGCGCCTGTCTTTGAGGATGCCCTTGAGGTTGAGCAAGTGGATGCTGAATTCCTGCGGTTGGGACGAGTCCTGTATCGGGGCTCCCCCTCCCGTGGAAGCGGCCTTCGGAGGCTGGAAGGGGTCGCGATAACGCTCTCCATCGTAGAGGGCGGAGACTCCCTGGCGCACGGGCTCCGTGGAAGCCGCCTGCGCGGCGGCGGCCGGCTTCTCGGCGGGCAAAGCCGGAGCCGCGGCTCGCGCCGGAGCCGGGGCGAGGAGGGCCAGCGACAGCAGCAGGAGTCTCATCGTCCGCTCATCCTTTGGACTGATAGGATATCAAAGTATAGGTCACCGTCAGCTTACCCTCCGTGTTGGGGACGCCATAGATGACGTTGCGCACGTTGAAGATGCGCTCCTCCAGGGCCACGGACGCGAAGAACCGGGCGATGCTGTGATAGGTCCCCTGCATCGAGAGGGTATAGGGCACCTCTATATAATACTCCTTTTGAGAGGGGCCTCCCGGCAGGAAAGAGCGGATCTCGACGTTGTTCTTGCGCGCCAGGCTGCCGAGGGTCACGATGACCGCGGGAAGATTCTTGTTCTTGGGAAGCTGTTTCTCGGCCTCGATCGCCTGCGCATTGAGGCGCTCGAGTTCCTTTTGGATGGTCGGCAGGCGCCCCGCCTGGCCCTTGGCCTTGTTGATCTTCTCCTCGACGGCCTTGATCTTCTCGGTGGTCTCCCGGATGCGGGCGGAGGTGGGGATCCAGAAATACCGGAAATAGGAGAAGCCTCCTCCGGCCAGGAAAAGGACCCCGGCCACGAGATACTGCTGCTGCTGCTTGTTGAGCTTCAGGTTGAATTTGGCCACGTCAGCGTCCTCCCCGCGGGAGGATGCTCGTCCCAGGGGCCAACCGCCGTTTCATTGGGAGTTTCCTCTTCATTTAGCTTTTCGGCTCCTCCATCGGCGGAGGCGAATACTTCATAGTCATGTTGAAGACGTTCTCGACGCGCTCGGGGAGGGGGTTGGTGGTAATGCCCCCGTTGAGCTGTCCGTCCTTGAAGCGGTCGGAGGTCTCCAGTGTCCGCAGGAACACGGCGACGTCCTCGCTGGCCCCCGACTTGCAGGAGATCGTCACTGAAAGCGTCGTGCCGGCCGCGTCGCTGACGGTCGAGAGATTGGTCAGCCAGACTCCCGGCGGGAGCAGCGTGAGGAGGTCCTCCATGAAGCGGGGATAGACCGCCCGGGACTTGCGCAGGTCCGAGATCGTGGCCAACTGGGTGCGCATGTGCTTGGCCTTCTGCTCGAGCTCCTCGACCTGGGCCACGATCTTCTGGAGCCGGTCGAACTCCGCCTCGTCGACTTTGAGCTGACTCTCCCATTTCACGGCGCTGTTGTAGTGGATGAAAGAGACGCCGGCGATGAGGAGCGCGACCACTCCGGCGGCGATGCCGACCTGGACGGTGCGCTGCTGCGCGATCTCCTTGTCGAGCAGCTCCGGGGGGGCTAGGTTGACTCGGATCATTCTCTCACACCCAGTCCTTGTGCCGGCGCAGGGAGAGCCCCACGGCAACGCTCATGGCGGGAAGAACGTCCGCCGGCATGTCCGCGGGCGCGTCGGCCAAGAACGAGAGGGGATTGAGCACCGACACCGGGACCTTCAACTCGCCGGTGAGATACTTGGCCAGGTTCTTGAGCTTTGCCGAGCCGCCGCATAGGACGATGCGGCCGATGGAGCGCTCCGGACCCTGGGAGAGGTAGAAGTCCACGGAGCGATGCACTTCGCTGACGAGATCCTTGATAGAGCCCTGGACGGCCTGGGATACTCCCAGGGCGTCGCGGTTGCCCTCCTGCAGGGCCTTCTCCTTCTCCTCTTGATCGAGGAGCAGGCCGAACTTCTTCTTCGCCTCCTCGGCCTTAGCGTAATCGTATTGAAGGGCCTTCATGATGGCCTTGGTGAAGGTGTTTCCGGAGACGAACACATCGCGCACCACCCGCGTGATGCCCTCGTGGATGATGGAAAGGTTGGTGACGAGATGTCCGATGTTCAGGTAGAGCACCGCGGGCGCCCGTTCCTTGGGGGGTTCCACCTTCTCGTGGACGTTCTCCAGGGCGAAAGAGTCGACGTCGATGAGCGAGAGCCGCAGGCCGGTGGATTCGATGAGGTCGAGCCGCCCCTGCACGACCTCCTTCTTGGCCGCCACCAGGACCGTCTCCATGCGCTTCTGCCCCTCCTCCATGATCTCGGAGAGGACATGGAAGCTGAGTTGGACGTCTTTGATGTCGAAGGGGATGAAGGGCTCGGCCTCGGTCGGGAGAGTGGCCCGGAGTTCCGCCTTGGTCAAGAGGGGGAATTTGACGTAGCGCACGATCACCGCGTTCCCGGAGATGGAGGTGGCCGCGAGCTTGGCGGGAAGGTTCTTCTGGATGAGGAAGGCTTTCAGCAGATTGATGGATTGCTGGCGCTTCTCATCTGGGGAGGATTCCGGCTTGACCTCCATGGGCAGATAGCCCCAGGCCTTCAGGCGGGGCTTGCCCCCCTCGACCTTGACGCAGGCGATCTTGATGGCGTAGTTGCCGATGTCCACGCCGATAAGGTCCTGGGGAGGGGAAAAGATCCCTCCCGCCTTGGCGGCGAGGCTTTTTAAGTCCAGTTTCTTGAGCGAGTCTGTTATGGGCACGGGTTCATCCGTAGACGAATATCCCCCGGACCCCGGCGCATCTCGGGCTCCGGTGAGTCAACGCAAAGAAAAGCGCCTTGCCTCCCCGCCATGGGGAAGACTCGGCGCTTTTCTCTGGTACGGACGGAATGGTCTCTTACGGCTCGATATATTTAACAGTAATATCGACTTTTGTCAAGACCTATACGCGACGCACGAAGTGCGTTGCGCGCTTTTAAGGTCGCGCCCAACGGGCGGCTCCATTTAAGTATAATTGTCGGGTGGTAAAAGTCGTGCTCTTTGACTACGGCGGCACGCTGGATTCCGACGGGACCCCCTGGCTGGAGCGTTTCTATCCCCTATATCGCCGGGCCGGAGTCGAGGCGCCTTGGGAGGATTTCCGAAAAGCCTTCTACGCCAGCGACGATGAACTCCCCGGGCGAACCTCGATGGCGGGCATGGACCTGGAGGCGACCGTGACCTTCCAGGTGCGGGGGGTGATCGAACGCCTTTCTCCTGGGAACACCGCGGCCGCCGACGCGGTCGCGAAAGCGTTCCTCGGGGATTCCCGGCGGATGTTCGAGCGCAACCGCCCCGTACTGGAGAGGCTCACCCGCAGCTACAGGCTCGGCGTGGTCTCGAATTTCTACGGCAACCTCGACGCGGTCCTCGATGGGGAGGGGCTTGGCGGGCTCTTCGGCGTGGTAGCCGATTCGACGAGGGTCGGCTCTCTCAAGCCCGATAAGGGGATATTCGAACATGCCCTGTCCGCTCTGGGAGCCGCCCCGCCCCAGGCGCTGATGGTCGGCGATTCCCTGCCTCGGGACATGCGCGGAGCCGAGGCGGCCGGGCTGGAGCACGCGTGGCTCTCGTCTCCGGCGGATCCCGCCCGGGAGCCGTGCTGCTCGCGGGCCTGGGTCCTGTCCTCCTTGCTGGATTTGGAAGGGCGGCTGGCCGCGGGCGAGCGCGAGGGAGGATGAGGGGGGTTCGCTGGGCGGGAATCATCGCGGCCGGTGAGGGCTCCCGGCTCGGGAAAAGCCATCCCGGCCTTCCCAAGCCCCTGGTCCCGGTGGCGGGCAGGCCCTTGGTGCACTGGGTGGCCTCTTCCTTGCGCGCCGCCGGTGTCCGTCATCTGTGGGTGCTGCTCAATTCCCGCGGCGACGCGGTGCGCTCGGCCCTTAGGAGGTCCGCGGAAGGCATGCGGGTGCGGTTCTTGCGCCGGGACACGGCCTCCTCGTGGGAGAGTTTCCGTTTGGTCAGCCGCGCGCTCGCCGGCGAGGCTCCGCGGTTCTTGGTGAGCACGGTGGACGCGATCGTCCCTCCGGCGGACGCGCGGCGCTTCGCCGGGGAGTCGTTCGCGCGCTGGGGCTCCGCCGGCGGGGGAAGCATCCCCGCCGCCGCCCTGGGCCTCACGCGCTTCGTCGATGACGAGAAGCCGCTCTGGGCCGATTTCGACGCCTCGGGGCGGGTGCGGGGACTCGGGGAGGACGCCGCGCGCAAGCGGGCGGTGACCTGCGGCCTCTACGCCTTGAGCGCCGGAGCGGCGGGGAAACTGCCGGGGGCCCGGCGGCATGGGCGCCTGAGGGATTTTTGGATAGACCTCGTGCGCTCCGGGGCCGCGGTGCGGGGAGTGATGCTTTCCAAGACGGTGGACGTGGATAGGCCGGAGGATATCCCGGCCGCGGAGAGAGTGATACGATGTTTCGATGCCTAGGCATACTGCGCGAGATGCAGAACTCCCCCAACCGGGAGACCGACGACGCCTTGATCCTCAAGGCCGTGCTCGCCCAGCTCGAGACATTGGGGATCGCCGTCCGGCTCATGACGCCCGAGAGCGTCGACCGGCACGATCCCTCCGGCTGGGACCTCGTCCTGCCGATGTGCGAGGCGTATCCCCGGCTCAAGAGGCTCGAGGGCCTGGTCCGAGACTCCCGGACCCTCTGGGTCAACGAGCCCCGAGCGGTGTTTAATTGCTACCGCCTGCGCATGAGCGAGCTCCTCGCGAATTCCCCCGAGGTGCGCTTCCCCCCGACCCAGGCGCGCCGGGTCTCGCAGGGGGCCGGACGCGGGCCCACCGCGGCCGAGGCGGGGCCGGGGTGGTGGATCAAGCGGGGAGACGTGCACAACACCTGCGACCACGACGTCGTCTTCGCCCGGGATCGGGCCGCGGCCGGCCGCATCCTCGAGGATTTCGCCCGCCGGGAGATCACCCATTATGTCGTCCAGCCCCACGTGGAGGGAGACCTGGTCAAATTCTACGGCGTGGGTCCGGGCCGCTGGTTCACCTGGTTCTATCATGACCCGGTGCGGGCCAAGCGCCTGCCCTTCACCCTCGACGCGCTCGCGGGCATGGCCGCCGCCGGCGCCAAGGCCCTGGGCTTGGAGGTCTTCGGCGGCGATGCGATCATCTCCAAGGGCGGAGCCGTGACGCTGCTGGACATCAATTCCTGGCCCAGCTTCGCCAAGGTCCGGGAGGAGGCGGCCGTGCAGATCTCCTGGCATCTGCAATCGCGCCTGCTGGCCCGGCGCGGCAAGCCCCGCAACGGGGCGAAGAGGTCCAAATGAGAAAAACGGCGCGCGTCGAGACCGTCAAGGCCGGGGAGCTCCGCCCGGAGGCCGGGCCTTGGCGGGCCGGGCCCCGCTCGCGGGCGCTCTTCGAGGAGGAGCAGGGCTACCTGACGCCCGGCCTCCAGCAGATAGCGGTGTTCTCCGGCCTGGCGATGGAGCGCGGGGAAGGGCCGGTGCTCTACGACGAGGATGGGCGCTCCTATCTCGATTTCGTGGCCGGGGTGTGCGTGGCCTCCCTGGGCCACGGGCATCCGGTCTACGCGAAAGCCCTGGCCGCGCAGGCCGCCAAGCTCG
>CAYHRV010000035.1:0-15964 GCA_964359165.1 uncultured Elusimicrobia bacterium
CAGGCGCGCACCATCCGCATCCCGGTGCACATGAAGGAGCTCATCTCCAAGCTCATGAAGATCACCCGCCGCTACCGCCAGGAGCACGGGCGCGAGCCCTCCCTCGAGGAGTACACGCGGCACCTGCACATCTCCGTGGACAAGGTGAAGAACGTGCTCAAGATCATGCAGGAGCCCATCTCCCTGGCCACCCCCATCGGAGAGGACGAGGACTCCTACCTCGAGGACTTCATCGAGGACAAGGGCGGGCCCGCCCCCTCCAACTCGGCCCAGATATTCCTGCGCCGCGCCGAGGTGGAGAAAGTCCTCGGCTCGCTCACCGACCGCGAGGCGAAGATACTCAAGCTGCGCTTCGGCATCGGGACGGGCTATCCCCGGACGCTGGAGGAAGTGGGGCGCATCTTCAAGGTCACGCGCGAGCGGGTGCGGCAGATCGAGTCCAAGGCCATCCGCAAGCTCCGGCACCCTTCGCGCTCGAAGGGCCTGCGGGATTACATGGAATGACCCGCGGCCCCGGAATCCGTTCCGGATTCCGGGGCCGCGCGTGCGTATGAATAGGCGAAAAGAAGAGGACTACCTTTATAATGTCGTCTTCGCCGTTGCGGGGCTATTGGCGCTCGTTCTGCTATTTTTCGGCGCGCGCAAGGTCATCGACCGCTGGACCGCTCCCCTGGATCGGGCGCGGCCGCCCGCGTCCTCCCCTTCGGATCCTGTGTCGGATACGGATTATCCTCCGGCCGTCCTCCCTCCCATGCAGCTCCTCAAGAAGGACAGGCCGCCCGTCTCCGCTCCCCCGGCCAAGCCCATGCCGCCGGTGAAGCCGGATAGAGAGCCCTAGGGCCGTGATCGCGGGGAACGCGGCAATGTTCCCCGCGACCCGGGGGCTCGGTCCAACCCATGGGCTCATATCTGCGCGGAAGACTCGCCATCGCCGCGGGCACCGCGGGTCTGCTGGCCGCGGGCTTCTTCGGGCTAGACTATCACCTCGCCGGCGGGGCCTTCCACGACGTCGCCACGGCGCTCGACGCCCGCGTCCCCTTCCGGCCGGAGTGGGTCTGGGCGTATCTGCTGTATTATCCCTTCTGCTTCCTGCCTCTCGCCATGCCCGGGGTGCTCGCCGAGGAGCGCCTCTTTAAGCGCGTGGCGGCCGGCTACATCGCGCAGTCCGCCGCCGCGTGGGTGCTCTTCTACTTCTACCCGACCGCCATGCGCCATCCGGCGATCGTGGGACACTCGCTCAATGAGTCCCTCTTGGAGATCATCCGCGCCGTGGACCCCGGCTACAACATCTTCCCCAGCCTCCACGTCGCCAACGCGGTGTTCGTCTGGCGCCTGGCCTCGCGGCTCATGCCCTCCCCCTGGCCCGCGCTGTGCGCGCCGCCGGCGGCGCTGATCGCCGCCTCGACGGTGCTGGTCAAACAGCACTATCTGTTGGATCTCCCGGCCGGAGCCCTGCTCGGCTGGGCCGCGGCCTGGGCCGCGCTCCGGGGCTGGACCAGCCGGGCGGCGGTTTCCGCGCCCCCGGCCAAGCCCCTGGCAAAGCCGGACCGCGAGCCCTAAGAGCCTGAAAAGTCCTGCCGGGCTCCTCTCGTCACTGACCCTTTAATGGGTCCCTACCCGTCCGGGAGAAGTACGGCCCCGATAAAGGGTCCATACCGGACGGATGCCGTGTTCCGGCTGAAACCCCAAGGCGGCAACGGGTGGAACTTTTTTCCCCTTCATCCGTACCTGCAGGCATGAGGATGCGCTGGGTCGTGGAGGATTACGAGGCATTGGCGCGCTTGATGGCCTCGGGGAACCCCTGGGGCCAGGATGAGACCGCGCGCGCCCGGCCGACTCATTCTTCGGCTGCGCCGGGGCCTCCAGATGAGCCAGCTCCGGTTGGCCGAAAGGGCGGGGGTCCCCCGTTCCCTGGTCGGGCGCGTCGAATCGGGAGGGGACGTCCAGGTCAGTTCGCTGAGACGGCTCTTGGAGGCTCTCGGCTGTGGGTTCGCCCTGTTGCCGGTCTCGGAGGGCCTGCTCGCCCATTTCAAGGCCAAGGCCATGGAGGATCGCCGCCGCGATCGGGAAATGAAGCGGGTGTGCCGGAGACTGCGGGAGGAGAAGGGCTCGCGCGCGGGGTGAGGCCCGTTATTCCTTTTTCTTCTGTATCAGCCCGCGCAGGAGTTCCTCGGCGATGGCCTTGCCCCCCAGCCCGAAAGCCAGGCCGAAGGCGAGGCCGACGGAGGCGAGGCCGATCTGGAGGCTCGAGGAGAGCAGGAGCATCCGCAGGCCGAGCTGTTCGAGCGCCATCATCGAGGCGAAGACCACCACGGCCGCGTAGGCCGCCTTGGACAGCGCCTCTCCGCCGCGCACTTCGTTGGCCGAGGCCGCGTTGGCGACCACCTGGGAGAGGAAGCGGGCGAACATGAGCCCGCCGAAGAGCACGAGGAGCGCGGCCACGACCGAGGGAAGGAAGAGCGCGAAGCGCTCGAGGAGCTCCGAGACCACGCTCAGGTTCACGGCGTCCGCGGCGGAGACGAAGAAGGCGCAGAGGATGAACCAGTAGGCCAGGAAGCCCAGCACATAGGAAGGGGATTTGCCCATGCCCATGCGCGAGAGCACCTCCGCGACGCCCACGCCCTGCAGGGCCTCGTCTAAGCGGGCGCGCTGGAGGAGGCGCTCGATGAGGGCTCGGACCGCGCGCGCCGCGAAAAGGCCGGCCAGGACGAGGAGGAAGGCCGCCGCGAAAGAGGGGAGGCGCGCGATGCCTCTGAGCGCGACCAGGCGGAAGGGACCGACGAAGGGGGAGAGCCAGTCGAGGTTCATCCGCCGATTATACAAAAGAGACGAAGGAATTCCCCCTGATAAACGGGAGGGTCCGGGAATCCGCGCGGGGATCCCCGGACCCTCCGGGGGGATGTGACTAAACTCACATGAATTAACGCTTGACAAGCCCTGGGCGCAGTGTTAGACTTCCATGGACGCAGAGCCTCATGCTGAAAACTGTACGCAGCGCCGAGATGCCCTTCAAGCGGTCCGCCTTTGGCGGCGCCGTTCTTTTTTCCGCCCTATTCGCCTCCTCCCTCCTCCGCGCCGAAGTGACCGCGGTTTCGGTCAAGGGCCAAGTCTACCTCAAGGGGACCGGCTCCGTGGTGTGGGGCGAGATAACCGACAACCGCATCGTCAACTCCGGCGATGAGATCCGCACCGCCGGCGGCTCGAAAGCCACCCTTTCCTTTAAAGACGGCTCCCGCGTGGAGCTCGGACCCAAGAGCACCTTCATGCTGGAGAAGACCGGGGAGAAGGAAGCCTCGATGAAGCTGAGCGTGGGCTGGATGAAGGCCGTGGTCAGCCGCGTCATGGCCCGGCGCTTCTCCGTTCGCACCCCGACGGCGGTGTGCTCGGTGCGCGGCACCGAGTTCGACCTGAGCGTCAAGGACTCCGGCGCCACGGCGGTCTCCCTCTTTACGGGGTCTTTGGGCGTCGCGGACGGCAAAGGCAACGAGGTCACGCTCAAGCCCGGCGAGAGCGTCAACGTCGACCAGCAGGGCATCGGCAAGGTCGCGGCTTCTCCCACCCAAGAGAGCAAGAAAGCCGAGGACACCGCGGACCGCAAGGCCCTCAAGCGCGAAGTGGGCCTGGAGATGACCAAGGAAGAGGTTCAGGCCGCGGCCGCCCTGGAGCAGAAGAACGCCGTCTACCAGCAGGGCAAGGCCATGGTCGACGTCAACGGCTATCGGGTGCGCCTGGAGGAGTACATCATCCGGCCGACGCCCACGCAATTCAAGCTCGTGGTGCTCAACGAGCGCGCCGACCGCTTCGACTACTTCTACTACCTCGGTACCTTTAATAGGACGCTTCCAGACGACATCAGCGGGGCCCTGCGCCAGATACCGGGCTGCATCGGCGCCGCTTGCTCTTATTGGCTGAGCTCCTACGAGACCGGCCGCTCCAACACCCAGGACCGGGTGCTCGAGAGCGCCTCGGGCGGGCACTTAGTCGACGTCAACAACAACGGGGTGGCGGGCGATGAGATCACCATGGCCTTCAACACCCAGACCAACGACTATCAGAACCTCACCGCCGCGGCCGTCGACAACGCCGGCAATCTCGCGGCCCCGGCCAACGACAAGTTCTTCGTCGCGCTCTTCGACGACTATACCCTCGCCTACAACGGGATCAATCACATAAAGTGGGTCCCCACCGTGGCGGCATATAACGCGTCCGCCGGCGGCTGCGTAGGCGGCGTGGGAACGGCCTGCCTCGGCATCCAGAGCGAAGGGGCGAGCGCGGGCTCCGCCACGGACCAGAGGACTTGGTCGAGTGGGAGCACCTACACCAGCCTCATCAAGCCGCCCAACTGCGCCAACGCGGACTGCGTCATCAGCGACGCGGTCAACGCGGCCATCGCGGCCAACCAGAGCCCGGTCTGCGACAATCTCGACGACTGCTCGGGCTTCCGCGACCAGGGCAAGCTCCACCAGATCCTCTACTCCAAGAACGCGGCGGGGACCAGTTGGGATAAGTGGGACAGCTACATCATCTCCGATGAGGGGAAGATCGCGTCCTTCTCCGATTTCGGCAACGCCCGCACCGGGGCTTCCTTCAAGGAAACGCTTTTGAAGTGGAATTACCAGCAGATCATCACGGCCTCCGAGTTCCAGGGACGCAAGATAGCCCTGGTCTTCGAGCCGAAGATACTGATCGAATCCGGACTAATACCGTGACGGGGACCGGATTCGCGTTGCCGACGAATTGAAACATAGAATGATGTCACCCCTCTATATACGCGGCGCGCAAAGTGCGCTGCGCGTTTTCAAGGTCGCGCCCAACGGGCGCATCCATTTAAAACGCACGGCGACTTTCGTCGCCGTGGGCGGGCTCCTGGCGGCTTGCATTTCCCCGGTTTCCGCCAAGGAATACATCCCCATGTACAACTTCTCCCTGCAAGGGGGGCAGTACTTCTTCACCGGGAGCAAGACCAACCTCAACGCGAACATGGCGGCCAATGTCACCCCGGCCGTCAAATTAGACAACGGCTGGACTCTCCTTCCTATATATAACGGAATCTACCGCGGAACCAAGGGCGTCAACGATGCGGTGGGCGCCGGCACCCTTTTCCAGCAGATGATGAGCCATCGCGTGTCCATCAGCGGCCTGCGCCAGGTCCAGGACTGGAAGGTCAAGCCCTCCTTCAGCTATAAGCACGAGTTCTTAAAGGAGACCGTGGACGAGTCCTGGACCAAGGGACTCTTCGACTACCAGAAGGTGGGCGTGGGCGTGGAGGGGGAGAAGGTCTATAAGGACCCCTTCTCCGTGCGCATGGGCTACGATTTCTACTACATCCGCTTCCCGAACTTCCAGTCCCTGGAGTCCAAGTCCGGGTTCGACCCGAGCGGCAACGCCCTGGGCCGTGAGACCGCGGGCACGCGGGTGCTCGACACGCTCAACAACCAGTTCACCGTGGCCGCGACCTACCCCTATCCCTACGATGCCCCGAAAGTCTCCCTGCAGGCCTCCTACAGCTTCCTCCTGCAGATGTTCGCGGACCAGCCCATCATCAACAGCGCGGGACAGCCGCAGTCGGGCAACCGGAGGGATTTCAACCAGAGCTTGAACCTCTCCGTGATGCACCCGCGCGAACTCAAGGGCGGGGACTATCGGCTCAACTCCGGCTTTCAGTTCGGCTTCACGCACAACGGCTCCAACCAGAACACCTTCGACGCGGGACAGACCCGCTTCATCTTCGACACCTACAGCTACTACAACATCTCCATGGGCCCCTCCGTCGGCCTCTCCTGGGACGATCCCAAGAAGCCGGCCACCGCGGGAGCGTCCTTCCTCTATTCCAGGACGCAGTACAACGGCCGCCTCACCCAGAACCCCAACGGGGTCTATCAGGACGACAGCCAGACGCAGAGCCGCTACCTTCTCTCCCTGGGCTACGGCTATCCCATCGCGCCGAACTTCCGGCTCACGGCGCAGACCAATTTCCTATGGGCCGACTCGAATATGGCGTACGAGAAGACCTACAAATACACCTACAACGCGGCGACGTACCTATTGGGCTTCGTCTATGATTATTAGCGGAAGAGTAAAAGCCGCCAAGGAAAATGGCAAGTAATGGGGATTACTTCCGTCAAGGTGCGGGTATGCAATCCGGCTTCGGCGAGGAAGAGCAAGGAATGCGATTTTCTGGTGGATTCGGGAGCCGTGTACTCCGTGATGCCGGCCAAGGTGCTCGCGGGACTCGGGGTGCGGCCTACCTCGCACGAGGAGTTCACGCTGGCCAACGGAGAGGTGATCCGCAGTCCGGTGGGGAACGCGAATTTCGAGTACAACGGGAAGCTGCGGGCCGCGCCCGTGGTGTTCGGCGAGGCGGGCGTCTTTCTGCTGGGCGCGACGACGATAGAAGCCCTGGGCCTGATGCTCGACCCCATTCGCCGGCAATTAAGACCCCTGCCCATGATGTTGATGCAGGAGACTTTAGTCACAGTGACGTAAGTCGCCTAGGAATCCGTAGAAGTTTGTGCTATAGTTAAGACGCTGTTTTCCGGGCCAAAGTAAACGTGAAAGTAACGCCGAGCACGATGCGCCGACACTCCGCGCTTTTCGCGGCCATGAGGGCCGCGGGAAGCGTTGCGTTTTCCCTGGCCCTTCTCCCTTTCCTTTATAACACCTCCTCCGCCCAGACCCGCCACTGGGGCGCCAACGGCATAGCCGTTTCCACTTCCGGCGCGGTGCAGGGGGATTCCAGCGAGAACACACAGATATCATCGGACACGACTGGAGGGATCTATGTGGTCTGGGCGGACACGGGGGGGGTCGCTCCCTTGGCTTACCGTGCCAGCCTCTACGCCACCCATTACGACGCCAATGGGGCGCTCGCGGCCGGCTGGCCCACGGCCCAGGGCGGCAGGTTGCTGATCTCGAACAGGGTTTCCACCAATACGGACGGTACATCCATATCCTTGGTCTCCGATAACGCGGGGGGCTTTATCGTGGCTTGGACCACCGGCGGGCCGACATTGGCCAACCGCGTCAATGGGTCCGGTGTTGCGGCGTGGACGGGCTTGGATGATGGGACTCCGGGTGGATTGATCGCCGTTCCGATCGGGGACGCCTTCGAGCTCGTCGCCTCGGGCGACGCGCTTTTCATCCTTACCATGGACCCCGGCACGTTTGAATTCTATATCAATGCCTTGAATCTTTCGAGCGGGGCCCAGCACACCGGCTTCACCGGGTTCGGAAGGAAGATAACCGAAGGCGTCGACCCCGCCGGCGGGGACCTGGTCGCATCCCCGGCAGGCGGGGCACAGGCCAGCGCGGGCGTCATCGGCGTCCTGCTGGCGCAGTTCTCCCCGAATGTATACGACCTCAACCTCATCCGTGTTGATGTGACCGGGGCCGTGAACTGGACGAGTTCGGCCACCACGGCCGGGACCGCGGCCCTCCAGCAAGACGGCGATGCCGTGAATCTGGCTCCGGACGGGGCGGGCGGGGCCTATATGGTCTGGGGTGATACGCGCAGCGTGGATCCGGGGTTCTATGCGGCCCATTACCCCAACACCTGCGCTGGTCCTACCTGCCCGAATGCTTGGGGGACGGAGTTCCGCTTGGATACTTCCTTCGGCATCTCGGATGTGGGTTTGATGGGAGGAAGCGTCGAGGGCTTCGCGGTCTCTTGGTCCACTCCCGGCGCGAACTGGGGCGGAAACACGTTCCTCCAGATCATCAGGAACAACGGCGCCGGCACCCCCCCGACTAATCTTCGCGGCACCGCCGACTTGGGCCCCTCGTATACCCGCCAGGCGGAGGCGGCTTCCTTCGTGGTCGATGGACACCCGATGTACGCGCTGGGGTTTAGGACGAATTACGCCATAAACCCACGTCCCGCCGGCACTGTTTCGGTCTACAACTCCTCCGGGACGGAAGTTTTTTCAGGCTATCCCCTGGGGTCGACCGCGACCGAAATGCTTACGCGCCGGGCTTTGGGCGTGGGCAACCGCTTCGCGTTCCTCTGGGGTCAAGATCGCTCCTGCCCCAGCGGCGGCGGTCAGTGCACGGGCAGCAATCTCTACATCCAAGCCGTTTCCACGGCTGCGCCTGCGACCTCGGCCATCACGAACCTCACGCACAACGGGTCCACCACCACGCTGACCACCATCGCGGGCACGGCCTTCGCCCAGGTGGGTTTGAGCCTGGTCGAGGTCTCGGTACAGCGGATGATGGACGGGAAATTCTGGACCGGCAGTTCCTGGACGGCCACCACCGGGATATTCGTCCCCGCCTCTGGCACCACAAACTGGACCTTGGAGTCCACGCTGGGCATCAACAATTACTTCCAGCCTTCGAACCCTGCCAACATCGGAGATACCTTCAGCATCGTATCCCGGGCCAAGAATACGAACAACGATTATCAGGGCGTATTCACGGTGGGGAGTTCCAGCATCTCGGTGCGCCAGAGGTACAACGTCCCTTCCAATATCGTGGTTTCCAGCGTTTCCGCGACCACGCTCTCCGTTTCCTGGGAGCCCAACGGCAACCCGCAGGGCGTCCAGTATCATATCGATTTCACGAGCGCTCCTTGCGGGGACAACTCCGGCTCCGGCTGGAGCAACTCGGCCAATACGACGGGCTTCTCCGGGACGGCGAACGGCTTGTTGGCGAGCACCGCGTATAGATTCTCGGTCAACCCGGTAAACAACGCCGGATGGGATGAGTATTCAGCTAACGGCGGAGAACGCGGCGTGACAACCCCGGCTTCCGGAATAACGGTCAGTCCTGCGGTGACCGCCAACCCCTGCAGCGGCCAGAGGGGTGCGCAAGCCGTGGCTTTCGACAATGCCGGGGCCGTGTGGGAGATATTCACCCCTGATGGGACCGACTTCGGCCTGGCCAAGTATTCCGGCGGGGTCATGGTGGCTTCCGCGACCCTGCCCAACGGCGTGGAAAACGCCAACTGGAGCCTGAACTTCGACCAGTCCGACAACGCCTACGCGGTGGGCGCCGCGTCGGATACGAACTATCTCTCGGTAGGCCTCGATCTTGCCGTATATAAGGTATCGGCCGGCGCGGGCGGCGGAGTCCTGCTCTCCAGCGCCACCCTCAATAACCCGATCTACAACAAAGACGACATGGGCTTCGGCTCTTCCACTAATTCGGCCGGTGAGATATGGATCGCGGGCATCCAGCAGACCGGCGGGAATATCGGCGATAATGATGGATCGCAGACCTATGCCGGGGCGCTTTGGAAATACAACATGGGGACCGGCGTGCTCTCCGGGCCCACCACGACTTTCTTCGGCCTCATCGCCGGCACCGTGGGCTTCGGGGACGTGAAGATAGACAACGCCCAGAATCTCTGGGTGCTTGGGACCAGCTCCAACCCGGCCACCGACGCCTCCGACGGCCGGAAGATGGACCTGTTCCTGGCGAAGTACGACCCGACGGGCGCCAGCCTCATCAGCCAGTCCTCGGTCAAGGGATTCCACTGGGGGTTAGACTTCGTCGATTCATTGTCCCTGGCCATCAGCACCTTCGCGGGCGGCCCCCTCTACGCCACCGGCGCGCGCATGAATACCGTCGCGGGGCTCGCCAATACGGATTTGGCGTTCATCAAGTTCACCTCCACCGGGGGGGTGGCTATCGAGAAGTACTGGCACAATACCGTTTCCAACTCCGACGACGCGGGCCAGAAGATCGCCATCAATCCCTACCCCCCCAGCGGCAACATATTCATCGTCGGCGAGTACTCTAAATACGAGGACGGCCAAGCCACGGTCTGGCATTATACGCCGGATGGGACCTTGGTGTTCGCGGAGAGCTTGGGTAGCGGGAACATCCACGGCATCGCCATCGATGCCAACAACAACAAGTACTTGGCCGGCGGTTCCACTTATCCGATAGCCTATACCCCCTTCTCCGGGATCGACCTCGTGGCGACCGGCAAGGGCGCCGAGGGCCCGCAGGCCGCGCCTATCGTGCTCGGCTCCGCCATCACCTTCCCGGCCGGCGGCGCCACCATCACCGGCTTGACGACCATCTCCGGCACCGCCTCGCAGGCTTCCGCGGTGGAGGTTTCCATCCAGGGGCCGGACGGGCAATATTGGAACGGCTCTTCTTATGGGACGCTTCAAACCTGGCTTACCGCGGCTGGGACGAACAACTGGAGTCTGATCCCTTCTTTCGGCGTCAACTCGGTCACCGGGACCTACGCGGTCGCCTCCAGGGCCAAGGACTCGGGGGGAATGTACCAATCGGGGACTACGAGCATCTCCGTCTTCCGCCAGCCGACGCTGGCGGCCAACATCACGGTCTTGAGCCGAAGCTCCACCTCCTTCGAGGTGGCCTTCACTCCCAACGGGAACCCGCTGGACCAGAAATACCATTTCCACTACAGCACGGCGCCCTCCTGCGGCGAGGCCTATTTCAACGGCTGTCCGCCGGGCCTTTGCAACGATTATGTGTCGGGAACGACGCGGACGATCTCCGTGGGCTACGGCAACGCGAGCCTGAGCCCGAACACGAGCTATTTCTTCCAGATCCACACCGAGTACGACGGCACGGGCGGCGTCTACATCGTCAAGACCGGGGCGCCGGGAATGGGCTCCGAGCCCAATCCGCCCACGGAGTTCTGCGGCGGGGGCGAGGGCGGCGGCGGCTATCACCGCGGCGGCGACGCGGTCGCCTTCGACGCCTCGGGCAATCTCTGGGAGGTGATCGCGGAGGCGGACCTCTACCGCTTGAGCAAGTTCACCTCCGGCGGCTCGCTGGTTTTCTCCGTTTCCTTGCCGAGCGCCACGGAGTCCGGGAAGTGGCGAGTCCATTTCGACGCCTCGGGCAACGCCTACGCGGTAGGCGGCTCCACGAGCCCGACAGGGGACGCGCTCGCGATTTATAAGGTGAGCTCGGCCGGGGCCTTGATATCGAGCAGGACTTACGCCAACACGCTTTACAACAACCACGCCTACCACGTAGGCTCGGACACCAGCCCCGCGGGGGATATCTGGATCGCGGGCGCTCTGCAGACCTATGGGCCCAAGGACTGGGAAGCCTCGGGGGAGAAGAGGTACGCGGCCGCGCTCTGGAATTACAACATGGCCACGGGGGACCTGGCCGGCCCCACGACTACCTTCTACGGCCTCTACGGCACCGAGATATTCGGCGACGTCGAGGTGGACTCCAGCGGCCAATTGTGGGTCATCGGCCTCTCCTCCAACGCGGCCAACGGCGGGAGCGCCAAGCTCGACGCGGTGCTGCGCAAGTACAACAGCGCCGGAAGCGCCCTGGTCCTGGGCCCGTTCGCCAACGCCGCCTACGCGAAGGACCTCGAAGACGCGGGATCCGGGATGGCTCTCGGCTCCGATGCCCTGTTCGTCGGGACCAACAAGATCAACGCCGCGGGCAACCGCGACCTGGTCCTGCTCAAATACGACCTCTCCGGTAACCTTCTCTCCGAGAAGGCCTGGTACGAGTCCTTCTATAACGGCGACGAGGAGGTCTCGAACCTGGTCCTCGATCCGGTCACCGGAGACCCCTGGCTCGCGGGCCGCTATAACTCCCGTACCCAATTCGAGGGTTCGGCGATCTGGCATTATTTGGCGGACGGGACCTTCGTTTCCGCCGAGACGGCCGCCGGACAGAAGAGGGCCCGCGACATCGCCATCAACTCCTCCAGCCAGAAGTGGCTGGCCACGGATTCCACCTCTCCGGTGCAGTTCGTCTCCGGCGCTCCGATCGCCGGCGCCGAGGGCGCGCCCTCCACGGTCACCGTCGCCGCGGGCTTCCGCGGGCTCGCCTTCGATTCCTCCGGGAATCTCTGGACAAGCGCCAGGCTGGGCAGCGAGCTAAGGCGCTTCAACTCGCCGGTGCCGGCGGTCGTCTATGGGACGGCGACGGCCAATGCCCGGGTGCCCAGCGTCTACATGCCGCGCGGCCTGGCTTTCGAGAACAACTCCCCGGGAGCGGCGCTGTGGGCGTCCATATCCACGAGCCCGGCCGCGAGCGGCACCAGCCGCATCGCGCGCTACGCCTCCACGGGAGGGGGGAACCTGGAAGGCTCTCCCTCGGCCCAGCTTGCCGCGAGCGTGGTCGGGCCGGCGCATATCGCCTTCCAGCCGGGGTCGGGACATATGTGGGTAGCCCAAAGCGGCCCGGCGAACGCCATCGTGGACGAGACGGTCATCCGCTACTCCCGTTTGGCCGCCGCGCCCAACTACGACGATCTCAATCGCCTGGTTTTCAAGACCAAGGCGGACGTGTATCAGCCCGAGGGCATTGCCTTTGATCGCCGCAGCCAGCCGGACCTCTGGGTCGCCTCTCCCTCGAGCGGAGCCATCTACCGTTTCGCCAACGACGGCTTCGGCAATTTCAGCTCCACCGCCGAGATGATCACCGCGCTCTCCCAGCCCTGGGCCCTCGCCTTCGACTCCAACAACAACCTTTTCGTGTCCACCACGGGCTTCAATCCCTCCGGAGGCGGCGGAAAGCTCTGGTACTTCGACAACCCCTGCCGGCCGGGCGGCCTCTGCTTGAGCGCCACACCCACCCTCATCCAGAGCGGGGTGGACATCGCGGCCCTCTCCTTCGATGGCACCGGGGCGCTCTGGGGAACCGACCTCAACACGGATTCCATCGTCAAGCTCAGCACCTACGTGCCGCCGCCTCCCGCCGAGTTCGGGAGCGCGTCCGGGACCATGGCCTACGACGGGATAAAGACCGGCCAGTACCTGATCGCCTTCAGCACCACGGCGGGGGATGTCAGGAGCGAGGACCCCGCCACCAAGGTGCTGGTCGTCTCCTCCGGCGCCTTCACGGTGACGGGTCTCCTGGCGCCCAAGACCTACTACGTCGTCGGGGTCCTGGACGCAAACAACAACCTCGAGCCCGACGGCTTCGATCCCCAAGGTTCCTACAGCACGGCTCCGGCCTCGGGCCTTCTCATCAGCCCGGTCTCCGTCGCGGTGAATTCCACGGCCACCGGGGTGAATTTCCAGCTTCGGGACATCGCCGCGATCTCGGGCAACATCACCAACAACAGCCTCCAGGCCGGCGACCTGCGCGTGCAGACCTGGGTGCTCAATCCCGCGGGGGCGCCCTCCGAGTATCTCTGGGAGGATGATTGGCTGAGTCCCGGGACCACCACCTACGCCGTCTATGTCCCCACGGGCACCAACTATTACGTCCGGGCGTACGTAGACAGCATTTTCAACTATAAGCTCGATTCCGGCGAGGACTCCGGCGCCACGGGGCCCATTTCGACCCTTTCCATCGACGCCACCACCTTCGCCAACGTCACCATCACCGCCCTTCCGCCCGGGACTCTCTACGCGAACGCGACGAATCTGGCGCCGGCCGACCTTCCCACCAACGCCTACGACAGGGCCATGCTGCGCATCGGGCTCTGGAGCCAGGACGGCAACTCCCAAGTCGGCTCCATGGTCGTCTCCCTGGAGGGCGACGCTCCCGGGGCGGGCGTGAACGCCAGGATATACAAGGACGCCAACGCGAACGGGAGCTTCGATTCGGGCCTGGACTATTGGGCCGGGGAGCAGTACTTCTCGCCGGTCGCCAACGTGTACCTCGGGACGCAGACCATCACCGGGACCACGCAGTACTTCTTCATCACCTTGAACTACGGCTACATCCAGCCGGGCCGCTCGGTCGGCGTCTCCCTCAAGGCCTCCTCCCACCTCGGCGTGTTTTCCGGTTCGCTCTCCGGGCTGGTGACCTTTCCCCTGGCCTCCGGCCTCTCGCCCATCAAGGCGAGCCTCTCGGCGCGGCCCTTCGATCAAGGCTATCCCGCGCCCGTGGGCGGGGCCACCCCGAACGGCGGCTTCGATTTCGGCATCTCCGTCTCCCAGGGCCAGACCGTCCAGATCACGGCGAGCGGCTCCTGGGGCAGCGGCGGCGGCAATCCCCCGAGCGGCCCCGAGGGGCTGGCGGCGACAGGCGGCGTGGGGGGCTTCAATATCGGCGCCCTGATGGGCCGCATCGGCGGAGGCTCCTGGTTCCGCGTCGGTTTGAGCACCACCGTCATCGCCCCGCAGAGCGGCTCGCTCTACCTGGCGATGAACGACTCCGCGTACGACGACAACTCCGGGGCGATCTCGGTCAACGTGGCGGTGCAGGCCTCCTCCATCACCCGGGTCTGGACGGGGGCAAGCGGCTTCAGTCTGGAGGCCGGCATCAAGGATAACTGGCAGGACGGGCTCATGCCCTTGCCCGGGGACTCGATCACGTTCAGCACTGCTCCCAGCAGGGACTGCAATTGGAATATCTTCGGAGCCAATATTGGAGTTTTGACCCTGCCTGCCGGCTACACGGGCACGCTGCGCATCGTCGGCCCGCAGGGCCCGGGTAGCTACAACCAGATTTCGGTCTCCGGCTATGTCTATGTAGACAGCGGCACCTTGGACCTGGGCTCCAACACGGATTTCTCGATGCAGGAGAAGATGCTTTGGGTGCGCGGCGGGACCCTGGACATGGGGCAGGGCTACAACCACCTGCGCCTGGCCCGGCCGGGCCTGCGGGTGCGCGGCAACGGGCATTTCCGCAGCGCGGGCGGCATTGGGCCGGTCACCGTGGAGTCCAACAACCCCTACGACGCCCCCAATTTCAACGTCGAGAACGGGAGCATCACGCTCAACAACGCCTCTTATACGGAATTCATCAACACCAACGGCGTGGACTTGAGTTCCAACGCTATCGTCGATGCCTTCCATTACGCCCGGTTCGGCGGAAATGCCTCCATGTCGAGGCCCGCCCTGACGATCCACGGCCATCCGATCCAGGGCGACGATTTCTTCATGAAGGGGCTGGACTTCGGCGGCAATATCTCCACCAACGTGAGCGCCGTGGAGTTCGTGGTCTCCTCCACCATCACCCTGCTCGACGCCAAAGGGCCGCGCATGGGCTCGGTGTTTGAGAGCGATTCGAGCAACGTGCTCTTCTGGGCGCCGGACGGCGGAGGCCAGGCCACGGTTTCGGGCAATCTCTCCGCCGCGGTGGCGGGTCCGTTCACGATAGTCGCCTCCACCGTGGACACTAAGCTCGTCCGTCAGGACCCCAACGCCCTTTCCGGAGACATCCGCCGAACGCAGATATCCGGCACGGGGAGCTACAGCTTGACGCTGCCCGCGCCCAGCACCTGGTACATCCTCGCCTGGCAGGGAAGCGATCCCATGCTGCCGGTGAGCACCTGGACCCCGCGCGGCGGCTACAATGGGACCTTGCTTCCGGGTTTCTTGTACTCGGATCCGGTGTATATCGCCAACAACGACAACAAGACCGGCGTCAACATCACGGTGAGCGCCTTGGGCCGGGTGGCAGGCGGCATCAACAACGCCTCCGGCCAGTTCGGCCCCATCCGCGTCTGGGCCTGGAACGGCGCCCCGCTGCTGCCGGACTCCACCCTGCTCGCCGGCTCCTATCCCCTGCCTTCTTCCGGCGGTCCCATTTCCCTGGGGGTGCCCGCCACCACCTACCTCTACGTCCAGGCTTTCGTGGACGTCAACGGGAACACCCTGCCGGACGGCTTCGAGAACTCCGTGCAAGCGGGCCCCTTGACCTCCACCGCCGGCAGCGACCTCGGAGTGAACATCACTCTCGTGGGCGGCTCGCAGGGGGCCCCCGGCGGCACGCTCAACCTCTATACCTCGGACGCGCACCCGGGCTTCATCGCGAATTTCGGCCATCAGGCCATGATGCGCATCAACCTCTCCGCGGCCAACGGGGATGCGCGCTGGAACGCCTTGAAGCTCGACGTGTTCGCCCCCCAGGGCTTGCCCAAGAAGCCGTACTCGCTGGGGCTCTGGAAGGATTCCAACAACAACGGTGTGTACGACAGCGGGTCCGCCGCCGGGTCCATGGACTATCAGATCGGCTACCTGACGATAGGGGGCGGTCTCTCCTCCGGAACGGTCAGCCTCTATCAGCCGGAGCTGATCTCCCCGAGCGCCACCCAGTACTACTTCGTGAC
>CAYHRV010000035.1:16064-18590 GCA_964359165.1 uncultured Elusimicrobia bacterium
GCCTCTATCAGCCGGAGCTGATCTCCCCGAGCGCCACCCAGTACTACTTCGTGACCCTGGACCTCACCGACAACTCCGGACCTTTCGGCGGGATCGGCCAAAGGACGGGTCCCCTGGCTCTGAGGATAGCGGCCACCAACTATTTCTCCCTGAGCCAGGGCAACGCGGTCACGACCGACCTGCTCGGATCGAGCACCGCCCAGGTCATGCTGGGCGTGGAGGCGAACTCCGAAGTCTGGGACACGGGCATATTCATCGACCAGGGCCTCACCCTGACTTTCACTTCCACCGGCTCCTGGCGCGCGAACTACGGCGCCCCCTTGACGGGCCCCGGCGGCCAGAGCGGGACCCGGTTCCAGAACACGGCGCAGCCGGAGGCCAATGTGGGCGAGCTCCTGGGCGCCATCGGCCCCTCGCCCTGGTTCCGCGTCGGCACGGGGACCGTGGTCACCGCCCCATACGCCGGCAACCTGCGCCTGGCCATGAACGACTACTCGGGAGATTACTGGAACAACTCCGGCCGGGTCTACGCGGACTTCGCGGTCTCGGGCTCCACGATCGCGGCCATCAACGGGACGATCACCTACGGCGGCGCGGTGGGGGGGAACCTGTACATCCGGGCCATCGAGAAGAGCTGTCCGGACCCCTGGTGCTACACCGTTTCCTACACGACGCTGACCAAGACCATGGGCCCGAGCACGGCCTATGAGTTCACCGGCGTGCGCCCGAACTGGTACACGGTGGAGGCCGAGGCGGCCAATGACTTGACCCACAAGGGAGGCATCCCGCAGGCGGCGTACGTCGCCGCGGGCAGCACGGCCACGCTGAGCTTCACCCTGTCCCAGGGCGTGGGCACTATCCAGGGTTCCCTCCTTTACAGCGGCGTCCAGAGCTTCAGCCAGGCGAATTACCTGGTGGTGGCGGCCACTGTGACGAACTGGGAGAGGGAGGTCAACTTCCTCGGCAAGCTCGTCCAGGCTTCCAGCGGCAGCTACAGCCTCACCGGCCTGCCCGCTCCCGCGACCTACTACCTGGCCGCTGTGCGCGACGGCAACTTCAACTACGAGCCGGACGGGCCGGAACCCCTGGGCGTCTACGGCTCCTCTGGTCCCGTGTCGCAGTTGAACAGTCAGCTTCAGCCCATCTTCGTGGGCGCCGGCGCCACGGCAACAGGCAAGAACGTCACGCTCATAGACCGCGGCGCCATATCGGGGCTCATCAACCTCTCCACTCCGACCAATAACAAGCCCATCATCGTGTTGGCCGGGCACGGCAGGCCCGGCGCTCCGGGCTACACGGTGGAGAACAGAGGCTTCGTGCACCAGGGCGCCCCGGGAACGACCGCGCCCGGAACAACGGCGGGCGGCCTGTTCTATACCGTGGACACCCTGCTTCCCGGCAAGGACTACACCGTCTTCGCCTTCGTAGACGGCAATTTCAGCGGTTCCTTCGACAATACGGACACACTCTTCGGCCTGAACCTGGCCGTGCCCGAGGTGCCTCCGGGCGGCTTCGCCAACGCGGATATCACCATCGCCGCGCCCGCTTTGCCTTCGATGGTCGTCGGCTTGCGGGGCTTAAGCGAGAACGGCCGCGTGCTCTTCACCTGGGACGATGCCTCGGGAGAAACGAGCTACGATCTTTTGACCTCCACCGGAGGGGTGCTTTACCAGGGGATCGCGGGAGACACCACCTACTACGCGGAGTCCCTCGGACCCAACGTCGCCTCAGCGGTGCGCTCGGTTCGCGCGAAGAACGGCATCGGCGCCGGTCCGCCGGCCGCGAACATCCCGCCGGCCGCCTCCCTCGCCGCCGTTCCCGGGACCGTGGGCTTCCTCTCCGTGCTCGAGAACAGCGCGGCCATCAACTGGAACAACAGCGGCAACGCCGCCGGCACCTTCTATGAGGTGGGCCGGGCGACGGCCAATCTCCCGGGCAGCTTCTTCCCCATCATCTATACCTCGGCCACGGCCGGGGTCGATGCGGGCCTCGCCCCGAGCGTCCAATACTTCTACCAAGTCAAGGCGGTCAACTCCAACGGCCTAAGCTCGGGCTACTCCTCTCCCTCCTCGACGACGACGGTGGCGGGCAACTCCCCGGCCATCGGCGGGACGGTCTTCTATTCGGGCAAGCAGACGGGGGATATCGTCCTGCAGGCCTTCACGACGCCTGTGGTCACGGGCACGCCTTCCTTCCAGACCGTGGTCCCGAACTCGGCCTCCCAGCCATATTACATGAGCGTGGCCGGTGGGACGAACTACTATTTCAACGCTTTCGTGGACGTCAACGGGAACTACCTCTTCAACTCCGGCGAGGACGCCTTGGCCGTTTCCTCGCAGGTTTCGGTGGGAGCGACGGCGCAGACCGGCAGGAACTTCACCCTGGCCGTGGACACGACGGTCCCCTCGGTCCCGGCGGGCCTCAACACCACGCTCAGCTTCGGGCGCGTGGACCTGAGATGGGCCTCGGTTTCCGGAAACGACATCGCGGGCTACAGGGTCTACCGCGCGGCTTCCAACACGGGGC
>CAYHRV010000036.1:0-18425 GCA_964359165.1 uncultured Elusimicrobia bacterium
TTGACTTTCGGACCTGATCGCATGTTTTTAGGTCCGAAAGTCAACGTCTGACCCCTAACAGGGGAGCGATGACGCGCAGCATCGACTTGTGGATGAGTCCGTTGCTCGCCAGCGTCTGAGAACCCCAGGTCTTCGGCCGGCCCCAGGCCCGGCCATGGAAATCGCTCACGATCCCCCCCGCCTCGCGCACCAGCAGGGCGCCGGCCGCCACATCCCAGGGGTTGAGATTGAACTCCCAGTACCCGTCCACCCGGCCGGCCGCGGTCCAGGCCATATCCAGGGCGGCGGAGCCCGAGCGCCGGACGTCATGGGAGCGCACCATGAATTCCCGGTAGAAGCGCACGAGGTAGGCCGAGCGCTCGACCCGGTCGTAGGCGAAGCCGGTCAAAAGCAGGGACTCGGAGAGCTTGCGCGTGCGCGTGACCCGTAGGCGCTTCCCGTTGAGGAAGGCCCCCTTCCCCGCCTCCGCCCAGAAGAGCTCGCGGCGCACCGGATCGAGTATGCCGGCCATCAGCGGCGAGCCCCGGTGCAGGAGAGCGATGGATACGCAGAAGGCCGGATAGCCGTGGGCGTAGTTCGTGGTCCCGTCCAAGGGGTCGATCACCCAGGAGAAATCCGAGCCGCCTTCGCGCGGGGCCCGCTCCTCGGTGAGGAAATCATGGTTCGGGAAGCGGTGGAGCACTATGTCGAGGATGCGCTGTTCGCTGGCATGGTCGGCGGCGGTGACGATGTTCGCCTTCCCCTTGTAGCGTATCTTCACCTTGCCGAATTTATCCAAGAGCACTCGCCCGCTTGCCCGCAGGGCCCGTAGAAGGGTCCGGCGCAAGTCGGAGGGCGGCGGGGAGGAGCGGCGGATGGCCCGGACCAGGCCTTCGGAGGTATAGGGGGAGGCCTCGGCCGAGGGTTCTACGCCGTGCCTGCGCAGGGCGGCCGAGGTGATCGGCCCGATGCTGGCGGCGCGCAAGGGCGCGCCGTACCCGGAGCGTGGTCGTGTTCCTCTCGCGAAGGGTGCCTCGCGCAAGGGCGGGCCTAATAAGCGTGCCGCTCCCCCGCCGGCGGCCCGGAAGAAATGGTCGACGGTGGAGGCCGAGGTGAAGGTCACCCAGTCCGCCCCCTTGGCGAGCGCGGCTAAGATGAGGCGGGCTCCCCGGGTGTCCGGGACTGTCCGGTAGGCTTTCACGACTCGCACCCGGGCCCCGGCGCGCCGGAGCATCCGGGGGAGTATCTCTCGAGCCTTCTCGGCCCGCGGGATGAGGATGTCACTCCCCCGTACGCTCCCCATGGCCTTGGCTAAAGCCGAGGCTTCGTGCACCGCGGGCACCTCGGCGGCCCGCCAGCCGTGCCCGCGCAGGGCCTTGGCCGTGGCTGGGCCGATGGCGCAGAGCCTCGGGGGCGAGTCCGGTTCGCGCCCCAGCACGGTCCGGGCGCGGAAAAAGAAGCTCTCGACCCCGTTGGCGCTGGTGAAGACAATGATCGGGTAGCGTGAGAGTCCCCGCAGGGCCCGGTCCAATCCCTTCCAACTGGCGGGTGGTACGGTGCGGATGGCCGGAGCGGCCAAGACCCGGGCGCCCAGGCGCTCCAACCCGGCCGAGATGCCGGCGCTCTGGCTCCTGGGACGGGTGAGGAGGATGGTCTGTCCCTGGAGGGGTCTCATTCCGGTAAGCCGGATTATATGATATAGTGCGGACGCTTCGATGGCACTCGGCTGGTTCAAGAAGAAGGGCGGCAAGTCGTCGGCCGTTCCCTCCGGTCCCAAAGTCCCGACCCTTTCTCCCCCTTCCAAAGGAGTGCGAGTGGGGGACCTCCTGACGGAGGAATCCATCGTCGTCTTTCCCGCCGGGCAGAGCAAGGACCAGGTCCTTTCCGTCCTGGTCGAGCGTCTCTGCCGCCAGCGCAAGCTGGGCGACGCCGCCCGTTTCCTGGAGAAGGTCCTCGAGCGCGAGCAAGGCATCAGCACCACCCTGGACACGGGCCTGGCCGTCCCCCACGCCCGCGTGGAGGGCCTCGACTCCATCGCCGCGATACTGGGCGTGCTCCAGCAGGGCTTCGAGGACCCCAAACAACCCGACTTGATCATACGGGCGGTATTCCTGTTCTTCTCCCCCGCCCGACAAGAGCTCTTCACCCGGCACCTCCACCTGCTCCGGGGCGCTTCCGCCCTCTTCCAGCCGGTTCTCCTGGAGGAGGCCGCGCGCTGTTCCTCCCCCGCGGAGGTGCTCAAGCTCATCAAGTCCAAGGAGAAACCGTGATCCTGCGCATCACCAAGCACGGAGAACCCGTTCTCAAGAAGCCGACCGCGCCCGTCGACCTCGAATCCCTCCGCAAGGAACTGCCCAAGCTCCTGAGGAACATGTGGGCGACCATGTACGCGGCGCGCGGGGTCGGGCTCGCCGCCCCCCAGATAGGCCTCTCCCTGAGGCTGGCGGTCATCGACGTGAAGCCCGAGGGGAAATCCGAGCGGTTGGTCCTCATCAACCCCGAGATCGTCTCCAAGGAAGGCGCCCTGCTCGAGGAGGAAGGCTGCCTTTCCGTCCCCGGGCTCTACGCCAAGGTCAAGCGCTTCGGGCGCGTGCGGGTGAAAGCCCTCGACGCCCGCGGGCGGGTCTGGGAGCGCACGGGGACAGGCCTCTTGGCGCGCGCCTTCCAGCACGAGATAGACCACCTCGACGGCAAGCTTTTCCTCGACAGGCTGGACCTCGTCTCCCGCCTGAAAGCCGCCTCTTTCCTCAAGGACCTCAAGAAGACCTGGGGATGAGGCTGCTCTTCTTCGGCTCTCCGGAAGCGGCGGTCCCCTTCCTGGAAGAGTGCGGCCGCCCCCCCCATCGAGTCCTATCCGTCGTGACCCGCCCCGACCGGCCCTCCGGCAGGGGTCTCTCACCCAAGCCCCCGGCGGTCAAGGACGCCGCCCTCCGCCTGGGCTTGGGCGTGCTGCAGCCGGAGGATCCCTCCTCCGTCGCCGGAGTCCTGAAGGCCCTGGGCGCGGACATGGCCGTGGTCGTGGCCTATGGGAAGCTGCTCAAGCCGGAGGTGCTCGGAGCCTCGCGCCTGGGCTCGCTCAACGTCCATTTTTCGCTCTTGCCGCGCTGCCGCGGAGCCGCTCCCGTGGCGTGGACGCTCTTGCGCGGCGAAAAACTCAGCGGGGTCTCCCTGTTCTGGCTCGATGAGGGGATGGACACCGGCCCCCTCCAGCGCGCCGCCCCGGAGGAGGTCGGGCCGGAGGACGACGCGCTCACGCTCATGGGGAGGCTCGTCTCGAGGGGGGTGCTCGAACTGCGCGCGGCTCTCTCGGACATCGAGTCCGGGCGCGTGCGCCGCGATCCCCAGCGAGGCGAGCCCACCCTGGCGCCCAAGCTGAAGGCCGCGGACGCCCGGCTGGACCTCGGCCGGAGCGCGGAGCAATCGCACGCCTGCGTGCGAGCTTTGCGCGCGGGACCCAGGGCATTCCTGGAGTTGAAGGTTCCAGGGAAGGATGGGAAGTCGAGGGTTACGGTACTGAGGACGGCGATGGAGATCCCCGAGAACGGGCCGGCTGACGCCGGCCAGCCCGTCCCCGGCAGGATCCGCCGCATTGTCCCCTCCGGCGGGTTTTTGGTAGAATGCGCCCGCGGCCTGCTGTGGGTCCTGGAAGTCCAGCCTGAAGGGAAAAAACCGGTTTCCGGAGCGGATTTTCTCAACGGCCTGCGGATTCGGCCCGGAGACCGTTTGGAGGCTGTCCAGGGATGAAGTCGGACCATGTGGGTTGGCTGGGTTATGTTCTGGCGGGGGTCTTCCTCGCCGCTCTGGCCGTGCCGGTCTTCCGCTGGGGTCTGGAGGGCGCGGTCCATAACCGAAAGATCGAAGTGGTCCCGGACTTGAAGAACAAATCCATCCACGGGGCGCTCAATATGCTGGCTCCCCTGGGCCTGCCGGTGCTGAAGGAAGGAGAGGAGTTCAACGCGAGCATCCCCATCGGCTCCATCCTCCGCCAGCGGCCGCCGGCGGGGACGAAGGTGCGCGAAGGCAAGACGGTGCGCGTGGTCGTCAGCCAGGGCGGGGAGACGGTATTCACCCCCTCCATCGCCGGGCTCCCCTTGCGCAACGCGGAGATGCTCCTGCGCCAGAACCAGCTGGTGCTGGGCGAGGTCACCGAGGCCAACTCCCTGAGGCTCGACAAGGGACTGGTGCTCTCCCAGGACCCCAAGGCCGAGGCCAGCGTGGAGAAGAACACCCTCGTCAACGTGGTCGTCTCCGGCGGCCCGCCCCCGGAGGGGATACTCCTCATGCCCGATTTCCTGCGCAAGAACTCGGCCGAGGCCTCGCAATGGGCCGCCGAGAACGGGGTGGAGCTCGTGCTGGTCAAGGACGCGGGCTCGCTCTTCCCCTATGGGACCATCCTCGAGCAGGACCCGGCGGTGGACTCGGTGGTGTCCGAGGGCGCGAAAGTGAAGGTGACCATCAGCGCCAAGGCCGGGGGCAAGAGCGAGACGGCCTCCGCCACTCTCCACTACCAAGTCCCCCAGGGCTCCTCGGAGAGCCTGGTGCGCATCATGCTGGTGGACCAGCACGGCGAGCGCGAGCTGTTCAACGGTCTCCGGTCTCCAGGGGCCAAGCTCGACTTGGCCGTGCCGGCCGCGGGGCGCGCCCGGGTGAAGATATTCCTCAACGGCATCCTCGTCGAGGAGCGGAACCTGTGATCGCGTCCCCCAGGCCCCGGCCTGAGGGCCGCGTGCGTATAGTCCCGTCCCTGTTGGCTGCGGATTTCGGCGCCCTGCGCGCCGACTGCTTGAAAGTGGCCGCCGGCGAGCCTTGCTGGGCCTCCGTGGACGTGATGGACGGGCATTTCGTCCCGAATCTCAGCTTCGGGCCGGACCATGTCCGCGCCTTGCGCGGGTCCGGGCAGGGGATGCTCCTCGACGCACATTTGATGGTGAGCGATCCCGCGGCCTACGGCCCGGTGTTCGCCGAAGCCGGGGCCGATTGGGTCGTCTTCCACCTGGAAGCCTGCCGCAGGCCCCGTCCGTTGATCAAGAAGCTCAGGGCTCTGGGAGCGGGCGTCGGCTTGGCCCTTAAGCCCGGCACCGAGGCCGAGGCCGCCTTCCCCTATCTTGACGAGCTCGATCTGGTCCTGGTCATGACCGTGGAACCGGGGTTCGGCGGGCAGGGGTTCCTAGAAGGGATGATGCCCAAGGTCCGGACCCTGCGCGAGGAGCTGCTGCGGCGCGGGTCCAAGGCCTGGCTTCAGGTGGACGGAGGCATCAACGAGCGAACCGTGGAGAAGGCGGCCGGGGCAGGGGCGGACGCCCTGGTGTCCGGCAACGGCGTATTCCGCGCCGCGGACCCGGCCGAGGCGATGCGGACTCTTCGCACGACGGCCCAGAAAGCGTATGATATGCGCTGGGGAAAGCATTTTGTAACTACACAGAGGCGGAGGTAAACCCATGGCTGTTTCGTTGAGACTGCAGAGGATCGGCAAGCCGCATCAGGCCTATTACCGGTTGGTGGCCATCCACCGGACCCGTGGCCCTCACGGCAAGCCCTTGGAAGTGCTCGGCTCCTACAACCCTCGGGGAGAGAAGACCAAGGACAAAGTGGTCTTCAAGCTCGACCGGGTGGACTATTGGATCAAGAACGGCGCCCAGGCGACGGAGACCGTTTCCTCACTGGTCAAGTCGGCCCAGAAGGCGGTCGCGGTGAAGAAATGAAGGAACTGACTCTGCATCTGGCCAAGCAGTTGGTGGATAAGCCGGACCAGGTGGAGGTGACGGCGACCGAGGAAGGGAGCCTGACGCGCCTGGCCATGAGGGTGGCCGAAGAGGACAAGGGCAAGATCATCGGCAAGCAAGGCAAGGTGATCAAGGCCATCCGCGCGGTGGTCGGCGCCGCGGCCGCCAAATCCAAGCGCACCGTCGTGTTGGACCTCGAATAAGGCCCCCGCGCCGGCCGTCATGAGGACCCCCTCCGGGAAGAGGAGCGGCCACCCGAGGCTGAGGGTGGATGTCCTCACCCTCTTCCCGGGCATGTTCGAGCCGTTCCTATCCTCGAGCATACTGGGCCGGGCCCGGGAGAAGGGCCTCCTCGATGTCGGCCTCACCGACCCGCGCGAGTTCGCCTCGGACCGGCGCCGCACCGTCGATGACCGCCCCTACGGCGGCGGTTCGGGCATGGTGCTCCTGGCCGAGCCCGTCTATCAGGCCCTGCGCAAAGTCCGCCGCCGCGGGAGCCTCGTCATCCATCTCTCCCCGCAAGGCCGGACTTTCGACCAGGGGTTGGCCCAGTCCCTCTCCCGCAAGCGCCATCTGGTCCTTCTCTGCGGGCATTACGAGGCCATCGACGAGCGCGCGCTCGAGAGCGTGGACATGGAGGTCTCGCTCGGCGATTTCGTTCTGACCGGGGGCGAGGCCGCGGCCATGGCCGTCATCGACGCGGTGGCGCGCTTGCTCCCGGGCGCCCTCCCCAAGGAGGACGCGCTGACGCGGGAGTCCTTCGGCTCGGACTCCGGCGGCCTTCTCGACCATCCGCATTACACGCGGCCCCGGGTGTGGCGCGGCAAGAAAGTGCCGGAGGTCCTGCTCAGCGGCGACCACGCCCGCATCGACGCCTGGCGGCGCTCGGCCGCGCTCAAGGCCACCCGCAAGAAGCGTCCCGATCTGCTGGCACGGAAAACACGAAGGGAGGCCTTAAGCGGAAAGGCATCTTAGGCGAAGAGAGGGCCGCCGGGAACGATCTTTGTATTTTTTTAACAAAATAACGCTGACAAATACAGCACTATCCACATCGCCCGGGCGATGTGGATAGTGCTGATAAATCCTGCATTAATTTGTAAAAAAACACAGGTTTTCCCGCCTCGCCCGGAGCATTCGCCGATGGAATCATCGATGAGACAACCGCGGTTTCCCGTCACTCCACCGTTTCGGCCCACGCCTTCTTCCCGTTGGGCGCTATATTCGATTTGCGTCCTTCTATCGATCGCGATGCGGGCGGGACATTGCGCTCCCCCCGCCGGGCTGGAGGCGCGTTTCCTCAAAGAGCTCGATGCCGCTTTCGCGGCGGAGGCTCCCCGGGAACCCTTGCTGGGAGAGGCGCCCGTCCCGGAGTTGTCGCTCGAGGACATCCGGCCTTATCTGGGCGCTGGCCGGACCGCCTGGGCGACGCTCCGGGGAAACCGGATCATCTTGGACTCCGGACGGTGGCGGCCTCTGTTCGACGAGACGGCCAAGCAAGCCTCCGGGGCGTCCGAAGAACAGGTCCTGCGCTGGCTCGCCGTGCAGTACTTGCCGTTCATCGCCCATGAACTGCGCCACCGCCTCGATGAACGGCTGGCCCCGGCGCCTACCGCCTCTTTCATCCTTTTCGAAAAGGAATGGAGCGCGTACATGGCGGAGGTCGAAGCACTCGGCCGCATCCACGCCCGGCACGCGGAGGCTTTCCGATTGGGCGACAATAGATTGACCCGCAATCAGCGGGGCATGCGGCGGTATTGGGCCAAGAACGGACCCGATGGTTTGAAGGAATATGAAAGGCTGGTCCGAGACCAGTCGAAGAACCGGGTTCCCTCGATCTGGAAGGAGGAGGATCTCAAGGAACTGAAATCCCGGATACCTCAAGCCCGTTGGCTCGAAAACATCATCAAGAGATGCGGAAAGGAGAACGCGGATGGTCCGCCTCCCTCCAAGGACTGCCGGGGTTTTAAGGACTACGACGCCTGGCTCAAAGGGATCAGCGGCGGACACATCCTCGATCGGAGCGCGGCCGAGTCTTTCATCGCGCAAGGGAAGGATATCGGCGCGTTCCTTGATAAAATAGGTCCCTTGCGGGAATATTTCAAAGGAAGGGAATGCGCGGGGTGGAAGATCTGGTGCGAGGAGTTCTCCAAGAGCTGCCGCGATCGCGGCGGCGCTCGGTGCCGCTGAGCGCCGCTATGCCCGGCTGTCGCGGATCTGGCCGGAGCCGGTCACCACGAACTTCTCGCAGGTGAGCCCCTCCAGCCCGACCGGGCCGCGGGCGTGGAGCTTCTGCGTGGAGATGCCCATCTCCGCGCCCAGGCCGAACTCCCCCCCGTCGGTGAAGCGCGTCGAGGCGTTGATGAACACCGCGCCCGAGTCCACTTCCCGCTGGAAGCGCCGGCCCAGCGCCGCGTCCCGCGTCACGATGGCCTCGGCGAGCCCCGAGCCGTGGCGCGCGATGTGTTCCACGGCCTCCTCGAAGGAGGAGACGACCTTGATGGAGAGGATGAGGCCGAGGTATTCTGTGTCCCAGTCGAGCGCGGAGGCGGCCTTGATCCCAGGCAGGATGCGGCGCGTCTTGGGACAGCCCCGGAGTTCGACGCCCGCGGCGCGGTAGCGTCCGGCGAGTCCCGGCAGGAAGCGGGCGGCGACTTTCTCGTGGACCAGGAGCGTCTCCATGGCGTTGCAGACGCCGGGCCGCTCGGTCTTGGCGTTGAAGCAGATGTCCGAGGCCATGCCCAAGTCGGCGGAGGCGTCCACGAAGGTGTGGCAGAGCCCTTTGTCATGGGAGAGCACCGGGATCATGGACTCGCGCCGGACCATGACGGTGAGCTTGGGCCCTCCCCGGGGGATGACCAGGTCGATGAGACGGTCGCAGGCCAGCAGACGCGCGACCGCGGACCTGTCCGTGTCCCGGACGAAACCCACCGCGCCGGGTGGGAGGCCCGCGGACTCCAGCCCCGCCGAAAGCGCGTCGGCGATGAGGGCGTTGGTCCTAGCCGCTTCGCTGCCGCCGCGTAGGAGGCAGGCGTTGCCGGATTTGAGGCAGAGCCCGGCCGCGTCGGCCGTGACCCCGGGCCGAGACTCGTAGATGACCGCGATGACGCCCAACGGCACGCGCATCTTCCGAATATCGAGCCCGTTGGGGCGGCGGGAGAACTCCGAGGTCTTCCCGACCGGGTCGGGGAGTCCCGCCACCCGCAAGAGCCCTTGGGCGATGGACTCGATACGCTTCTCGTCGAGAGCCAGGCGGTCCAGAAAGGCCGCGGGCTTGCCCGCGGCCCGGGCCGCGGCGACCTCCGATCGGTTCACCCGGAGTATGCGTCCCGAAGTTCGCCGGATCGCCCGCGCCATCTCCCTTAGGGCCTTGTCCTTGACCGCGGTCGGCGTCCGAGCCAGGGTTGGGGATGCTTCCTTAGCCCTTCTTGCCAGGCCCTCGATGGCCGATGCTTTCCTCACGGTTCCCCCAGCGGGGCCATGTTGTCCCTGTGCACGACCTCGCCGGCCGCCTTGCGCCCTAGCGCTCCCTCGATAAGGGAGGTCTTGAGCCCCTTGATGAGCGCGAGCTCGCGCGAACCGAAGTTGGTCAGCCCGCGGGCGAATTCTGCGCCGTCGTGCACGAGGCTCACCACATCCCCTGCCTCGAAGGATTTGGAAACCGAGAGCACCCCCGAGGGAAGAAGGCTCTTGGAGCGGCGCAGGAGAGCCTCGCGCGCGCCCGCATCGACATGGACCGCGCCCTTGGGGTGGGAGGCGAAAGCGAGCCACTGACGGCGCTTGTCGAGCGCCGTTCCACGCGGGAGGAACAGGGTGCCCACGCCGCGCCCGCCGATGACCGCCTTGAGCGTCCCTGGAGTGCCCCCGTTGGCTATCACGGCCGGTATCCCCGCGCAAGCGGCCATGCGCGCGGCGCTCACCTTCGATCCCATCCCTCCCGTGCCCCGAGGTCCGGCCCGCTCCGTCGCGGCCTGGACACCCGCGGAGCCTACCACCGGGATCAGCCGCGCGCGAGCGTCGTTGCGCGGGTCGCGGTCGTAGAGCCCGTCCTGGTCGGTGAGAAGTATGAGCAAGTCCGCTCCAACCAGCGAGGCGGCCAGGGCCGAGAGCACGTCGTTGTCGCCGAACTGGATCTCCTCGACGGCTACGGTGTCGTTCTCGTTGATGATCGGGACCACGCCCAGGCGCAGGAGCGCCGAGGCCGTGTTCCGGGCGTTAAGATAGCGCCGGCGGTCGCGGAGGTCCTCGCGCGTGAGCAGGATCTGGGCGACCGTCAGTCCCTCCCTGTCGAAGGCCTCCTCCCAGGCGCGCATCAGCCGGCTCTGCCCCACCGCGGCGGAGGCCTGCTTGAGCTCGATGGAGGCGGGCCGCGCTTTCAGGGCGAGGCGCTCCGAGCCGGCCAGGATGGCCCCGGAAGAGACGAGGAGCAGCTCCCGGCCTTCGGCCTTCAGTCCGGCCAGTTCGCGGGCCAAGCGGCGGATCGTCTTGATGTCCAGGCGGGTGGAGCCGGCGGAAAGGACCCCGGAGCCGACCTTGACCACCAGACGCCGCGCGCGCAGCGAGAGCTGGGAACGCAGGATTTCCATAGGCCACTTATGATAACAGGGAAGTCCCCCCATCCGCCACTGGAAAAGGGAGGTGGAAAAAGATAAGATAGGACATCCTCAGTTGTGGAGATCAAGCATGACCGCACTGCCATTCGAAAAAGCCGAACATAATCATCCGGATTTCAGGCCGGGAGACACCGTGCGCGTCCATGTGCGCGTCGTGGAAGGCGAGAGCGAACGCATACAGGTATTCGAGGGAGTGGTCATCTCGCGTCGGGGCGGAGGCAGGAGCGAATCCTTCACCGTGCGCAAGGTCTCCTTCGGCGTGGGCGTCGAGAGGACATTCCCCATCAACTCCCCCCGCATCCAGAGGATCGAGTTATCCCGGAGCGGGCGCGTGCGGCGCTCCAAGCTCTTCTATCTGCGCGATCTGACCGGCCGAGCCGCCCGCTTGGGCGAGGGCGTTCAGGAGGGAAGCGTCCAGGCTCCGGCGGAGGCCAAGGCCCAGACGCCCGCCTCCTCCCCGCAGGATTCTTCCCCGAAGGCAGAGGCGGCGGCCAAGGGGTCGCCGTCCTCGGAGCGCGGCGGTGCTCCACTCGCGCAGAGGGCGGCTCCCGCCGCTTAAGTCTCCCGCTTGGATTCCCCGCTCCAGGCTTTCGATAAGGGATTGCTGACCGGAGGGCTCGCGGCCCGTCTCATCGGAACCGATGAGGCGGGCCGCGGTCCTTTGGCCGGTCCGGTGGTGGCCGCCGCGGTCTGGCTCAAGCCCGGTCCGCATCCCGAGCTCTCCTCGGTCCGGGATTCCAAGAAGCTCTCCCCGCGCCGGCGCGAGGCCCTGCTCGGAGTCATCCGTTCCCGAGCCCAAGGCGTGGGCGTGGGCTGGGCTTCCGCCCGTGAGATCGACCGCGACGACATCCTCCGGGCCTCGCTCGCCGCCATGCGCAGAGCCATCGGGCGTCTTAGCCCTCCGCCCGAGGGGACCTTGGTGCTCGTGGACGGGAACCAAGAGGTCCCGGGACTCCGGTTCGGGCAGAAGACGGTCGTGGGAGGAGACGGACTCTCCCTGAGCGTGGCCTGCGCGAGCATCGTGGCCAAGGTCCTGCGCGACCGCTGGATGGGAGTCCTCGATGCCCGCTACCCCGGCTACGCCTTTTCCCGCCACAAGGGGTATGGGACGCGGGAGCACCTGGACGCCCTTTCCAGGTTGGGCCCCTGCCCGGAGCATCGGTTGAGCTTCGCTCCCGTGCGTCGAGGAGTCCCGGCGTGAACCCCGCCGGCGAATTCGGCGAGGAAGCGGAGCGGGAGGCGGAGAGGCATCTGCGTTCCCTCGGCTGCCGCGTCCTCGCCCGCCGCTGGCGCTGTCCTCTGGGGGAGTTGGATCTCGTGGTCCGCGATGGGGAAGAGGTCGTCTTCGTGGAGGTCAAGGCCCGTTCCGGCGCCTCCTTCGGTCCAGCCGAGCACGCGGTGGACGCCCGCAAACGGAAGCGGCTCGTCCGGGCGGCTCTCTCCTATCTCGAGAAAGAGCGGGTCTCCTCCCCGCTCCGCTTCGACGTGGTCGCTCTGCAGGGAGGCGAACTCCGCCATATCCGGGGCGCGTTCTCCGCCGAAGGCTACACGCGGTGAGCGTCAAATGCCCGGCGTGCGGTTTCGAGAGCCCCGAGGGGAGCGGCTGGTGCGATTTTTGCAAGGAGCCGTTCCGGCGGGAGGCGGCTTCCCCATCCTCTTCGGCCGGGGCCGAACCCCTCCCGCCGGTCCCCGCCCGTCCTTCGCCCAATCCTTCCGCCGCGCCCTCGCCCGAGCCCGGCGCCATTCCACCGGAAGTCCTGCAGAAGCTCTGCTTGAGCCCGGAGGCCATCGATAGGATGCTCAAGGCCGAGGCGGGCAAGGGCATCCCGGAGGCGCCTTCCTATCTGCGTCCTTTGTCCTGGGTATTCTTCGCGTTCTGCCTGATGGCTCTGCTGTCCCTGATGTTCTACTTGAGCCAGCGGGCGAAATCGATGGAGGAGGCGCCCCGTCCGCCCGTCGAATCGGAGGGCCGCTGACCCTCAGCAGCCTCCGCCCGGAACCGACACCAAGGTCTCGATGCGGTCCTCGCCCACGCGCAGGATCGAGTATCCCTCCGATTCGTAATCATCCGTCTCGACGAGAACATGGTCGGCTTCGCCCACGGAAAACAGCCCCAGCGGGGTCTCGCTGGCAGCGCCGTTCATGTCGCAATCCCCGAAACCCACCTGCTTCGACAGGAGCCGCAAAGACCCGTTCTTGGCCAGGAACCAGCCGTCAGCCTCGAAACGGATGTCGCAGGACTCCTCGGCGGCCTGGTCCTCGCCGAATCTTCTCGACGCGCCGAAATGGCAGAGGCGGCCTCCCGGACCCGGCGTCTCGATGCATTCAAGGTCTCCCAACTCGACCTTTTGAGGCCGGCCTTTCTGCCGGCTGCGCTCTCGATGGGTCTTCGACTGCTTGGCGGCCCAATCCTGCCATTCCGAAAAACGAGCGTCCAGGAAATCCAGAGCTTCCTGCCTGAGGGCGGTCGAAGAGACGAGGGCGAAAGTCCTGATCTTCATCCCTCCCGACGAGGCCGCTCCCGCCTTGGACATGGGCCAGGAGTCGTCGGAGACCGCGGGTTTCCCGAGATCGGTCTTCACCGCCCACAACTCGCTGCAATGGCTTTCGATCTTCTTCACCGCCGACGCCCGGAGGAGTACGGGCGCGTCTTGGGATGGATGAAGCCGCCATTTCTCGGGGAGCGCTGAGTCCCCGCCGACCCAGGCGGAGGGAACCTGCAATCCGCTAAATACCGGCGAATCCAGATCCCGTTGCGCCTCCGGCCATGGGGTGCTCCATGTCCCGCTCTTGAGCCGGGCCACTGGAAGAAGAAACCCATCCTCCCGCACGACGCCGATCCAGATCGGACCCATCGTCGCCTCGGAACCCCGTGCGGGGGCGGCGACCGCCGCTCCCGCCAGGAAAAGGACGAACGTCGCCAATTTTATCCGCTCGATCATGGTCCGTCCTCCATCCCCCTTCCCGGCTCCCGGGGACTCCACAAGAGCTATCATACACGGAGTTCCCCCCTTTTGCCAGGGAACGGTAGGACGGCGGTGGAGACCGTGCGAAAGTTGGCCCTCCAGAACACGAACTAGGAGGTTGCCGGTTCGTTCATAGCCAAGCGGTGCGAGCGCTTGGCGGCCTTTCGAGTCCCAAGTCCGGACGAGCGCCTCCAAAGGACCTGCCGGATGAGACCTCTCGATAGAGCGGGCGTGCGGCCGCGTCAGCGGCGCCGGAGCGCGGCCTTGAGCGTGAAGGCCAGCGCGGCCATGGCCAGCGCGGACCAGAGCGCGGCCCAGACCAAGGGAGGCAAGGGGAATATCTCCTGGGAGAAGAAAGAGGCGTCATTGGCTCCTCGCCCGAGGCCGATGAGATGGCGCAGGTCCAGGAGCGCGTAGAGGCAGCTGCTCGCTCCGATGAAGCTCAGGATGATGTCGTTGACCTTCTCGCCGAGCCAGAGACCCGCGGCCGCCAGAGCGAGCCCCGAACCGATCCCATAGAACAATCCCACCGTGGTCCGCACATAGAGCAGAGTCGCCCCGATCAACAGCAAACCCAAGCAGGCGGAGAGCGCCCGGTCCCAGCGGGTGCGGGCGGCGATGAAGAGCATGGCGCACCCGGCGGCCATGGAGCCCAGGTAGCCGGAGGGGAGTATGAGCCAGCGCCAGCCTCCCCGGGTATAACAGACGCCGCCGGCTCCGGGGTCGACGGTGATCCTCTCGATGGAGCCGCCGGAGAGCAGGGCGGCTAGCCCGTGTCCGAATTCGTGCAGAAGAGTGACCAGGATGCGCAGGGGATAGAGTTCCTGTGCCTCCCACCGCCACCACGCCAGCCCGAACAGGGCGGCGAGCAGGGTCGCCCGCTTCAATTTGGGTGACGCCGGACGTCCCACCAGTTCAGGATGCAGCCGGTCCAGTCGACGCTCTCGTAGCGCAGGGAGGGGTCGTCGCGCGTCCTGTCGATGTTGAAGGAAGTGCCGCTGATGGAGCGCGCGTAGGTGGTCCGCTCACCGCAATTCGCCATGAAACTCCCCCCTCCTCCCGAGACGCGGTTGTTGTAGATGACGATGTCGTTGGCGTGGGCTATCGCAAAGCCCTGCTGCGCGTTGGCGACGGAGTTGTCGTGGTAGGAACCGCCGTAGGTCTCGACCATGTACCAGGGGTCTCCCCCGATGAGCAGGCCGAAGCCGCAGCCCCGGCTGGGGCCGCAGTCGACGGTATTGCGGGAGACGTCGGCCCCGGTGAAGACGCCCGGACCTGGGGGCCAAGAGTGTATCATGAGGGCGGCGAAGGCCGAGCCCGCGAAAGACGCGGTATGGCGTATCGTGTTCCTCTGAATGACGCAGTTGGAGCAGCCTCCGAAGATCAGGTCGACGTCGGTGTTGTCGATGAACTCATTGTCTTTGATGGCGGAATCGTCGAGGCGGTGTATCGTCAAGCCGTCGGACCAGAGCCCTTCTTGGTCGTGAACCCCGTTGTTGGCGAAGGTGTTCTTCTCGATCCGGGCGTTGCGCGCCGGGGTGAATTCGAGGCCGGCCCCGCAGACCGCGTTCTCCACGAGGTTGTTGGTGAAGGCGAGGTTAGAGGCTTCGATGTGGAGGTTCATCCCGGCTCCGTTGAAGCTCACGGGAGGCCGGCATGCCGCTGCCGCGGAAGAACTCATGCGGCTGGACCTGTCGCCGTTGAACACCAGATGGTCGATGGTGGTCCCGGCCGCCGAGGGGGCCACGACGAAGAACCCGCGGGTGCCTTGGAGTTCCAACGCGGCCGTGGCCTTGAGCTGGGCGCAGCCCTCGCCGTGAGGGAAGCCGCAGCGCGGGTCGGAGGGGGATTTGCCCTCGGTCTTGAGCGTCAGGGGGCGGGTGATCCGGATCTGGCGGGAGACCCGATAGACGCCGGGAGCCAGTTCCAATGTCCCGTTCGGCGGAGTCCTGTCGATGCAATCTTGGAGGGCTCCGGAGGCGTCCGCGGTGCCATCGATCAGGCGCGGCAGGGCGGCGCATTGGGTCGCGCCGCGGGGCGGCGCGTCCGTGTCCGGCGGGTCGCCGGGCTCCGTCTCCGATCGGGTATCCGGTTTCCTCCTGGGCCTGGACACGGGTGCTCGGTCATCGCCGCCGAGAACGGGGGGTTCCCCCGGAGGGTCCGCGGGTCGTCCCGGCTCCGGTCCCGGGGGAAGAGGCTTCTGGGTGATGGACTTGTCCAGCGCCGAGAGGAACTCATCGCTCGAACCGACGCCTTCGGCGACCTCGGCTATCCTCCCTTCTCCGAGGAGAGAAAGGTAGGCGCGCCGCCCGTCGGGGTCCACGCCCCGTCCCAACATGTTCGCATAGATGCTCGTCAGGAGCTTCTCATCGGAGAATCTCGGTCGGATGCCGTTCTTGAACTCCGGGCTGGAGGTGATGCCGGTGAGAAAAGCCATCCAGCCGGCCATGCCCTGCTCGCGGAAGGCGCGCGACGCCCGCTCGGCCACCCCCGCCTCGGGCTCGCGCGAGAGGAAGGCTTGATAGGCTCTGCGGACCAGTTCCGGGGCCGTCCGCGGGTCAAAGGCCCGCGACCGTATCGGATCGGAGGAGTTCCTATCGTCGGCCGGGAAGCCTCGCGCGTCCGAGGTCCTCTTCCGGGGGTCGGGGAGGGCGTCGCCGCGCTCGAAACCCAGCAGCCTCTCCATGTTCCGTTCGCCCAACGCGTCGGGCTTTCGTCCCCCAGCCGCCTTCCCCGAGCCCCCCTGCGGCAGGTTGTCCGCCGGCTTCCCCTTGACCTGGTCGAATCCCGCCCGGTCCGTGGGATCGGAGGGCCGGGACTTTTCTCCCGGAGAGACATCGTAGACGCCTGCTCCCGCCGCGATCTCGGCGGGCAGCCTGTTGTTTATCAGATTGTTGACGCTGTGCGTCGCCCAGCGATCGTCCCCCTCCCGCGCTTCGCCGTTGGCGCTCCGGTAGTCCTCGATCTGGGCGAGCTTCTCGAACGCGGACCGCAGAGGCCCTTCCAGCTTCTGTCCGTCACTCCCGTATTTCTCCCGCAGGTGCTTGAAGAAGCCGGCGGAGTCACCGTATTTCTCCTTGGCCTCCGCCACGTCCGCGATCCCCTTCTTGCGCAGCCAATCGGCGGTGATGTCCTTGGCCGCGATCGGAGTGTCGAGGCCGTGCTGGCGCAGGAACTTTTCATCGGCGATCATCCCTTTCTCCGTATTGAGCATGAACTGATATCGGAGTAGTTCGTCATGGAGGGGGTGCGGGTCGGAGGCTCGAGGCGGGGGAGCCCCCTGAGATAAAGAGGCTTCCGGCGCCCAGAGCGTCATAGCCAAACCCAGGGTCAGGAACAAGGACGTTCTTTCTATCCGCATGAGAGCCTCCGGGGTCAGCCTCTTCTGAGATCTTTCTTGAGATAGTCCAGGGTCTTGGCGAGGAGTTCGCGGCCCTTGGATTTCCTTGCTTTCGTGGAGAACGCGAGTGCGGCGACTGAACTCAGCGCGAGGGCCGCCGCCGATAGCCAAAGGAGGATGTGAGACTTCTTGGCGGGCGCGCGGGTGGAACTAAATCTCCTCTCCAGCAGCATGCGGTCGATGTCGAGGGCGTCATTGAGGATGCCGCGTCCGGCCTCGCCTCCCCGGTATTGTGATGCGAACCTCCCGTCCAGGCTCGCCGCGGTCCGGATGCTGGCCAGAGCGCCCGCCGCCTCCCCGATGGCCTCCTGCGCATAGGCGGCGACGGCATGGGCGAGAGCGCTCTTCGCGTCGAGAGCGATGGCTTTCTGCGCGCTCGAGAGCGCGGAGGCGAACTTTCCCTGCTTGAACTGGGCCCAGGCGAGCGTCGTCCAGGCGCGCGCGTCGGTGGGAGCGAGCTCGATCGCTTTCTTCGCGTCGGCTTCGGCCTCCCGGTATTTCCCGGCCATGCTATGGGCCATGGCGCGTCCGAGCCAGGCTGTGTGATCGGCCGGATCGAGTCCGATGGCCTCGGTTAATATCGCGATCGCGCCCTTCCAATCCCCCGCATCGAGCTTCAACATGGCCTTTTGCACGAGGTCCGCGGCGAGAGGTCCACCCCGTCCCTGATCGTCCCGGAGCAGGCGCGGGGGGCCCTTCTCCTCCGCGGACTTATCGCCCGGAAGAGTCTTATTCGTCGAGGGCCGCTCCTCAGGCTGGGCGAGGAGCCCTTCCGTTCCCGTTCCCTGCGTCCCGGCCGGCTTCCCTCCGTTCTTCCCGGGCCCCTCGCCGGCCTCAGGCGCTTTTTTCAAGGAGGGGATCGAAGAGAGGGAGCCCTGGCCCCCGGAAACGAGGCCGGGGGCTTTGTCCAACCCCAGCAGTTTTTCCATCGTCCGGCCGCCCAACGCGTCATGCTTGCCCGGCGTCCCGGCGACTTTCCCAAGCGGGGTCTTGGAGGGGACGCTCGTGATCCTGGCCGCCGGGGCGCCTTGGACCTGGCCCAACCCGGCTTTGGACAGGTTGGAGGATCCGGGCTGGACCTTGTGTCCGGGCTGCGCGTTGAATACTCCGCCCCCGGGTCCGGTGGGAGGCATGTATCCCACGCCGGCACCTCCGCCGGCGCCCGGGCCACCCGGCAGGCCGCCGGGTCCGCCACCTGTTCCCCCAACGGGGCCCCCCGTTCCACCGCCGGTCCCGCCGCCGGTCCCACCGCCGGTTCCGCCGCCCGTTCCACCGCCGGTTCCCCCTCCGGGCGTGGTTGTCCCTGTTCCGGTGGTCCCGGTGCCGGTGGTGCCTGTTCCGGTAGTGCCGGGACCGGTGGTGCCAGGTCCGACTTTACGGCGCTCGGCGTCGAGAGCCGCGTCGACCGCGGCCAGCGTCTTGACTTCGTTGTTCATCCACCAATTGAGGTCTTGGCGGAGATTGTCCCACCGGTTCCGGCAGCCCTCGCAGCCGACGACGCCGTCGTTATTGAGCCGCGAGACTTCCTTGAATATCGCCTGCGTCCTCTCGTTGGCGATTCCTTCTCCCCGATCGTATTTTTCCTCGAGATGCTTGAAAAAGCCCGCGCTCCCTCCGTATTGCTGGAAAAGGTCGCCGACACCGGGTGATTGCCGGTTGAGGGCCGCGACGGCCCGGTCCCTCGCCGAAGCCGACCCCCCGAAGACCTGTCCCAAGGCGGCCATCTCGGCGTCGAACGCTTCCCTGA
>CAYHRV010000037.1:0-18410 GCA_964359165.1 uncultured Elusimicrobia bacterium
GCCCCGCGCTACGACTCCCGCTATACTCCTCCCCACACGCGGCCCAACGCATCTCCTCATGGGCCGCGGTACGGCGTCGCTACCGCGCCGCCGATGACCTTTACCGCCCCGGGGAAAGCGGGCACCCAGGAGGCCCCTAAGAACGAGGGCTGGGCCAAGACGCTCGAAGCCTTGGTGCGCATGCTCACGCGCTATTCCCCCTTCCGCTTCGTGCCCTTCTACCTCCTCGAAAAGCACGGCGAGCGCGAGGACAACACCCCGCGCCGCTGGCGCACCATCCTCGGCATGGAGGAGATCCAGTACCTCCCCGAGGACATCGACGGCTTAGACGAGGACGCCGCCCTGGGCCGCACCGCGCACGAGATCTGGCATGTGCTCTTCAGCCGCCCGGAGATCATCTTCGAGGAGCCGGAGCTCTCGCGCAATATGGCCTTCCAGGCCCTCTGGTGGGCGGTGGAGGATCCGCGCGTCAACAATCTTGGCCTCGCCCGCCACCCGGGCGCCAAGCGCTGGCTGGCCGCGGCCTACGAGAACGAATACGCCATCAAGGACATCGAGGCCGAGCGGGAGCGCTGGCAAGAGATCCCCCTCCACCTCCAATTCAATTACGCGCTCATCTACCGCTGGTGGACCGGCAAGGCGGACCCGCGCGTCGGCGATGAGCGGGTCAAGGACGCGTTGGCGCGCGCGGCCAAGGCCATCGCCCGCGCCTCGGCCGAGCCCGACGCGAAGAAAGCCTTCACGATCGTCAAGAACGAGATCTGGCCCATCTACCAGGAACTCCTCGATGAGGCCTCCAAGGACATGCAGAAGGGGGACAGCCAGGACGGCGAGGATGGTCAGCAGGGAGAAGAGGGTCAGGAAGGACAGGAGGGCGGCGACGATCAGGACGGAGACTCGCAACAAGGCGGGTCGCAGAGCCCCTCCGGCAAGCCCTCCAAGGGCAGCCCCAAGCCGGACAAGAAGGGCGGCCAGAAGAAGCCCATGACCGAGGAACAGGCCAAGCGCGCGCTCGAGGAGGCCTCCAAGAAATTCCGAGACGAGCACGCCAGCAAGCTCATCGACAGCCCGGAGAAGATGAGCGACGCCCAGCGCGAGCAGGCCAAGAAGGAGCTCGAGGAATTGCGCGAGAAGATGGGGCAGAAGCAGGATGGACAAGAAGGACAGCAGGGACAGAAGGGAGATAAAGGAGAAAAAGGCGAGAAGGACTCAGGGGAGGCGGCCGGCAAGAACGCGGGTACGGCGGAGCCGGACCCGGCTCAGTCAGCCAAACAGAAGGAACGCCTGAACAAGGCCGATGAGACGCACAAGGATCTGAGCGAGCAGGACCGCTCCGAATACCAGGAGATCTACAACAAGGTCCGCCATCTCATCTCGCTGACCCGCCAACAGCTCAGCCAGGCGCTCAAGCAGAAGATACGCCGCCGCACCATCCGCAACCGCTATTCCGGGGAATTGGACCCCGACACGCTCAACCGCATCCCGGCCGGCAAGCGCGACATCTTCAAGGAGGACCTGGCCCCCAACAAGATGCTCTACCGCGTCTCCCTGCTCATCGACACCAGCGGGAGCATGGACCGCGAGAAGAAACTCCGCGCCCTCGAGGGCGCCGTCATGCTCATGGAGTCCCTAGAGAAGCTTCCTGGAGTGGTTTATGAGATCGTCAAATTCGACAGCAATCCCAAGGTGATCAAGCCCTACAACCAGCGCGTCACCCCGGAGCTCAAGACCGCCATCGTCAAGGCCGTTATGGAGGGTTCCGGCTCGACGGAGGCGCATGTGGCCCTCAAGGAGGCCATCGAACGCTCGCGCCTGGGCCGGGGCGAGAAGCTCATCATCATGGTCAACGACGGAGACCCGGACTACAACTTCGACCGCGATCAGTACCGCGCCATGATCAAGGCCAACAAGGATGTCGAGGTGCACGGCGTGGGCCTGGGCCCGCAAGCCCAGCTCGTGCTCGATCTCTTCCCGCCGGGCCACGGCTGGTGGCTCAAGGACGCGGCGGATTTCGCCAAGAACCTGCGCAGCATCCTGAAACGCAAGCTGATGAGCTGAAAAGGGCCGGGCTAGCGGATCTATTCGGCCGGTTCGACGGGACGGACGACGAGGCGGCCCTCGTCATCGAAGCTCAAGGCGATCTTGCGTTTACCGGCCTGGCGGAAGACTTCCCTCGTCCAATCCACCCCTTCGATCCCGACGATGTGGTAGAGGACGAACTCCCCTTCCTTCTCCATGAAGACGAGGCTCCGGGCGCCCGCCGCGTCCCAGACCTCGACTTGGTAGAGCAGCCTCCACTCAGGACCCATGGAATAGACCGGGGCCGCGGCCTCGTAGGTGGCCGCCTCGGCCTCCGCCACGCGGACTTCGACGAGCGCGCCGGAGGCGTCGGCGAAGACGGCGCTCGGGTCATGGGCCGGGCCGGTGAGCGAGAGGCTCCAGGTCCGCCCCGCGACCTCTTCCTTGCGTCCGTCCCGGAAGGCCCTCAGGGGGAGGACGGCCTCGGGCTCATGGACGTTGCCGCCCTCGGGAAGGAGGACGAGGTGCCAGGTGTCGGTGCGGTTCATCTGAAGGGAGACCTGGTAGCGCTTGCCCCCCAGTTCCCGGACGAGCCGGGTCGAGCGGAAGCGGTTGAGCAGATGCAGGGCGGGATAGCGGTTCTGTCCGGTGGGCTTGGTGAAGGGCCTCTCAATGGCGCCTTTCAGCTCGTCGGGGATCACCGGCGCCCAATCGGAACACCAGGCGGCGGAAGGAATCAGAAGGATGGCGGCCAACAGTTTCATGAGCTCCACCTCGAGTCCGGCGTGGTCCGGCCTCATGAAATTACCATAGGCGAGCCCACGACCAATATAGGCCTTTGGACCCGGCTAGAGTTTCTGCGTGAAGAACGCGCCGACCGCGGCCAGGACGGCCCCGATCATGGCGAAGAAAGACCCGAAACCGGCCCCTTTCCCCCCCGCCTTCTTCACCTCCGGCTGAGCCGAGGGTTCCGGCACTCCCTGGATCCTCAAGCCCTTCTGGGGAGCAGGACAAGCCGAGGAGGGCTCCAGCCCCGCCGCGGCAGGGCTTGCCGAATACTGACCCGCGCTCGGGGAAGCCACCGCGTCCACGACGCGCCCCTCAGGATCCCCTCCGGAGAAGGGCGTCATGGCGCCGGCCAGCATCATTTCCTGGGAATCCGCCGAGGCCGCCCCCTCGGAGGCCTTCGCGGCGTTCTCCAGTTCCTTCATCGCGGAATCCATCTTCCCGCTCCGGTCCCCGGACTCCGGGGCCTGCGCGGGGGTTTCCGGCGCGGGTTTGGCCTCCGGCTTCTCTTCCGGAGCCGTCTCGGCCTTGACCACGACGATATCCTTCTTCTCGCGGAGCTTGGCGATCTCGGGCAGTTCCAGGTATTTCCCGATGTTCTCGTTCATGCCCTCGCGCGCCTTCTTCACCAGATCGAGCGCCTTCCGCCGCCCCTCGGGGTTGCCCGCGGCCATCTTCCGGTTGGCCTCCCCGATCCACTTCGTGAATGTCCCGACCTTGAAGCCCCTCTCGTCGTTGCGCCGCATCTGCTCTAAAAGAGCCCTCTCTTCCGGGCCGATCATCCCCTCCACGGTCTTGGCGTCCAGGTCTGTCTCGTGCTTGGCCGCCATGTAGCCCTCGGCCCAGCCGACGATCTCCTTGCGCCAGCGTCCGATCAAGGCCTTCTGAGCTTCCTTATCCGCCGGCGCCGCCTGGGCCGCCTCGGCGCGGAAGGCCTCGGCCTTGGCCGGGTCCGTGATGACCGCACTCAGCATCCCGAACTCGCCGCCGTTGAAGCCGTATTCTTTTTCGACGAAATTCACCAGCTTCTTGCGCGTGTCCGCCAGGAACTTGCGTTTCTCATCGGCGTCCCGGAGATCCGCCTGCCCTCCGCGGATGCGCAGGGCCTTGAGCCGGGCGGGGTCGCCGGCGTACATGCCGTAGAGCCAGCGTTCCTGCTCGTTGAGGTCCCCGAGCACCAGCGCGACGACGGGGTCTGGCTTGGGAGCTTCCTGGGACGCCCCGGCCGCGGGTCCGGCGAGGGCCAGGAGCATCATCGTCGCCCAGAGCTTCATACCGATAGCGTAGCCTCTTGCGAGGATGGGAAATCAGGGACTAAAGGCCTATATAGTGGTTTTTACGATAATTTGATAAATCCCTATTTTTTCTTCGTCAAAAACGCCCCGATCCATGGTATACTATCCTCGTGGGAAGATGGTTTCCCCGCCACACAAGACGTATGTGAGCGAGACGTAATTCGAGAGGATAACAAGATAATGGCTACCGGAAAAGTAAAGTGGTTCAACGATCAGAAGGGCTTCGGGTTCATCACGCCTGACGACGGGTCCAAGGACCTGTTCGTTCACCATTCGTCCATCCTGGGCGATGGCTTCAAGACTTTGGCCGAGAACCAGGCCGTGGAGTTCAGCGTGGAGCAGGCCGAGAAGGGCCCCCGCGCCGGCAACGTCAAAAAGCTCTAAACAGCTGACGAACACCGCCTGAACACGGCCCCCTCGCCGCTTGCGGCGAGGGGGCTGGTCTTTGGGAGCCCACGATGCCGGGACAAATCTCTTGAATACGACGGGCCTCCCTGTTATAGTATGCCCAACCTGCTTATGGCGCGATCCAAGCTTCGTGATGAATTGAGGCTGGAGCTGACTGCGCGAGAAGCGCGGCGCTCTCCATCCCAACGCTTGCGAGAGGTCGAATATTATCGCAGCGCCGCCTGGGCGCTCTTCAAGGCGGGCCTCAGCACTTGCGGATTCACTCGCACCGAGATTTCCCGCCTCTGGAACCGACCCTATCCCCGGAATGCCCCGCGCTAGAAACGCGCTGGACGACCTCTGGACCAAGAATTGCTTGAAGATTCCTGCAGACGCCTGAAGGCAGGTCCGGCTCTTAAACGGATACAGAAGAGGATTTAACCACCCTCTCCGTTATAAAGTCCTCCGCCCGAGGCATTACTTCCCTTCCGGCAGGTCGAGCGTCATCTGGACCTTGCGCCGGAGCCGGAGGTCCTTGATCCGGCCGGCCAGGCGACGGGCCTGGTCCATGGTCCGCTGAACCATCCCCATCAGCCTGCGGTCGACGCTCCGCTGAGGCTTTTTACCGCCGCTCAAGCGGGCCGCTTCAGCCGAGAGGGCCGCGCGCGCCTTCTCCAGAAGACGCCCCAGCGCCGGACCCACCCCAGGGAGCCTTGCCAGCCGGCGGCCCAGCCCGCCGCGCTGAGCGCGCCGGATCGGACCGGCCTCGCCCGCCTTGCGCCGGCGCCGGATCTTCCAATCGGCCAGGTCCTCGGACACCAGGCGATAGAGCTCGATAAGCGTCTCCTCGCCGTATTTCTGGGTGAGCCCAGCCAGGGTGCTGGGGCTGGGGACCTTGTCCTGGGAACCGATCCCGCAGAAGACGCGCCACTGGATGGAGGCCGCGACCTCGCTTGCCAAAGCGTCGTAGCCGAGCCGGTGCTTGCGCCGCAGGTACATGAGCCTCAGATAAGTGGCCACCGGCAGGCCGCGGCGTCCCGTCTTCTCATCGAAGCGGCTCACGAAGGGCTCCATGAAGCGCTCATCGCTCAGAAGCTCGTCGGCGTGCGCCAACTCCTCGGGCAGGGCTCGCGCCTCCTCCGGGATGATGCTGTCCCAGAGATCGGGTCCCTTGGCCTTAAGCTGGAGCATGGCGCCTCATGGAATCGACCTCTATTTTACCTAAAATAGCCCCATGGGACCCTTGGCGAACAAGCTCAGCCGGGGCTATTACTATCTGGCCCCGCTCTGGTTCGTGGTGGAAGCCTTCCTCTACCCCGACCTCAGGGCCGGCCCGATCGTCGGCCATTCTCTGGCCGCGGTCGCGGCCTTCTACGCGGTGGAGGGGGGCATCGGAACGCTCCTCTGGAAGGGCCTGCCCGGGGCCCAGCCGGCCGCGCTCACGGTGAACGTGGCACAGCTCATCGCCGTGCTCCGGTTCATCCTATTTACCCCGATGGACGCCGCGCTCTCCCTCGATGGAGCCGATTCCGGCCACTGGGAGGCCGCGACGCAGGGCTACGCCCGCGCCATCCCCGGCGCCATCGTCTCGGGCTTCCAACTCGTCCACACCATCCGCGCCGCAATCGACCGCGGCGAATCATAGCGCCGATGACTCCTTTGGGCGTTATGGCGGCCGGTTTCCTGCTCGGCCTCCGCCATGCCCTGGACGCGGACCATGTGGCCGCGGTATCGGCCTTGTCCGCGCGGGGGTCCGCAGCCCCCTGGCGGCTGGGCTTCTTCTGGGGGCTCGGCCATTGCGCCACCGTCCTCGCGGCGGGTCTGGCCTTGGCGGCCTTCAAGCTCGAGCTCTCCCCCGCTTTTTCCGCTCTTTTGGAATCCCTCGTCGGCGTCATGCTCATGGGCCTGGGCGCGCTCAACCTGTGGGGACGGGACCCGGGGCTATGGACGGTCAGCGTGCACAGCCACGAGCACGACCACTCCGACCTCGAGCATCAGGGTCATGGCGGGGAGGATGAAGGACGCCATGAGCACCCTCACTCCCATGTGCTCGAGCTCCAGCGGTCTTGGGGACAGGGCGGCTCCGCCGGGCGCAGGGAATGGCTGAGTTCGCTGGGCGTGGGCATGGTCCACGGCTTGGCCGGGAGCGCGGCCGCCGCGTTCCTGGTTTTGGGCGCGGTGCGCTCCTTTGCCGCGGCCCTGCTCTATCTCGCCCTCTTCTCCGCGGGGACGATGGCCGGGATGCTGGCCCTCACCTCCCTGCTGAGCGTCCCCCTGCGCTGGCTCCGCAAGGCCGACCCCGCGCTCCGGCGCCGCTTACTCGCCGCGACCGGGCTCCTAAGCGCCCTCATCGGCGCCGCCCTCCTCATGGAAAACGCCCCCACCGTGTTGGCCAGCCGGCTGGGCTGACGCGGGCGGGGCACGGCGGATTCGTAAAACCGCTCCAAGACCTCACCCAGACCTTGCGCGGTTCAGTTTCCCCGACGGAGGAGGCCCCAAAGCCCCCTCCTCTCTTTTGCCCAGGTTTGCGCCTCTTTGCGGGCCCACTAGACACCACCTGGACACCACGCTACCATGACTGTGTTGTATGGGAGCGGACTTGTGATACTTGAGCGACAGAATTTGCTGCGCTAGTGAGTCGGTGGGCCTTCCGATGGTTTGAGAGTTTCCATATCGATAAGATCCTTGCTATCGAGCCAAAGCGTGCTCAATGGCGCTTCAAGAACCTTCTCATCAGTAAAGGCGGTAATATCTATGAAGCCGGTCCGATGCAGAGTGACTTTCCAAACTTGCATTGGATTCTGGGACAGCCAGCCGCAAGGGAGGTCGATTTTCTTCCTGCCGTTCGAATATACCGTCATCCAGGCCATGGATAGTCCTCCGCCTGGTCCCGTGCCTGTCGGCGGCTGAAGTTCTAGGACAACGCGTATCTTGTAAGAGCCCAGGCGCATATTTCTTTCAAGCTTGAGCAGATCGGTCGAACCGGGCAGCAACGAATCTCTTATCGTGGCTGAGGGCCGCAAGATTTTCATGTCAACAGTCCCAGCGGACACAACGATCTGCCCCAAAGAATCAAGAGGGCGAATTTCACAATAGGTCTGGAAAGGGTCTGCGCGACATTCCACCGCCACAAAGCAAGATAGAAGCATTGCTAACGGAATGTTCCCAATGGCATTCATGATATGACTCCAGCATAACACTTCATGCCTCTTGCTTATTGGGCTCAAGAGTCAGGCTCTATTGTAAACCGCTTTTTCATCGCCCTTCCCCCCTTCAGGAGGACTTCAAATTAACACTTTTCCAAACCTGGATCTGGCCCAGTTTTTGGGGGGAAGGGTCGATATGCTCATGCGCCGATTGTCGAAGGGGATTGCGGCATCATAATCACTATCTGAAATTCATCAAAGCACGGAAAAACCCACTCCCTTCAAATACTCAAATGTCGGATCATAGAATTCAGCTTTCCGCGTCGGATCGCCGCGCTCGCCCTCCGGCACCACAATCACCATCCCCTGTCGTGCCCTGGTCAAAAGGACTCGATAAGCATTCTTGAGGAAAGTCTGCCGCTGCTCTTTCCTGATGTTGGTCCAGCGGTCCCCGCAAAATGACCGGTGCTCCCAGCCGGCTGAAGAGTATCTGAAGTCCCCGTCCCAGGTGACGCAGGCCCAATCAAGCTCCAACCCCTGAATATGGAATTCAGTCGCCACATCCTCAAGGTAATACGAAGAACGAATGTCTTCTTTTCCGTCTAGGAACCAATGGATCGGATCCATCGGGGATTTGACGTCGATGGCGTAAGGCTTCAGCCGTTGCGCCTGAGAGGATGCCACAATACCGTAGCGTTCTGAGCCACGCGCATGCTCTTTAAGCCACTTCTTGGCTTTACCGAGTTCTCGCGTGAGGACGATAGGGTACTTGTCCCGCACTTTTTCCAGTGTGGCGCGTGCCTGGTCCGCCTCAAGGTCCAGTAATTGCTTGACCAGCAGGGATACGTGCTCGGCACGGAAGGAGCGCATAGACACGGCGAGGTGCAGATTGTCGTCATAGTGAACATTCGGACGACCTTCCAGCGTGGCGAGGATCTTCCCGGCGCCATATTCGCTATCAGAGAGGCGCGATGAAATGTGAATATCCCAGCCCTTGTAAGAGCGTTCAAGGGATTCCATCCACTCGGTGATCCCGGATTCGCCCGAATTGATTTCCTGGCCTCCGCCCACAAGACAGACAACGACAGCCCAATCGCGATGCCGATCAAGACAGGATATTAGGAACTCTGGTTCAGACTGGCTGAAGTTCGAATACCCTTTTTTCCGGCGCATAAAATTGGACGTCTGCTGCAAGTCCCAGGCTCGTTGCGCCTCATCAAACAGGGCAACATGCTCCACTGGGGCGGTATTGGTATCCTGAAGGCAATCATCTCGAAAGTGATGGACATTTTGGATAAACATTTTCACTTCGCTCATCACGGCCCCTTTCCGGACCTTATTTCCACGGGCTTTCTCATTGCGCACTTTGTCGCGGGCTAGGGCTTCCCGTAGAATATCTACAAGCGGGCCGTTCCCGGAGAGGAAGACGCTGTAAAGTGCGGCCTCCTTATTGATGTGCTTGGTGGCAATATTAAGTCCAACCAAGGTCTTCCCGGCCCCTGGGACACCGGTCACAAAACAAATGGCCTTGCGGGACTTTCTCTTGGCAGAGGCGATTATCTCGGCAATGACCTCGGAAGTCTGCGCTAGATTGATGGCACCGGCATCGCTGCGAGATATCTCTTCTACAGAATGGCCAGCGTAAAGCGCCATCGCAGCCTCTACGATGGTAGGGGTAGGGCAGTAACGCCCACGTTCCCAGAGGCCACGGTCGATGCTCTCACCCTTAGCGAAGCGCAGAACTTGATCGATCACATCACCGAGACGAGCCGCATTGGTGCAAATTGGAAGAAGGACCTTGTCTTTGTGTGGGGTGGAGACAACTACCTGGCAGTCCGCTCGTGCCTCGGTAGCGACGAGGATGGGCGCGATGAACTGGGCATGGCTGGAATCATGAAAATTCGTGAGGTCTAGAGAGTAGTCCCATACCTGATCGATGGCATAGGCAGGAAATTGGTCTTCTCCCACCTTAAACTCCAAGACGAAGATGACTGGCCCTACTAAGATAACGACATCGATTCTGCGGCCCATGCGTGGAATTGAATATTCAAAATAAATCGCCCCTTGGTGGGGCCGCAGGGTCTCTTGGAGGATATGAATTTGCTCGTTCCAGGCATCACGCTGAGCCCTTTCAATGGCAAAGCCATCGCCTTGTACCAGCTTTCCCAGAATCGTGTCTGGAGAGGTATCGAGAAAGGACCCTATCGAATCGGAGTAGTATTCGCGAGGCATGGAGCTGGACCGCCACTAAGTATAGTCCTTCGAGGTGGGCTCCTGCCAGCCTATGGAGTGAGGGAACAATTTTCTATATTTTTCGCACCATCTCAGCAGAGGCAACACGCGCCAAATGGGCATGGGGACGCTACGTCGATGGACACCATTATGGACACCACGGGGGTTTGGAGCGCCTCGGCAGGGCACGGCGGGTTCGTGGAAAGGCTTGCGGATTCAGTATAATCACAGCGCTGGAGAGGTGCGTGAGCGGTTGAAACGGCACGACTGGAAATCGTGTAGGGTGTAACAACCCTCGGGGGTTCGAATCCCCCCCTCTCCGCCATTTTGCTAAGGATGAAGGAAGCAAAATGACGGGGGTTCGTAATGTGCCCATATCCCCCGCCAGATCCACCGGCAGGCCCGGGAATCGAAGATTCCGGGGCCTGCCCTTTTTTTGAGGGAACTTAATCGGGGGATCATTCGTACATGTAGGCATGGACACTCCCAATCCTCTCGGACCCAAGCCTGAAGTCGAAAAACTCATATACCTGATCGCCTCAACAAAGCGGTCAGACGGAATATCGGCCGATTTCCCGGCGATTTCATGTTCCGACTCACAAGAGCGGAGTATCGACTTATAAGATTCCAAATTGGAATCTTAAGATGGGGGCAGCATTCCAAGTATCGCCCGCTCGTTTTCACTGAACAGGGCGTCGCCATGCTCTCCAGCGCTCTGCGCAGCAAACGTGCGATCCGAGTCAATATCGCGATAATGCGTGCCTTCGTTCGTCTGCGACAGATGGTCTCGGTGAATGCGGAGCTTGCGGCTAAACTGACGGAGCTTGAACGGAAGATAGAGATGCACGACGAGGATATCCAGAGCCTATTTCAGGCCATTCGGGACTTGATGGCGCCCCCTGAGCGGCCGCTGCCCCGCATCGGATTCAGGCCGGGCGCCTGACGAGAGAGCACAGGGATTCCCGGGCCTGCCTTTTTTTGAGGGAACTTAATCGGGGGGTTATCCGTATATATGAGCATGACAGATGAAAACTCCCCAAATCCTATCAGCGAGATCGGTAACCGGATATTTCTGATTCGTGGGCGACGAGTCATGCTGGACGCGGACCTATGAGTTAAGCCGAGAGGAGTTCAAGAGTTTGATGTTGCAATCTGCAACATCAAAGAAACGCCGTGGTGGCCGACAGAAATTGCCCCTGGTCTTCACCCAAGAGGGCGTTTCAATGCTTTCAGGCGTCCTACAGAGCCTCCGGGCGATCGAAGCCAATATCGCTATCATGAGAGCTTTCGTCAGGTTGCGCCAAATGGTGTCTGGGCATAAAGAGTTGGCGGCCAAACTCAGCGAGCTTGAACGGAAGATAGAGATGCACGACGAGGATATCCAGAGCCTATTTCAGGCCATTCGGGACTTGATGGCGTCTCCTGATCCACCACGTACCCGAATCGGGTTCAGACCTGACTCTTGAAGCAGATAGGGTCAGGGGTATCCTAAGAAACGGCGGCCGGCGCGGGGCAGACACCCCGCGCCGGCCGGGTTCTCAGGACTTGGCCGCGGCTTTGCTCTTGGAGGAGCAGCAGCTCACCAAGGACGAGAGGCACTCCTTGATCCTCTCGCCGGTCAGTTCCACGCGCAGCCCCTTCTCCGTCTCCACCACGTCCACCGTGCAGCATTTCTTCTCGCTCATGACGGCCTCCTTGTATTGACATATCGAGACATGTCTATACATATCTCGAAAAAAAATCAGGCCTCGGCTCCTTTCCGGCTTCCGGAGAAGCGCTTCATGAAATCCGCGCAGCAGGAGGAGACGCAGCATTCGTTGAGACGGTAATACACTTCCTTCCCCTCCTTGCGCGCCTCGACGATCTTGGCCCCCTTCAGTACGGAAAGATGATGGGAGATCGAGGGCTGTTTCATCTTGAAGTGCTTGCAGATGGCGGATACGGACAGTTCCCCCCCGGTGAGGAGAGCCATGATCCTCACCCGGTTGGGATCCGCCACGGCTTTGAAGAAGGTCAGACAGTCGAATTCCATTTTTGGTCCGCTTTACATATAGACAACTGTCTATATTATACGGCACGCTTGCCCTATTGTCAATGCCGATTTTTTCTTCTCGCCGATTCGCCGGGCAGGCCAAAGAGCTAGAATGTCCCTGTATGCGCGGGCGCGAAGGACGCTTCGACTCGACCCTGCTCGGCCTGGGGGTGTTCCTCCTCTATCTCGCCTGGCCCTCCCGCCTCCATCTCTTCGACGGGGTGGCCTGCGCCGTGGCCGTGGAGCTGGGCGATCTCCGGCATCTGGTCCACGGCAACCACCTCATCTACGGGGTGGTCGGGCTCGTGTTCCACCGCTTCCTCGGGGGCTTGGGCGTGCCGCTCAACGCCTTGTTCTCGCTCCAGCTCATGGACTCCCTCTTGGGCGCGGTCGGGGCCGGGATATTCTTCTCCCTGCTCCGGAGGATAGGCTACGACCGCAAGACTTCGGCCTTCTGCTCGCTGGGCATGTCCTTCTCCTACGCCTACTGGCTCTGGAGCCTCGAGGCGAACGTCTACCTCCTCGGCCTGGTCTGCCTCCTCATGGCCCTGAGAGCCTCGCTCTCGGACCGGCCTCGTCCCTATCACATCGCGTTCTGGCACGGTCTCGCCATGCTCGGGCACGGAGCCAACGCGCTCTTCGTCCTGGTCCCCATCGCCTCGCTCTGGGGGCGCTCCCCCTCTCCGCGCGAGGACACGGCCAAGTATCTGATCACGGCCGCCGCCCTCGTCCTGGCGGCGTACACGCTATCGGCCATGCTCTGGGTCCGGCCGGACTCGGCGGAAGGGCTCAAGCTCTGGCTTTTGGGCAGCGCGGCCTTGGGCGAAGGAAGGTCCCTTAGATGGCAGGGCGGATTCGAAGGCTGGAAAAACATCCTTGATTGGGTACGCACCAGCGGAAGAGTAGTAAGCACGATGGGCGCTCTGGGAGCGCCGGTCTGGTTAGCGGCGCTGGCTTCCCCATTCCTGGCCGGCAGGGAGCAGGCCCGGGCGACGCTGAGCGGGTGGCTCTGGCTTCCCGCCTATCTCACCCTCTTCCTCTTCTGGCAGCCCTACAACCTGATCTACCGCGTCACCGACGCCGCGCCCTTGTGGCTCCTCGCCGCCCCGGCGGTGAGCCTCGCCCTGAGCGGGACATTCACCCGCATCCTCGCCGCGGTCTTCCTCGCGGGGCTCTTCGCCGTGAACCTGGACTCGGCGGTGATCCCCAACTCCCGGGCCGAGAACAACCCCTCGCTTCAGAAGGCACTTTGGATCGCCTCCGCCACGCCGGAGGACGCGTGGGTCTGCGCGGAGGAGAACGACGAGGTCTATCTCCCCTATTTCGGGCGCCGGCATCCGCTCAATCTCCGGTATTACAAGGGGCGGGAAGCCGCCCTGCTCGAGAGGGTCCGGGCGATCCAGAAGGACGGCTCCCCGGTCTATCTCACCTCCTCGGCGCTGAGGGATTGGCGGCAGGTCTTCGAGACGATCGGACTGGAGGAAGGCTCGCGCCGCGCCGATGAGGTGCTATACCGGGTCAAGGAATTCTGATGGAGGCGCTATGAGCGAGGAACTTCGGCATTTCATCGGCGGGAAGAAAGTCGCGGGAAAGAGCGGCCGCTTCGGCGACGTCTACGACCCGACCACGGGCGAAGTGCGCGCCCGCGCGCCCTACGCCTCCAAGGCCGAGGTGGAGGAGGCGCTCGCCGACTCCGCCAAGGCCTTCCCGGCCTGGTCCGCGCTCTCCCCCCAGGCCCGGGCTCGGGTGCTCTTCCGCTTCAAGGAACTCATCGAGAAGAACGCCGACGAGCTCGCCCGCATCATCTCCGGCGAGCACGGCAAGGTCTTCTCCGACGCCAAGGGCTCCCTGACCCGGGGACTCGAGGTCGTCGAGTTCGCCTGCGGCATCCCCCATCTGCTCAAAGGCGAGTTCTCCCACAACGTATCGACCGGGATCGACATGTACTCCATGCGCCAGCCGCTCGGCGTGACCGCGGGCATCACGCCCTTCAACTTCCCGGCCATGGTGCCCCTTTGGATGGCGCCAGTGGCCGTGGCCTGCGGGAACACCTTCGTCATAAAACCCTCGGAGAAGGACCCCTCAACCGCCCTGCGCTTAGCCGAGCTCTTCATGGAGGCCGGGGCGCCTCCCGGCGTGCTCAACGCGGTCATCGGCGACAAGGAGGCGGTCGACACCCTGCTCACCGACCCGCGCGTGCAGGCCGTGAGCTTCGTGGGCTCGACCCCCATCGCCCGCCACGTCTATTCCACGGCCTCCGCCCACGGCAAGCGCGTGCAGGCCATGGCCGGGGCCAAGAACCACATGATCATACTCCCCGACGCGGACTTAGACCAAGCCGCCGACGCCTTGATGGGCGCGGCCTACGGCTCGGCCGGGGAGCGCTGCATGGCCATCGCGGTCGCGGTGCCGGTGGGCGAGGCCACGGCCGACGCGCTCATCGAGCGCCTTCGGACCCGCATCTCGGCCCTCAAGGTGGGGCCCTCCGCGGACCAGGACTCGGAGATGGGCCCCCTGGTCACGCGCGAGCACCTGCTGAAAGTCTCCGGCTACGTCGAGCAGGGGGTCAAGGAGGGCGCCCGGCTCGCCGTCGACGGCCGGGGCCTCAAGGTCGCGGGGCATCCCAAGGGCTTCTTCCTGGGCGCCTGCCTCTTCGACGGGGTCACTCCCTCCATGCGGATCTACAAAGAGGAGATATTCGGGCCGGTGCTCTGCGTGCTCCGGGCCAAGGACTTCGAGGAAGCCCTGCGCCTGACCAACGAGCATGAGTTCGGCAACGGCACGGCGATCTTCACGCGCGACGGGGACGCGGCCCGGGAGTTCGCCGCCCGGGTCCAGGCCGGCATGGTCGGCGTCAACGTGCCCATCCCGGTCCCGCTGGCCTTCTACTCCTTCGGGGGCTGGAAGAACTCGGCTTTCGGCGATTCCAACCAGCATGGGATGGAGGGCGTGCGCTTCTTCACCCGGGTGAAGACGGTCACCTCCCGCTGGCCCGCCGGCATCCGCAAGGGCGCGGAATTCGTGATGCCGACGCTGAAGTGACTTAAGGGAAGGGGAAGCCGAAGGGCAGAAGAAAGAAGAAGTTGAACACCGCCCCGGCGCTCAGGAAAGGGCCGAAGGGGATGGGGTCCTGGCGCCGGATGCGGCCCAGGATGAGCAAGCCCACCCCATAGGCCGCTCCGAGGGCGGAGCCCACCACCATGCAGTCGAAGGCGCCCAAGACCCCGCTCCAGGCGCCCACGGCCGCCAACAGCTTCACGTCGCCTCCCCCCATGGCCTCCTTCTTGAAGATCCTCTCCCCGAGCTCGGCGATGGCCCAACAGCCGAAGAAACCGGCCGCGGCCCCGCCCAGGGAATGGAGCCAGCGCCAGCCCATGGTTCCCTCCAATAGGGGATTGAACGGGGCGAATAGCAGGCCCGCGGCCAGGAGGCCCAGGGAGAGCGAGTCCGGGATGAGGAAGGTGTCCCAGTCGATGAGCGCCACGGCCAGGAGCATGCCCGCGGCCACGAGCGCCAGGGCGGTCCAGAGCGGGTCGCCCGGCCAGCGCAGGGACAAGCCCGCGCCCAACGCCCCGCAGGACGCCTCCACCAGAGGGTAGCGCCGTGAGATGGGTTTTCGGCAGCGCCGGCAGCGGCCGCGCAAGAGGAGGAAGCTCAGCACGGGGATGTTGTCATAGAAGGCGATGGGGGTCGCGCACTTGGGACAGCGCGAGCGGGGATGGAGTATGGACTGCTCCTCGGGCAGGCGGTGTATGAGCACGTTGACGAAACTGCCCACGCAGAGGCCCAGCCCGGTCCAGAACGCCATTTCCAAAGTCGGTATTGCTATCATCTGGACTGTCGAGAGAGCATTCTACACAAATGCCCCTTAAGAAAGCTTGGCCGGCGCTGCTCCTGGCCGCGTGCACGGCCTATGTCGTCTGGTTCTGGCGGCCGCTCCTCCTCCAGGGACTCGTCGTCATAGACGGGGACGCCTTCCCCTATTATTATCCGACCTGGGCCATCGGCAAGCGCCTGCTCCAGGAAGGCGGCTCCCTGCTCTGGGACCCCTATCGGAACATGGGCCAGCCCTTCCTGGCCGACCCGCGCAACCAGGCCCTCTATCCCTTACGCCTGCTCTCCCTCTTCATGGGCTATGTGGATTACCAGCGCATCTACGTGGTGTTCCACTCCCTCCTGGCCGCGGCGTTCGCCGCGCTCATCGTCCGGCGGCATTGCCGCGAGCCGGAGCCGATGCTCCTCGCGGCCCTGGGCGCGGCCTTCAACGGCTACGCCTATTGGAGGATACTCTATTCCAGCGACTTGGCCGCCCTCGCCTGGCTGCCCGCCGCCTTCTTTTTCCTCATGGAACGCCGGCCCATCGCCTTGGCCCTCTGCTTATCGCTCCAATGGCTTTCCGGGTTCACGCCGTACTGCCTTTTGACCTTCGCGGCTCTAGCCGCCTACGCGTCGACCGAGGGCTTCCGGGCCCTTGTCTGCCTGCTCAAGGGCCTAGCCCTCATGCTAGGCCTTTGCGCGGTCCAGATCCTGCCCTTCATCGAGCTGATAGGGGAACTCGACCGTCCGATGTTCCTCGACCCGGGCCTGGCCTTCGAGCATTCCCTCTCTTGGCCGGACCTGCTGCGCCAGTCCATCACCCCCGCCTTCCTCAAACCTTGGGTGAACCAGGGGGCCCCGGCCATGTCCAGCTTCTACTTCGGCCCCGTGCTCGGCGGACTTTTTGTCCTCGGCATGCTCCGCGGGGAGGGACGGGAACGCCGGCTGGGAGCCTTGGGCCTGCTCTTCCTCTTGCTGGCCGCCGGGAAGAATCTGCCCGGCTACCGCCTGCTCCCCTTCATAACGGTCTTCCGTTTCCCCTCCCAATGGCTGGCCCCCTTCACCCTGCTCTTCGCCCTGACCGCGGCCGCGGGGCTCTCCCGGCTCCGGAGCCGGACTCTGCGCGCCGCGCTCGTCCTCCTGGCCGCCGCGGACCTGCTCTTCTATGCCGACCCGAGGTTCTTCAATTGGGGAGACCAGCGCTACCTCACCGCGGTGCCGGACCTATTCAAGAGTCCGAACTTGTTCGACCCGCACTACCGGACCTTCCACTCAAAACGCTTCATCGAGGCTTCCCGCAACTGGTGGCGAGGCTCGGCCGAGGATTGGCAGCTCTTCAAGGCCGCTCTGACCCCGTCCTTCGGAGCCTCGCTGGGCCTGCGCGAGGCCGCCAGCTACTATACGCTCCCTACGCGCCGCACCCGCGCCTATCGCCTGCGGATGGCGGCACAGCCCCTGGGCTCCCCCCTCTACGACCATGCCGGCGTGCGCTCCATCATCACGCTCAGCGAGGAGCATGTCCTGGGTTCCGGGCTCATCCGCCCCGAGCAGCTGAGGCTCGCGACCAATCCGGGGGCGAAAGAGCACGTCTTCGGCCTCGACGGCCAAAGGGTGGAACTCCTTGAAGACAAGCCCGGAGACCTGCTCGCGCGCGTCCATGGCCCCGGTCTCGTCGTATTATCGGAAGCGCATTATCCGGGCTGGACCGCCCGCCGAGACGGACGGCCCGTCCCCCTGGAGCTCTTCGAGGGGGCTTTCCCGGCGGTGCGCCTTTCGGAGCCAGGCTCCGTGCGCTTTCGCTACCGCCCCGCGAGCGCCCTTCTGGGGGCGCTGGTCAGTTTGGCGACCCTCATCGCATTGGGAATCGGAATGAAACGACGGCAAGGAAAAACCTAAAAATACGGAGCCCCCGGCCTTTCGGCCGGGGGCTCTTTGGGACTCGATCGAACGCCTGGCTCAGTACGTCGACCAGGTGCTTCCCTTCGTGTCCGTGTGCGTGCAGTTGACGAAGAGCGAACCGAAGTTCGCGTCCGAGGACCCGTTGTTGTAGGCCCAGCCGCCCGCGTTGGTGATCGCCGCCGTGCCCGAGTTCAGGCTGACTACCGCGCTGTCCGCGTGGTAAGCCGGGGTCTTCGCCGTGGGCATCGTCGCCAGGTACTTCGCGCCGCTGGTGAGCGACACGGGGTTGTCGGGATAGAGCCCCTCCATGTCCCCGTAGTAGATGCTCAGCGCGCTGCGGATGGCGCCCAGGTTGCCCTTCGTGGCGCCTTCATTGGACTTGCGGATGAGTTCGGCGAACTTCGGGATGGCGATGGCCGCCAATATACCTATGATTGCGACCACGATCATCAGCTCGATGAGCGTGAACCCTCGTTTCGCCGAACCTTTCGTCTGCGTCTTGCGCATGGTCTTTGCCCTCCTTTGTGCCGGCATGATGAGCAGGAGTAATTCAGCCGATCCCGGCACGCGTGGCGGACCTAGCGCCGTGTAATAGCCACAGTTTAGTCCCAAAAACCCATAAAGTCAAGAGCGGCCGGGCGTGACTTTAAACACGGAGCCCCCGGCCTTGCGGCCGGGGGCTCCTCTGCGGCTCGATCGAAGGCCTAGCTCAATACGTCGACCAGGTGCTTCCCTTGGTGTCGGTGTGCGTGCAGTTGACGAAGAGCGAACCGAAGTTCGCGTCCGAGGACCCGTTGT
>CAYHRV010000038.1:0-18157 GCA_964359165.1 uncultured Elusimicrobia bacterium
AACGCTCTCGCGTTCGCCGCGTTCCTGGCCAAGGGTCAAATATTGTATCGTCAGGCGGGATGCCCCACGCCCTGCTCGCCTTTCTTCTAGCCGCGCTGCCCGCTTGGGCCGCGGAGCCCAAGGCCTCCGTCCCGGACAGCGGCCAGGCCTCCGAGCCCATGTTCGAGAGGATGCAGGAGGACATGAAGAAGATCATGGGCGAGCTCAAGGAGGAGATGCCCAAGCTCCAGGCCCTCGCCCCCCGCTATGAGACCGAGGAGGGTTTCAAGGCCGCCGCGGGCGAACGGGAGGCCTTGCGCGGACGCATGTCCTCCAGGAACGAGGAGCTCGAGGGGCTTGAGGACAGCTATCTGCAGATGACCCGGGCGCATTCCATGCAGATGGTCGCCATCGGCCTCACTCAGATCATGGGACAGGCGCAGTCCAAAAGGAAGGGGGCCGGCGCCATCCCGGGGATGGCCGGCAACGAGATCGGCCGGGGCTTGGGCATGGAGGACTTCCGCAGGGAAGTCACGGGTTTTCGCCGCGAGGTGAAGAATCAGCTCGGGATGGACGACACGGCTTATCTGACGGCGCTCACCCGCTTCGCGGAGAGGAGGCGCAACAGGAAGATCGCCATGGGCTTCCTGGCCGCGGTGGCGGCGGTCGGGGGCTTCTTCTTCTGGCTCTTCCGCCAGAGGTCCCGGGCCATCGAGGTCGCGATCACGGCCCGCGGCGCCCAAGGCCCCTTGGGGGGCGCCCAGGCAGCTCTGCCCGCGCCGGGCGCTTCAGCGTCCGCGACGGTCCCGGGCATGGTGCTGGGCGGCAACTACCGGGTGGAGCGGGAATTGGGCCGCGGCGGGATGGGGCTTGTCTTCGAGGCCGAGGACTTGACGCTCCGGCGCAAGGTGGCCATCAAGAGCATGCTCGAGAGGATGCTCCAAGACCCCCGGGACCTGGAGATGTTCCTCTCCGAGGCTCGGCTCGTGGCCGGGCTCAAGCACCCCAACGTGGTGGAGATCCACAGCGTCCTGCGCGAGAACGCCCAGATCTACCTCGTCTTCGAATTCGTCTCCGGACAGCCGCTCAACGCGATACTCTCCAAGGCGCGGCGCCTGAGCCTCGAGGTTGTCAAGGGGCTCGCGCGCCAGATCGCGCAGGCCCTGGACTACGCCCATTCCCGCAAGGTCATCCACCGCGATCTCAAGCCCGCCAACATCATGGTGGCCCCTGACGGGCGGGTGAAGGTGATGGATTTCGGCATCGCGCATCAGGCGCGCCTGACCGCGGCCAAGCTCACGCGCGCCGAGTCCTGGGGCACCCCTCCCTACATGGCGCCCGAGCAGGAACTGGGCTCTGTGGCCAAGGAATCGGACCTCTACGCCTTCGCGGTCTGCCTCTACGAGATGCTGACCGGCGCCCTCCCCTTCAACGGACCAAATTTCCTCGCCCAAAAGACCGAGATGCGCTTTACGCCGCCCTCCCGCGCGGGCCTTCCCTTGGGTCTGGACCCCTTCATGCAGAGGGCTTTGCAGGCTGAGCCGGGCCGGCGCTTCCATTCGGCGGCCGAACTGCTCGCCGCGCTGGACTCCGTCCGTTGAAGGACAGGGATTCTCTCTCTCTCTGGCCCGCCGCTTCGCTGGCTGCGTTCCTCCTCCTGGCTCTCTGGCGCAACCGCGGCATAGTCCGCTACCTGGCGGGCGCCCAGCCGTGGGGCCCGGACTCGGCGCGGGAATTCCTCGCGTCGTCGCTTCTGCCGCTGGCCGGCGTCGGGCTTTGGATACTGCTCCTCGGCGGCTTGGGCGCCGTCCTCCTGCGCGCCTTCAAGTCCGGCGGGGAGGAGCACGGCGCGGCCACGGCCCTGGCCTTGGGGACAGGAGCGGCCGCTTTGGCCGCCTTCTGGACGGGCTGGTTCCGGCTTTGGCCTCAAGGCCTTTGGGCCGCCGGCTTCGCGGCCTGCGCCGGGGCGTTCGCGCTCAAGAGGCCGCGCATGGAGGCGCTCGCGGCGCTGTTGCCCGCGACGCTCTTGGAGGCGCTCTTCGCCTCGGCCGCGCTCTGGTGGGGGTTCCACCTCCTTCTCAACGCCTGGGCCCCGCCCGTGGGTTGGGACGCGCTCGCCTATCACCTGGCCATCCCGCGGATCTATCTGGATTCCGGCGGGCTCGCGGACATCCCCTGGCTTCCGCAGAGCCGCTGGCCGCATCTCATGGAGGCGCTCTACGCCTTTCCCATGTCCCTGGGCGCGGACTGGGGAGGGGCGATGCTCCATGCCGCCTTGAGCGCGGCCCTGGCCGTCTGCGTCTATCGAGAGGGAGAAGCCCGGGGCGGGCGCGGCGCGGGCGCGATGGGAGCCCTTCTGTTGATGAGTCAGCCCGCCTTGCTGGAGGTGGGGCCGCAGGCTCATAGCGACGGCGCCCTGACGCTCTTCTATTTCCTCGCCTGCGTCCATTTAATGAGGTGGGATAGGGAGCGGGAGGGCTCCGCCCTCGTCGTGGCCGGTCTGTTGAGTGGGCTCGCGGCGGCCGTCAAGATCCAAGGCTCTCTCTTGAGCGCCGCGCTCGGGGTCTTCGTGCTCTTGCGCGGCGGGCGCTGGGCCGGAGCGCGATTCGCGTTCTGGGCCGCTCTCCCGGCTCTCCCGTGGTTCCTGCGGACCTGGGCTCTGGCCGGGAACCCGGTCTGGCCCTTCGCATCCGGGGTTTTCGGGGGAGTGGATGATCCGGCTTGGTTCGTCTCGATGCAGCTGCGCAACAGCCTCTGGGGTTTCCCGCGGGACCTGCCCCTGCTTTCACGCTACGGTCCCCAATACCTCCTCCTGCCGGCGGCCTTGGCGGCCCTGGCCGCGGGCTTTCGGAGCCCGGGTATGGACCCGCTCTCCAAGCTTCTGCTCGGCCCGGCGGCCATATTGGCCTTTTTCGCGCTTCCCACTCACGAAGCGTGGCGCTATCTCATGCCGGCATATCCGGCGCTCTGCCTCCTGGCCGGTTCCTGGGCCGCGTCCCTCTGGCGCCAAGGCGGCCCCAGGCGCCTGGCCGCGGCCGCGGGCGTGCTGTGGGGAACGCAGCCGTTGTGGGGGCTGGCGCAAGGCAACGAGGTATTCGCGGTGTCCGGCGCCCGCTCCTCGCTCATGCCGGGGATGCCGTCGCGGCGCGTCTATCAGGAGCGCCAACTCCCCTTTTTCGGATTCTTCGAGAGGGCGGCCCGCGCCGCGGGTCCCGGGGCGAAAGTTCTCCTCTTCCAGGAAGTGCGGGGCTACCCTCTGCGCGCGGCCTATGAGTGGGGCGACCCCCTGTCCAACGGGACGATACCGTACCGCCGCCTGAGCGGCCCGGAGGAGCTTTCCTGCCTATTGGCCGGCAAGGGCTTCACCCATGTGCTCGTGAACTCCGGCAATATCGCCTACGCCCCCCGGCCGGATTACTACGACGCGCGGGTGATGGGTCTGATGGGAGGAGTGTTGAGCCGGGCCCGGCCCGTGCTGGAAGAGGGCCCCTTGAGCCTCCATGCGCTCGGCCTCACGCCGCCGTGCGGCTACGGAAACCCTCCAGGACCTTGAGGAAATCGGCCTGCGGCTCGGCGCGCAGGACCACGGCCTTTCCGCCGGGCCCTTTAAAGGACATCTCCAGGCCGTGCAGCATGAGCCGGGGCGCGCCCCCCACGGGACGCTCCTTGCCGTAGCGCGCGTCGCCCAGCACCGGATGGCCGATGAAATAGAGATGAGCGCGCAGTTGATGCCTGCGTCCGGTGACCGGGGAGGCTTCGAGCAGGGTGGCGCGGGAGAACTTCTCGCGGACCGTGTAGCGGGTGAGCGAGGGCTTTCCCGCGGGGTCCACGGCCGTGCGTCCGGAGCCGAACTCCCGCAGGGGGGAGCGCACCTCGCCGTCCTCGGCGAGGGCGCCCTGCACGAGCGCCAGATAGGTCTTATGGATGGAGCGGCCCCGAAACCCCGCGCAGAGGGCCCGGTGGGTGTCCGCGTCCTTGGCGAAGACGACCAGGCCGCTCGCTTCCCGGTCTAGGCGATGGACGATGAAGAGCTTGCGGCCCAGCAGGCGCTCGGCTTCGTCCCGGAGCGGTTCGCCGACCTCCCCGCGTCCGGGGATGACGACGCGGTCCACGGGCTTGGAGACGGCCACCAGGCGCTCGTCCTCGAATACGATCAGCACTATGCCCGCCGGCCCTTTTCAACGGCTTTTTTCGCCCGCAGGAGATCGCCCGGCGTGTCGACGTCCAGGAAGGAGAGTCCCGCGGGGTCCGCCTTGGTCAGCGTTTCCGCATCGATCCAGCGGGTGTTGAGCGTCTTGAGGAGGTCGAGCGGCCCTTTCCCTTCCAGCAGGAGGCGGCGCGCGCCCTCCAGGCAGGACCTGCGGTAGAAGGCGCAGAGGGGCTGGGGGCTCACGCCTCGGATGGGGACCACAGCCTCGTAGCCGGGCAGTTCCCGGTGGAGCGCGCTCAGGAGCTTGGGGTGGATCAAGGGCATGTCGCAGGCGCAGACGAGATTATCCGCGGTCGCGGAGGCGCTCAAGCCCGCTTCGATCCCGGCCAGGGGGTTGTGCTCGGCGTAGAGGTCGCAGACCAGGGAGACCCGTCCCAGCATGCGCAGGAAGGCGTAGGTGTCGGGCCTCTTGGAGACGACGATCACCTCGGGGAAGACGGCCAGGAGGCCGCGGACGCAGCGGGCTATCAGGGGCTCGCCCGCCAGGGTGGCGAGCGCCTTGTCCGAGCCGAAGCGCGAGCTTTTCCAGCCCGCCAGGACGACGGCCGTCGCGTCGATCATGCCGTCCGCCGCACGGCGGCGGACCGTGCCCTCTTTGTTCGCATGTGTCCCCGCCGTTCTATGTGGCAACGAACTCGCCAGTCAATAAAGCAAGCGGGCCCCGAGCATGAGCTGGAATCCGGAGAGACGGTACTCGATGCCCTGCTCGTTGCGGCTTCCCGTGCCGTAGACCCCAGCCAGGGTGGTCTCCAGGGATTTGGTCCAGGACCGCTTGACCCCCGCGTAAAGCCGATGCATGGGAACATCCACCGTGGTGGCGAAGTCGAGGCTCGCCGTGTCCACGGCGAAGCGGTCATAGGACCAGCCGCCCAGCAGGCTCAGACGCTCCCCGAGCCGGGACTCGACGCCCAGGCGGAGCTTCCAAGTGTCGCGCCAATCGAAGGAGTTCGCGCGGTTGACGAGCAGGGTCCCGGGCTTGAAGAAATATATGTCGTTGCGGAAGCTCCGCCACCAGGTCTGGGAGAGGTCGGCCGAGAGCGTCCAGGCTGGGGAGGGACGCCAGGCGGCGCCGAGCGCGGAGGTGGGGGGCTGCTTGAGGATGAAGCTGAAGTTGCTGTTCTCGGCCGGGCTCAGACGCGAGGTCGAGACCGCGGTCCCCTGGATGTCCACGTCCGCGCCGGTGCGCAAGACCGCGCCGAAGGAGAGCCTCGGGTCCGGGTCATAGCGCGCCCCGAATACCCCCTCCACGCCCCAGCCCTGCCCGGAGAGGTCCGAGGTGACGTCGTCGTAGGAGGGGATGTGCAGACGAGTGCGGGCGGCCAGCTTGCCGTAGAGGATATTGAGGCCCGAGCCCAGGGAGAAGCCCGGGAAAGGCGACCAGCCCAGGGAGAGGTTGGAGGTCACGATGCCGAGCAAGCCCCGGTAATCGAGCGCGGTTCCGCCGGCATTGGCATCCGAGAAGTCCAGGCCTTGGAGTATGGGGGTGTAGAGGCCGAAGCCCAGGGCCAGGCGCTCTCCCAGGGGGATGCTCCCGCCCGCGGCTCCCAACAGGAAGGAGGAGGAGATGCTTTTTTGGGTGAACACCGCCCCGAGCCCGGGCAGGGAGGAGAGGGAGTTCCCGTCCTTGGAGTAGGCTCGTCCGCCGAATAGCTCCAGACCCGCTTGACGGGCCCGGGAGCCTGCCGCGAGTCCCGCGGGGTTCCAATAGACCGCGGTCCAGTCGGAGGCGTCCGCGGTCGCGGCGCCCGCCCTGCCTACCTGATGCGCACCGACCCCCTCGAATTCATATCCGGAACCGAAGCAGAGAGAGGGAAGGAGGAGCAGGCCGAGCGTCGGCGTCAGGATGTTCATCAAGAGACCTCCAAGGGCAGGCTGGTGAATATGCGAGTTCCGAGTCCGAGCTCGCTGTGGATCGAGATGGTCCCGCCGTAGGCTTCGAGGATGTCCTTGACCAGGAGCAGTCCCAGACCCGTGCCGTCCTCCTTGCCGGACACCGTGTCCGTGAGCAGGCGGGGGAGGAGTTCCGCGGGGATCCCCGGGCCGTTGTCGGCCACCTCGATGGAGACGCGGGGGCCGGCCATACTCACTTCCACGGTGACGATCCTGGGGCTGTCCGCGCGCCGGAGCGATTCCACCGCGTTTTTGATCAGGTTGAAATAGGCTTGCTTGAGCTCGTTGAGGTCCGCCAGGACGCCGAGATCCCCATTCTCGGGGAAGACTTCGCGGAATTTGACGCCCTTGGCGTCGGGCAGGAGGGAGCCGACCTTGACGAGTTCCTCCATGAGGGCGCGCGCGCAGACGCGCTTGCGTTCCTTCACGCCCGGCTTGGCGCTCTGGATCATGCGGTCGACCATGAAGGCCACCCGGTGCATCTCCCTGTCGATCGATTCGCTGAGCTCGACGAGATCCCGGGGCAGGCCGGGTTGTCCGCGCACGGAGTCGGTGAAGCCGAAGACCGTGCTGATGGGGCCCCGGATGTCGTGGGCGAAGCCCGCGGCCAGATGCCCGGCCTGCGCCTTGGCGTCGAGCCGTATCATCTGCGAGAGCAGGGAGCGCTCCTTCTCCGCGTCGGCCGCCACCTGGCGGTGGAGATGGTCTACGGTGATCTTGTAGACCATCCCGGCGATCGCCATGTGCCCGCATACGGAAAGCATTGTGATGAGCGTCATCCATGGGCTCGCGTACATCTTTTCCGGGGAAATCGGCCAGAAGGGGAGCAGGCCCCAGTATTCCAAAGCGATGACGGTGATGAAGGAAGCCAGCGAGGCGGTGATGGCGAGAGGGTAGTTCATCCAATAGCCCGCACCCGTGATGAAGATGATGGGGAAGAGGGCGATGAACGGGGAGAGAAGGCCTCCCGTATAGTGGATGACGAACCCCATGAGGAAGATGTCCATGAAGTTCAAAAAACGCCAGACCTTCACGGAAATGAGGTGAAACAAGGCCCAGAAGATGAAATGCATGAGGGACGATGCGACGGCGACCCAGAACAGCCGGGGGTGGAACGGGAAGTCCGAGAGCAGCGCCAACGGCGCGGACGCGGCCCCAAGGACGGTCGTGAAGAGGAGGGAGGAGCGGGTATGGAAGACGGCGGAGGCTCCGCCGGGCGGTTCCGGATGGGCCCCGGCCGAGCCCTGGGCCTTCATCGCGGGCCGCGCGTACGGGCGCCTTCGAAAGAGCCTTCCCAGCAGCGCACGAAGGTCGGCCCTGTCAGCATCTGGAGCGCGTAGGCGGCGAGCACCTCGTAGGGCATCCCGAAGAAAGGCACCGTGCCCCAGGTCCATTGGTAGAGATCGAGGCGATAGTTCCACAACCCCAGCCGAGTCCCCAATGCTTCGAGAGGGAACCCGACCAAGGACCCGGCGAGCATGTCGAAGAGGAGGATGCGCTTGTCGTAGGGGAGGATGGAGTCGCGGCGCAGGAGGGTCTTATAGAGCTTTTCGGAGTAAAACGAGGCGGCTGAGTACATCAGTCCCCAATAAAGGATGACGATGAGGGGGATGTCGCGGACCAGGGTCGCCTTGAAATGATAATCGAAGAGCGGCTCCGCGGCGAACTCGGAGAAGAAGCCGAGCAAGGCGCCGGCCAGGATGTCGCCTCGGATGTTTCTCCCCGCGAAGCGTTTAAAGAGCCACCAAGCGAGAGGGATGGACAGGAAGCCGGCCGCCTCCATGAGGATGAGCTTCATCGGCGGCCCTCGAAGGAGCCTTCCCAATACCGCACGAAGGTGGGCGCGGTGAGCATCATGAGCGCGTAGCCGAAAATGGACTCCCAGGGCATCCCCAGAAGGGGGACCATGCCCCAGTCCCAGCCGAGGCGGTCGTAGCGGTAGGTCCATATGCCGGTCTTGAGCCCGACCCACTCCATCGGGACTCCCACCAAAAGCCCGCAGACGAGATCGCAGAGGAAGATGCGCTTATCCCCGGGCGCGACCTCCCTCTTGTCGAAAAGCCTGAAATAGACTTTTTCCGAGACGAAGACGACGAGGGTGTACATGACGCCCCATGAAGTGACGACCGATAAGGGGACGTCCTTGTAGATCGTAAGCCGAAAGTGGTAATCCCAGAGGGGTTCGGTGGCGAACTCCATGAAGACGCCGAGAATGCTCCCGGCGATGAGGTCTCCCCGGACATCCCTGCCGGCATATCGGCGGAAAAGCCACCAGAGCAACGGGAGCTGGAGATAGGTCCAGGCCTCCCAAAGGAGGAGGCTCACGGAGCCGAGGCCACCCCGCGGCCCGGGGCCGGATATCGGCGGTCGAAGGCGAAATAGGCGAGCAGGACGAAGACCGGGGCGCCGAACCAGAAGAGGAATTCCTCGATGGGGGCGCCGAAGAGGGCTATCCCCAGCAGGGGGTCGAGCTCCTGGGAGAAATCCCAGATGTCGAGATAGAGGCAGAGGTATTCCATGGCCGCGGTCAACGGCCAGAAGACCACGATGCTCCAGGCCAGGGCCTTGAGCGTGATCGCGTCCTGCTTGGGCAGCAACCAGATCCCCAGAACCAGGATGGGGAGCCAGAAGTAGACCGTCACGGTGATGAAATACCAGGGCATGGCCCTTACTCGAATCTCATGCGTATGGCGTGGAAGGCCGTGATGGTGATGAGGGCGGGGAAGACGTAATAGAGGAGGGGCTCCTCGATGGGCACGTTGAAGAGCCGGGGCCCCCAGATGCGGGCGTCGTTGTAGACCCAGTGTCCCCGCCAGACGGAGAATATCTCCGCTGGGAAGACCACGGCCTCGAAGAGGAGCACTGTGGCGAAGGCCGCTTTCCAGTTCACCCTGTCCTTGGCCGCTCCGTAGAGGAACCAAAAGGCGCCGAGGAAAGGCAACAGGAGCGTCCCCCACCACGCGAACGGGACGCCCGCCCGGTAGCCCGCTCTCCGGGGCGCCGGGGTGCCGGCCGCGCCGTCTCGTTCGGGCTCGGGTTCGGGTCCGCCCTCAGGCACCGAGCAGTTCCTTCACCTTCTGGCGGAGCTCGGAGGGAGTGACGGGCTTGCGGATGACCGCGTCGACGCCGCAGGCCTCGATCTCGGCGAACTGCTTCGCCCGGGACTCCCCGGTGATGGCCGCGATCTTGGTGTTTTTCAAGTCGGCGTCCCTGCGGATGAGGTCCACGATCCTTTTCCCATCGGTGTCGCCGAGCCAGATGTCCAGGAGGAGGAGGTCCGGACGGAAGACCCGGACCAGGAAGCCCGCCTCGAAGCCCGAGCTGGTGGCTTTGACCTCGAACCCGGTCTCGTTGCGAAACGAGTTCAGATAGGCCTTCTGCTCGGCGTCGTTGTCCTCGGCGATGAGGATGCGCCAATCGCGCCGCTGGGCGCCCGGCGTGGGGATGTTGTTCTGGCGGCAATAGTCCGCGAGGTCTTCCTCACGGATGCGGTAATGCCCGCCGGGCGTGGTCCCCGCCCGGATGTCCTTGCGGAGCACCGCTCGCACCATGGTCGCTTGGCTGACTCCGCAGAGTTTCGCCGCCTCCGTGGTGGTGTATACCTGGGGTGTGTCTTCCAGCTTTGATATTGATTGATTCATTTGAATCGATCATACATCAACGACGGCAGGCTGTCAAGCTGAAAGCGGCCTGCGAGCCCGCGCGCGCCTTGATGGCGTTTATGTTGCACGCCATTCAAACAGATGAAAACAAGACAACCGCATCCGAAATTGAGATTCATCAAGCTCTCCCTCTCCGCCCGCTACGCGATCGAGGGGATGACGCATCTGGCCAGGAACGGGAGTTCCGGGTTCATCGGGGCCGGCCAGACGGCCAAGCGCAGGAGCCTTCCGGCGCACTTCTTGATGAAGGTCTTGCGCAAGCTGGCGGCCAGGGGGCTGGTGGAGAGCCGGCGCGGCCCGGGCGGGGGGTTCCTCCTCAAGCGCGACCCCCGGCGCATCCGCGTCTGGGAGATCGTCGACGCCGCCGACGATAAGGTTCCGGGCCGCAAGCAATGCCTTCTGGGAGCCAATGGCTGCGGCGATTGGAAGCCCTGCGCGGTCCACGCCACCATCGTCCGCGCGGAGCAGGCCGTGCTGCGGGAACTCGAACGGCTGACCCTGGCGGAGTTGGCCGGTCTCTGATCCGCGGGCCCGCGGCCCGCGCGGGACCTCCCCGCTGTCGTTGTTTTTCTACTCGATCGCGGCAGGAAATGCGACAGACGTTCCATTGACGGATTCGGCAGGTTATTGTAGTTTAGCCCGATGAGAGGTGACTCGCTTATGAAAAACGGACTCAAGTATCTTGAATCCTTGGCTCTCGCCCTGGCGCTGCCCGCCGCGGGCTGGGCCCAGTCGGGACCGTTGCCCATAAAATTCGGAGGCCAGTTCCGCCTACGCTACGAGGCGACGAGCCTGGAGGGGAACGCCCCTCTCAAACGGCGCACGGCGGACGCGACCTCATTGAGGACGCGCCTCTCGGCCGATGTGGCCGCGGTGGAGGGGATATCCGCTTTTCTGCAGATACAGGATTCCCGGACCTCGGGCTCGGAAGTCTCCACGGTGTCCAACGACGGTCTCGTGGACATGCATCAAGCCTATCTGGATGTCGCGAAGCTCTTCGGCTACGGCTTGGATCTGCGCGCCGGGCGCCAGGAACTCGCGTATGGGGATAGCAGGCTCGTGGGCAACCTGGACTGGAGCAACGTCGGCCGCTCTTTCGACGGGGCCCGCCTGCGCTACGGCGCGGCGACATGGAAGGCCGATCTCTTCTTGACCCGGGTCAAGGATGTGGCCGGGCCGAGGAAGGACCAGGTGTTCTCGGGCTTCTATGGGACCTGCTCCGCGGTCAAGGATCATGAATTCGATGCCTATCTGCTCTCCCGCGAGTACGGCGACGACAGCCAGCTCTCCGAGGCCGGGGGGGCCGGGAATCTGAGCGAGAAGACGCTCGGTTATCGCGGCAAAGGGCGCATGGGACTTCTGGATTACAGCGCCGAGGCCGCTCACCAGTTCGGCCGAAAAGCGACGGATAAGATCAATGCGCACGCCTTGGCTCTGACCGGAGGTATTAATCCGTTGTGGGCGTATAAGCCGCGCTTCGGAGTGGAATATGACTATGCGTCGGGCGACTCGGATCCCACGGACAATAAGTCCGGGGCCTTCGACCCTCTCTTTCCGACCGGCCATCTCTACCAGGGCTACGCGGACATCGTGGGCTGGCGGAACATCCACGATATCATCGCCACGGCCTCGGCGGAGCCCGTGGAGGGAACGCGCGTCCAACTCGACTTTCACAGTCTGCGCTTGGCCCAAGCCAAGGATTCTTGGGTGGACAAGGCCGGGACGGCGATAGCGCGCGATGCCGCGGGGGGGTCGGGCAGGGACCTGGGCACCGAACTCGACCTGCATGTGAAGACGACCTTCCGCAAGTCGCTCAAGCTCTGGCTGGGCTACTCCCGCTTCTTCAAGGGGTCCTATGTGGCCAACACCATCGGGGGACGGAACAAGGACTGGGCCTTCGTCCAGGCGATTCTAAACTTCTAAGAATCAACGGCGCTGACCGCGACAAACGCATTCGCGTTTGCCGCGGTCAGCGATAGATGGCGGCGAGCAGGGCCGAGGCGAATACCAGCGAATGGCCCACTTCGCCGTAGCCGACGCGGCGGAAATCCATCCGCCGGGGCGCTCGGGCGCCCTGCGCCAGGGTCTTGATCAGCGCGGCGGCGAAAGGGATGGCGGCGAGCCAATGGGCCGCGCCCGCCGCGGCCAGGGCCAGGACTCCGGCCAGAGCCGCGCAGTGATAGGCCCAAGAGCGGCGGCGGGCCTTCTCTAGGAGAGGGAGGGCGTTCGCGTTCGACGCCGCTTGGTGCTGGAACGCGCACAGCTTGACATGGAAGACGGGGCCGGTGAAATACGCCCCGTTGAGCAGCCATAGCAGCCAGGCCCCCGGCTCCGGGGTTCCGCCCGCCGCGTAGTACGCCGCCGGAGCCCCCAAGCTCAAGGTCCAGATCCCCGTCAGTTCGTTGGCCAGGCTCATCGTCTTCTTGGCCGCGGCCAGTCGTAGGTTGAGGAGCAGGGCCGCGCCCGCCGGGAGCGCGAAGAGGAGAAGCCCCCAGCGGCCGTAGGCCAGGAGGAGGGGAAGGAAGCCCGCCGCGGCCAGCGCCGAATAGCCGACCAGCCAGGGGAGGGCGCCCTTCTCCCGGCCGCAGACCATGGCCGTCAAGGGGGTGCGGGCCAGGAAGGCGCCCAGCGAGCCGAGCAGGAAGAAGAACGCGACCGCGGCGGAGCCGCCCTCCGAGGCGGCCAGGCCCAGGATGGGCGGGATGAAGAGCATGGGCCAGGACCCGTGTTCGCGCGGGATCATTTAACCTTCGCGGCGGCGGGGTTCCCCGTCCCCTTCCAGTCGCGGAAGAGGGCCGTCACCGTGGTGGTCCCGCCAGCCGTGGACTCGGCCACCGTGTCGAAGCGGGAGCGCAGGACATGGCGCATGCGGGGGTTGACCACGAGCACCTCCGCGGTGAAACCCTCCAGCCCCTTCTCCCGCGCGATCCAGGTCAGGTAATCGACCAGGAAAGAGCCGATGCCCCGGCTCTGACAGCGGTCGTGCACGGTGAAGGCGGCTTCGGCGAGGCGCTCCCCCGGGTGGGCATGGTAGCGGGCCACGGCGACCATGCGCTCGCGGCCGCGCTCGCGCACGAAGCCCGCCACGGCCATGGACCTGCGGTAGTCGATGGCCACCAGCTCTTGGAACTGCTTTTCGCTCAGGGCCTTGAGCGGGATCCCGAAGCGCAGGTAGGTCGTCTCCTTGGACTGGGAGTAGAAAAGGTCCTTGAGGCCGCGCTCGTCGGTGGGTTTGATGGGGCGCACGAAGAGCTCCATGCCGCGAAAGCGCAGGCGGGCCTCCAGGTCCACGGCATAGGCCTCCTCCATGGAGGGAAGGACGTGCCCCGCGTCGAGGTAGCCCAGCTTCTCGGCGGCCTCCTGCAGTTCCCGGCGGAAGGAGGGGTGGGCCACGCAGAGGAGGGCCACGGCGCGCTCGCGGATGGTCCGCCCCTTGAGGCTCGCGATGCCGTATTCGGTGACTCCGCAGTCGATGTCCGCGCGGGTGGTGACCACGCCCGTCCCCTCGCTCAGGCAGGGCACGATGCGCGAGACGGTCCCTTTTCGCGCCGTGGAGGGCAGGGCGATGACGGCGCGCCCGCCTTTCGAGCGGGCGGCGCCCCGGATGAAGTCCACCTGCCCGCCCACCCCGCTGTAGAAGAGGTTGCCGATCGAATCGGCGGCCACCTGACCGGTGAGGTCCACCTGGAGGGCCGAGTTGATCGAGACCATGCGTTCGTTCTGGGCTATGATGAAGGGGTCGTTGACATAGTCGCTGGGGTGGAAGGAGAAGGCCGGGTTGCGGTCCACCGCGGCGTATAGGGCGCTCGATCCCATGCAGAAAGAGGCTATGATCTTCCCTTTGTGCAGGGACTTCTTGCGCCCCGTCAGGACGCCCGCTTTCCAGAGGTCGAGGACTCCGTCGGAGATCATCTCCGAGTGCACGCCGAGGTTGCGCTTGGCCGAGAGCGCGGCCAGGACCGCGTCCGGGATGGCTCCGATCCCGACCTGGATGGTCGATCCGTCCTCCACCAGGCGGGCGACGAAGCGGCCGATCCAGAGGGACTCCGCGGTCGGCTCCTCGCGGGGAAGCTCCGGCAGGGGCTCGGAGCATTCCACCAGGGCGTCGAGTTCGTCTTGGCGCAGGAGAGTGTCCCCCTCCGTCCAGGGCATGCGCGCGTTGACCTGGGCTGCCACGAAGCCCGAGGTCTCCACCGCGGCCTTGAGTATATCGACGGACACCCCCAGGGAATAGAGCCCGTTCCTGGGAGGGCTCACGGTGATGAGAGCGGCGTCGACCGGGAGGCGGCCGGAGCGGAGCAGGCCCGGGACCTCGGAGAGGAAACAGGGAGTGTAGTCGGCCAAGCCCGCCTTCACGGCCTGGCGGACGTTGGGGCCGATGAACAGCGCGTTGTGGCGCAGGCGCCCTTGGTAGGAAGGTTCCGCGTAGGGCGCGATGCCGAGGGTGAGCAGGTGCAGTATCTCGGTGTCGGCCAACTGCTCCCCGCGCCGGGCGAGGGCACAGACCAGGCATTGGGGCTCGGAGGCGCCGGAGCCCACCAGCACATGCTGGCCGCTGCGGATGGAGGATACGGCGTCGTCGGGGCCTACGAAGGGAGAGGCGGTCGAAGGAGCTGCCATGGGAGGCTCATCCCAGGAGTTTTCGCCTGCATTCGTTGATGGTGCGCCGCGAGACCGAGATGCCGGTCTCGCTGGCGAGCCTGCGCATGAGGCCGTCGTCGGTCATTTTGCCGGCCACGGCCCCGGTCTCGAACCAATGCGAGAGCACCGAGAGCACCACGGCCCTCTGCCCGCAGAGCAGGGCCTTGAGGGGGATCTCCTCCCCCCAGGGGAGCTCGACGGAGCGCCGTCCGACCGCCCGGCTGACCGTGCTGGGAGCCACCCCGATGCGGCGGGCCAGCTCCCTCAGGGACAGGGGCCTGCGGCGGAAACCATGGCGGCAGCGCAGGTAGACCGATTGCGTGGATACGATCCTTGAAAGGATCTGGAACAGGGTGTCCTGGCGCATGTTCAAGAGCTCGACGGTGTTGAGGAGCCGGCGCAGGCGCTTGCGCTCCTCGGAGCCGAGGTCTTTCTTGTTCTTCCACTCCTCGAGCTTCTGGTAATCGACCTCGTAGCGTCCCCGGGCCCAATGGGGAGCGAGGAACTGGAAGTAGAGGTTATCCTCGTCCCGGGGGTCCTTCTCGATGCGCGCGATGCAATGGTAATGGATGCCGGCGGATTCGGAGGTCGGCGCGGGCCGGAAGAACTCGGAGCGCGACCCCACCTCCAGCACCAGGTCCAGGATGCGCCGGCCCTCTTCCTCGCTGATGCCCAATTGTTCGCAGATCTCGGGGAGGGGCCGTCCCTCCTCTCCATACATGAAATAGCGCTCGAAATCGCCCTGCCCGATGCGGCGTATCAGGGAGATGAGGGACGTTTGTTTCTCGACGATGTCCTGGATGTCCCCGGATTCGGCTCCGGAGGCGATGGATTCCTTGAGCTCGTAGAAACCTGGGTGAAGGCGGGAGGCCGGCCAGCGCCGCCGGGTCAGGACGGGCCTCTCCCCGCGGCCTCCGCTGAGCAGCTGCTTGAAGAGAGGATCGGACTCCAATTCCCCGACCTCGCGCCCGACCTCGGGCTCGGTCATGGCGATCCATTTCACGGCCGTCAGCCGGCCTTGAAGAGCCACCGTGGTGCGCATCCCCTGCGCGACTGCGAGTTTCGGTTGGGCGGTCATTAGTGTTGCTATATTGTATGCAACGAATATGCCACGAGTCAAGAAAAATATTAATGGAACATTGCTTGTTCCATTTTGGTACAGTATGCTAACATTCGGATAACAAGCATCCCCCCGTGGGGGGGATGCTGACATGAAAGGTAATGCTTAATATAACGACAGCGCGCCCCGACAACGAGCGTGCCCCCGTGGGGGGCACGCTGACATGAAAGCCAAAGACCTCGAGATCAAGAAGCTTCTCCGATTCATCCCTTCCGAGGGGCTCATCAAGCTCGCGGACTCCCGGGTGCTCCTCGTGGAGACCGCCTCCTTGGGCGTGCTGAGGAAGGCCGTCATCGACGCCGTAGGCCAGGACATGGCGCGCCGGATCTTCTTCCGCTTCGGCTTCTCCTGCGGCCGCGACGACGCGCGGGATTCACGCTCCCGCCACCGCTGGGACTCCGAGAAGGAATGGCTCCTCGCCGGGCCGCGCCTGCACACGCTCATGGGGCATGTCGCCGTGGAGCCTTTGGCCCTCAAGTTGGAGAAAGCAGAGGGGGCGGGCTTTCGCATGGCGGTCCGCTGGACCAACTCCTACGAGGCGCACGAGCATTGGCGCTTCTTTGGGGTGTCCTCGGAACCCGTCTGCTGGTCGCTCTCCGGCTACGCGTCGGGCTGGGCCACGACTTTCCTGGGGCGGACGGCGCTCTGCCTGGAATCGGTCTGCGCCGGGATGGGCCACGATTATTGCCTGCCGGAAGTGCGCCCGGCGGAGGATTGGGGCCCGGAAGTGGAAGGCCTCTTGGCCGACCTCTCCGATGTGGAGCGCATACAGCCCAAGAGTCTGCTCGAGCGCGAGGCGGGGAAGGCCCGCGAGAGCGAGCAGAAGTACCGCCAGCTCTTCGACTCCGCGGCGGACATGATATTCCTGCGGGACCCTGAGCTGGGCGTCTTAGTCGACGTCAATCCCCGGGCCGCCCTGCAATTGGGCTACGAAAGGGAGGAACTCCTTTCGCGCAACTACTTCGACCTCCTGGCCGGGGCCGAGGAGGTGGCGGAGACGCGGCGCATGTTCGCCCAGGCTTTGGAGGGAGGGCCCGCGACCCGCGTGTCCGTGTTCCGCCGCAAGGACGGACAGACCCTGGAGGCCGAGGTGCGCAACACGCCGATGCGGGTGGGCGATAAGACGCTCATCCTGGGCATCGCCCGCGACCTGACCGCTCAGCGCCTGCTCGAGCGCAGAGCCCTCGCCTTCTACCAGGCCTTCCTCAATTCCAACGATTTCATGTTCCACACCGACCGCAACGGGGTCATCCAGGACGTCAACGACGCCTTCGTCCGGCGCTTCGGCTACAGCCGCGAGGAAGCCATCGGCCGCTCGCCGAGGCTGGTCCGGTCCCGGCACTCCGACCAGAAGCTCTATGAGGGCCTCTGGAAGGATATTCAGGATCCTTCCCGGGGTTTCTGGAGGGGCCGCATCATCAATCGAACCAAGTCCGGAGAAGAGGTCCCGGTCCTGCTCTCCATCACCACGGTGCGCGACGCGCGCGGCGAGATCGTCGGCTTCGTCTCCAGCGGCGTGGACATCTCGGAGGTCGAGGAGCTCCATCAGCGCCTGACCCGCAGCGAGTCGCTGGCCGCGGTGGGCTCCATGGCCGCGGTGGTCGCCCACGAGATCCGCAACCCCTTGGGGTCCATCGTGACCGCCGCCTCCTCCCTGACCCGCGAGGACGTCTCCAGGGAGGAGAAGGGCACTCTGCTCTCCGTCCTGCGCAAGGAGAGCCTGCGCCTGAGCGAGACCCTGCGCCACTTCCTCCAATACGCCAGACCGAGGGAGCCGAAGCTGGAGAAGGCGGACCTCAACGAGACCGTGCGCGAGGTCCTGAGCATGATCAAGGCCGACCCCCAGGTGCTCGGCACCATCAAGGTGGGCGAACGCTTTGACGACGGGCTCTCTCCCTTCCCTTTCGACGCCGACCAGCTCCGCCAGGTGATCTGGAACGTCGTGCTCAACGCCCTGCAGGCCATGGGTGGGCGCGGCCGGCTGGAGGTGAGCACCGAGTCCCGCCGCCCCCAGGACCTCGGAAGCGGCACTTCCTCGGGTTATCACTCGCTCGGCCGCTCCCCGGAGGATGCGGAAGTCCGGTCCCTCTCCGGTTCCGGGCCCCAGCCCATGGCCGCGGTGCACGTCCAAGACGACGGCCCCGGGATAGAGCGCGAGGCTCTCTCCAGGATATTCCAGCCTTTCCATACCACCAAGAGGCAGGGGACAGGCCTGGGTCTGCCCATCGCCGAGCGCATCGTGCTCGCCCACGGCGGGCGCATCTTAGTCGACAGCCTGCCCGGGAAGGGGGCTCGTTTCTCCATACTCTTGCCCACGGCGCGGCGCAATCCCGGAGAACGAGGTGCCTAATGACGCAGGATAGATCCGCTCATCCGGCCGACGAGGGCCAGGCCCGCGAGGGGCATCCGCCCATCGGCGTGCTCCTCGTCGAGGACGATTCCTCCTTGAGGACTCTGCTGGGCTTCGAACTCAAGCGGCTGGGGCATGAAGTGGTTTCCGTCAGCGGCGGGCAGGAGGCCCTGGAGGCCATGCGGGGGAGGGCCTTCGACCTGGTGCTCACCGACATCAAGATGGACAAGGTCGACGGCTTCGCGGTCCTCGAGGCCGCGCGGCGCCTCCTTCCCGAGGCGCAGGTCATCGTCATCACCGGGCAC
>CAYHRV010000039.1:0-18109 GCA_964359165.1 uncultured Elusimicrobia bacterium
GGATGTCCAGGAAAAATGGTTCCTCCTCCCCCTCGGTCCGGAAGCGGAACTCGTTGAACAGGAAGCCGTCGCGGACGTCCCGGTATTCGCCGAACTTCGCTTTCGAGCCGGAGATATTCGACCTCCGTCCGCCGAAGTCCGCCACTGAAACAGAGCCGCCTTCCGCGGCCGCCGACGGCCCCGGAAGGATCAACGCCATGGAAACCGTCAGCGCCGCGCGGATGATCTGTCTTGTCATATATTCTCCTCGATAGTTCCGGGTCATGGCCGATGCCTACCTCTGTAGGACGGGGCCGGACGGATTATTCGACCCGTGGATCATCGGATGGCAGTTCAGGCAGGCCCGGCCCACGGCGTAGACCGAGTCGGCGCCCAGGTTGCCGGATTGGTGGCGGCCCTGCATGTGGCATTGCTGGCAGAGGCGGGGCACCTTCGTGACCAGGAGCTTGTTGTTGGAGGAGCCGTGCGGGTTGTGGCAGATGAGGCAGTCCTCCTTGACCGGACCGTGCTCCCACAAGAGCGGAGCTTTCTTCTCCCCGTGGCATTGAAAGCACTTGTCGTTGACCGACTTGGCGGAGATGAGCTTCTCGCCCTGCGCGCCGTGGGGGTTATGGCAGGAGGAGCAGGCCATCTTGCCCTGGCCGTCGGCCATGGCCCCGTCGCGCAGGGGATGCTTGGAGCGCTTGAGCAGGGCGGCCTTCACGTCGCGATGGCAGGAGCCGCAGAGCTCGTTCTCGCCCTTGCTCTTGAGCAGATGGTCGTTGGCGCCGTGCACCTTGTGGCAGCTCGCGCAGGCGACGCCCTTCCCCTCATGGGCGCTTCCGGACCAGAACATGCGCTTCTTATCCCCCGCGTGGCAGGAAAGACAGATCTCCGCGGAGTCTCCCGCGCGGAGCTTCGCGGGGTTGCGGATGGTGTTGAAGTCGGGAGAATTCTTGTCCCCTCCCGCCCCGGCGTGCAGGGAACCCGGGCCGTGGCAGGTCTCGCAGGCCTTCTCCAAGGGGACGCCCTTGATCTTGTCGAGCCTCACCCCGTGCGGACCGCTCTTCAACGAATCCATCTTGTCGGCGTGGCAGCCGGCGCAGACGCTCGCTCCGACCTCGCCGGCGGGACCCTCCGCCCGGGCGGCCGTGCCGAGCGCCGCCGCGCAGGCAAGGCCGAGGATCAACGGTTTCAAGACTTCGCGCATCATGGGTCTCCTCCTCGAAAGTCGATACGGCCCTTCAGCGACAAGGTGGCAACGAAACTTCCGGTCCATGATGCTTGAAGCGGCATCTCACGGCGCTTCCAGGGCCTTTCCCCGCGCGAAATCGCGCACGGGGGATGCGCGCAATCGCCCAAAAATACGATTCCTTGATATTGCCTTCCGCTCTCCCTGGCATGCGCGTTGCCACCACAAGATAAAGATGGCCGCCCCCCTCCTAACGTACTCGCCTCCCCCTGGGAGAGGCGAGTAGGCGAATGCCTTCGCGCTATTGGGCCGTCAGCGTCTCGGAACCCACGGCCCGTATAGGATTACGAGAGTCTCTTTTCCTGCGCCCCAGAGAAGCTCCCGCAATCGCATCCCGCCTGAAATCCCTGGGCTTGGTCGACTCCGTCTTGCTCTCCTCCTGCGCGCGATTCGAGCTTTTCTCGGGGTCGGGCGCCGATGGCCTGGTGAGCGCGCTGCGTTGGTTCGATGAACGGGCAGGAAAGGCTCTCGACGGGCCGATCCAAATCTTCAAGGGGACCGAAGCTCTCCGGCATGTTTTTCGCCTCACTTCGGGACTCGACTCCCGGATACCGGGCGATTCCCGCGTGACGGAACTGGTCCGGGAAGCCTATCGGCGAGCCTGCGCGCTGGGGATGGCCGGACCCATGACGCACCGGGTGTTCCAGAGGGCCTTGCATGTCCGCACCCGCATCCGCCAACAAGCGAGGATCACCTCGCGCTTCGGCTGCTTCGCCGAGGCGGCCGTCGAGTTCCTCCTTCGATTATCGGAAGGCAAGGCGGGGGAGAAACTGATCGTGTTCGGCGCCGGCCGGCTGGCCGAGGATGCCGCCCTCAGGCTCGGCGCGCTTGGCCTTCCCGGCGTGCTGGTCTGCGGGCGGCGGGCCGAAAGGACGCGCGCGCTCGCCGCGCTCGCCGGGGCGAGAGCCGCCGGGATCGAGGAGGGATTGTCGGCGCTGCCGAAGGCCCGCGCCGCCCTCTTCGCCTGCGCCGCGGACAAGCCTGTCCTCGTCCCCTTCGAGGCCCTCCACGCTCGCCGGGGAGCGCCTCTCACGCTCATCGACGCCGGACTTCCCCGCAACGTGGATCCGCGGATGAGGAAGTCCCCTGGGGTCCGTCTCTACGACCTAGACGACATCTATCGCCTGGTCAAAGGCCTCTTGGGGACGCGGCCGGAAGGGACCCGGAAAGCGGAGGGCATCATCTCCGCCGAGATCGAGAGCTTCTTGAAGGGTTCAGGCCGGGAAGAGCTCGTCTAGGACTTCCGAGAAGGCACGGACCGAGGGCAGGCGGGTCTCCGGGTCCGGGTCCAGGGCCCGCTCCAGCAGGCGGTCGAAACCCGCCGGGATGTCCGGGACGAGGCGGCTGGGCGGCTCGAAGCCCCCGTTCTTCCTGTCGGGCAGCTTCCCGGCTAGGGCGCGGTAGAGGCAGACTCCGAGGGAATACACGTCCGACTTGGGGCAGATGCGGCCCTCCTCCTGCTCCGGGGCCATGTAGACCGGGCTCCCCCAGGACCGGCTGACCTTCACCGTGCGCTCATCCCCCATCAGGTGCGCCAGCCCGAAATCCATCACCTTGGGCGTCCCGTCCTGGGAGAGGATGATGTTGGCGGGCTTGATGTCGCCGTGCACGATCCCCAACGCGTGGGCGGCGCCGAGCGCGGAGCAGACCCCCTTGAACACCCCGCGCGCCTCGGCCGCGCCGATGCGGTCCCGCTCCTCGAGGATCGCCTCCAGCGTGCGCCCTTCCACGAACTCGAGGACGAGATAGATCTCCCCTCCGTCCTCCTCGATGGAGTATATCTCCACGATGTTCGGGCTCTTGAGCGCGGCGGCGAGACGCGCCTCCTTGAGGAAGCGCTGTTTCTCGCGCGCATCGGAGCGCAGTTCCTCGCGCATCCTCTTGACCGCCACTTTCCGGCGTAGATGAAGGTCGAAAGCCTCGTAGACGACGCCCATCCCCCCCGAGCCGACCTGACGCACGCGGGCATAGCGCTTCCAGAAGCCCTCCCCCCCCTCCTCGGCCTCATCGGCGATGACGGAGCCGCGGCCCTTGCGGCCCGAGACGCTCAAGAGCCCGGCCGCGACGAGAAATCCTCCCACGAGGGTGGCGATCACCACGCCCAGGGCGGAGACCTTCCGCCGCTCCCGGACCGGGGTTCCCGCGGGCCCGGCCCCGCGGGAGGGGTCCAAGCGGGCGAAAAGGAGCATCGAGTCCGAGTCGGCGGGAAGCCGGACGGCGGCCTCATAGCTCTCCTGGAAGACGGGCTGGAGTTCGGCGGCCATCTTCAGCTCGGAGAGCATCTCCTCGCGCCGCCCCAGGCCCGAGAGCGCGAAGGCCCGCGTGAAGCGCGCCGCGCCGTCGGAGGGGTTGAACGCCACGGCCATGGAGGCGTCCAGGAGGGACTTATCGAAGAGTCCGAGCTTTCCCTGCGCCCAGGCCCGGGTGGTGAAGGCCGCGGGGCTCTCCGGAGCGAGTTCCAGCGCCCGGGTCGCGTCGTCGACCGCTTCCTGGTTCTTGGAAAGGGCGACCTCGGCCTCGGCCTTGAGGTTGAAGGCCTGGGCGTTCTTGGGGTCCAGCCCGGCGGCGGCCGCGGCTTTCGAAAGCGCCCCCGCCGAGTCCCCCATGGCCAAAGCCGAGGCCGCTTCCCGGGTGAGTGCCAGGCTCCGCGACCGGTCCGAGACCGCGTCCCCGGTGGGGATGCGCGTGTCCGTTGTCTGTCCCCCCGCCCCCGCGCTCACCGCGCCGTCCGGCGGGGGGATACCCCGGCCTTCCCCCGGGGCGGAGGCCCGGCTCTCGGCGAGCCTATAGAGCGCCTGCGCCATCGGATTGCCCGGCTCCAGCTTCAAGGACTCCCGGGCGTCCTGGGTGGCGGCGTCATAGTCCCTGAGCTTCTCGTAGGCGCCCCCTCTCAGGAGATAGAGCTGGGCGTCGGGTCCCTTGAACTCCAGGGCGCGGGTGGCCGACTCGACGGCCCCGGGATAGTCCTCGCTTTGCGCCCGCCAGCGGGCCTGCAGCCTGTAGCCGGTCTCATCTTCAGGCGAGCGCCGCACCATGGACTCCGCGATCAGGGCCCAGAGCATCCCCTCCCCGCCGTTCTTGCGCCACTGGCCCTCCATGGCCGAGACGAGGCGCTCGACGGCTTTCTCCCCGCCCGGCGAACCGGCCAGCTTGAAGATGCCGGGAAGAGCCGCGTCGAGGCTCCGGGGGTCGTCTTCCCGAATGTAGCGCGAGAGCTTGTCGGAGACTTCCTGGCCGGTCTTCTGCTGGTCCTCTCCGGCTTTTTGGGACTGAGGGTCCGCCCGCTTGGGAACTGGAACCCCACCCTGGGAAGCGACGGGGAGAGGCTGGGCGAGCAGGAAGGCGAACGCGCTCAGCAGGATGAGGCGGGACTCGGTGTTCCGGGACATGGGACCCACCCCAGTTTATGCCTCCCCAAATGGTTTGTCAAGGCAAGGATGAGAGCCAGCGGCTTGCCGTCACGATGAGAATCCTGGCGTTTCCGTTCTGGTGGTATTTGAAGACGTCGTCGCGAGCGACCAATTGCACGGCAGGCACGCCCAGCATCCGCTGGAACTTTACCAGGCTCGGCGCCGGAGTGTCGTCCGATGACTTGGCCTCGATGATCAGCAGAGGCCTGTTGCCATCGGCGACCAGGAAGTCGACCTCCTCCTTTTCCTTGTTGCGCAGGTAATGCAGGGCGAACCTGCCCAGACCGAGCTCATTCCAGTTGCGGATCGCGCGGAAAAGTTCCAGCGCCGCCATGTTCTCGACCCTGGCGGCCGGGTCGCCGATCTCCGGATAGTCGTAAAGGTAGATCTTCTTCTCCTTGAGTATGGCCCGGGAGATTCTGCGGGTCCATGGCGAGATCCTGAAGATGAGGAAGAAGGACTCGAAAAGCGTGAGCCAGCGGTTGACGGCATCGAAATTGCTCCGCAGGTCTTCCGCGAGATTATTGATGGAGACCGGGCTTCCTACTCGGGAGGGCAGCAGGGAGAACAAGGTCTCGACCGCGTCCATCCTCTTGAGGCCGCTGAGATCGCGGATATCCTCGCGTATGAGCTGCTTCAAGTAGTTGGAGGACCAGCGCGTCCAGAACGCGGTCTCCCCTTTGAGGTAGGGCTCGGGGAATCCGCTGGCATTGAAGAGCGTCCGCCACAGACCGGCGGTGACGGCCTTGTCGTTGAGATCGAAGTCCGAGATCGGATCGCGAGTGAATTCCTTCAATGACCGTCGCCGTTTGCTCAGTTCGGCGACGGTCAGGGGGAGCATGTGCAGATGGAAATATCTGCCGGCGAGCGAATCGCCTCTTTTTTGGTAGACGTCCAGCCTGCCGCTCCCGGACACCAGGAATTTATAGGCGCCGGAAAACTCGTCGCAGACGCCCTTGAGATAGTTCTTCCATCCCGAGTATTTGTGTATCTCGTCCAAGATGACGAGAGGCTCGGAGGCGTCTCGCCTGTTGATTTCCGTGAAGAAGGTGGGCTTTTCATGGAGCAGGCGCTTATGAGAGAGGTAGTCCCAGTTGAAGTAGAAGTTGTTGGGGAACGACTCCGCGACTTGGCGGGCGAACGTCGTCTTGCCCGCCTGGCGGGGGCCGGAAAGGAAAATCATCTGTTTCTCGCGGGACAGGATATCCCATATGCCACGATAAAGACCTCGATCTATCATATGACTAATTTATAATGTCATCTTGAAAAAGTCAAGACTTTTTTAAGATATGAATTGAAAAAGTCATACAGCTCCCCCCTGGGTGCAAAATCCTGGGCGCGGCGGGTGATCAGGTGAGGCGGCGGAGCTGCTTGGGCGTCAGGGACCAGAGCAGTTTCCCGGTCCCGGCCCGGGCGCGGCCGGAGAACCTGAGCAGGCAGGCCTGCCCCTTCTTGAGAGAGAGGAAAGGCCGCCACTCCCCGCAGAGCAGGAGCCCGGCGAGTATGCCGAGGCCCGGCTCGTGGCCGACCACAGCCAGGGTCTTCTCCCCCCGCCCCGAGAGCCAGTGCAAGCTCTCGCGCGGCGGGACCTCCTGGGCCAAGGCCGGGACTTCCTTGGGATCGAGCCCATAGGCGTGGGCTAGGATGCGCGCGGTCTCTACGGCGCGGAGCAAGGGGCTGGTGTAGAGCGCATCCGGCCGGGGAACGAGGCGCTTAAGGCCCAAGACGGCCTCGCGCATGTCTTTTCGGCCCTTCCTGCTCAGCGGCCGGGCAAAGTCCTCCTTCCCCTTCCCGGCCCAGTCCTCCCGGTCCCCGGCGTGCGCGTGGCGGATGATCAGAAGTTTCATGTCAGCGTTCCCCCCACGGGGGGACGCTCGTCCCGGGGACGCATTGCCATTTTATCGAGAGCTTCCTTTTCATTTTTAGCACGAGCCTCCTAGTAAATTTGATATGTTCCCAACGTCATGGAGAACCGCATCGAGGACCTCTGCGCGAGGCTCGCGGTCGAGGACCCGCGCAGCGTGGAGATCGAGTCCAAGCGGCGCGTGCTCAGCGAGGAGGCTGACGACATCCAGCGATTCCTCCTCAAGCGCAAAAAGGTGACGCACCAGCGCTCCTCCTTCTTCTTCGACCAGTTCCTCGACACCCCGCGCATGGAGCTCCTGCGCCGCGGCGCGAGCCTGCGCCTGCGCTACAAGCGCAACGGCGCCGAGGTCTACCTCCAGTACAAGGGGCCCGGCTTCCGCTCCAAGGGCCTGCTCTACCGCTCCGAACTCTCCACCGGCAGGCTCCTGCACGTGCTCCTGGAGGAGAGCCATCACGACATCGTCCACTTCAAGGACACCTCGGTGCGGGAGATCCTCTCCCGCCACGCCGAGCCCTCGATGGAGCGCACCATGCGGCGCCATCTGGGCCCGCGCGTCATCGAGCGCATCACCGTGGGACCCATCCTCTGCGTCTACCGCAAGGAGAAGTTCCTCATGGAGCTGGGCAACTCCTTCCTGGAGCCCTCCGTGGACAGGGTCTTCGCCTTCCACATCAACCGCAAGGGCCTGCATCCCCTATCGAGCTTCTGCGAGTACGAGAACGAGATCAAGGCCCCGGGCAGCGACCTCGAGTCCAAGCTCAAGAGGACCGACGAGCTCTTGTCCTTCGACAAGGAGCTCTCCAAACGCTTCGACATGCCCCCCGAACGCCACGACAAGTACCACCGCTGCGCATCCTTCTTCGCGTAGTTCTTGGGCTTATCGACAAACGTGGTATGCCTCGTTTGTCGATAAGCTCCGCTAAATTGAACGACAGCGCCCGTCCCCTTGGCGGAGCTTGCTGAAAAACAAGGCAACCCATGTTTTTCAGCAAGCCCAAGAATCGTCCTACCTCTGCGCTAGGGCCGTATCTTTATAGTCCAACTTGGAGAGCGCCTCGAAGAGCATCTGGGACCGGATATCCTTGGCGGCCTGGGTCTGCGGCGTGCGGGCGTAGGCCCCATCCGCCTTCAGCGTCCAGGATTTGACATTGTCGGCCAGGCCGTTGCCCAGGATCACGTCGCGGATGTAGTTCTTTAGATGCGCGTCCTTGATCGGGAAAGCCGTCTCGTAGCGCGTGAAGAAGTTGCGGGGCATCCAGTCGGCGCTGGAGAGGTAGAGCTTCTCCTCCCCCGCGGCCCGGAAGTAGTAGATGCGGCTGTGCTCCAGGAAGCGGTCGATGACGCTCACGACCCGGATGTTCTCGCTGAGCCCCTTGATGCCGGGCAAAAGACAGCAGATGCCCCGCACCATGAGGTCCACCGCCACCCCGGCGGCGGAGGCCTCGTAGAGGGCCTCGATGATGACGGGATCGGCCAGGGAGTTCATCTTGGCCATGATGTGGCCGCGCCCGCCCGAGCGCTGGATGCGGGTTTCCTCCGAGATCAGCTTGAGGGTCTGGTCGTGCAGGTTGCCGGGCGCCACCATGAGCTCCGTGAAGGAGGAGGGCCGGCTGCCCTTGGAGATGGCGGCGAAATAAGCGGTCACCTCCTCCCCCAGCTTCGCGTCGCAGGTGAGGAGCCCCAGATCCGTGTACTGGCGCGCCGTCCCGGAATGGTAGTTCCCGGTGCCCAGGTGCAGGTAGGAGGTCTCCGCCCCCATCTCCACGCGCACGACCTGGGTGAGCTTGCTGTGGACCTTGAAGTTCCCCAGCGGCCGCACCACGCGCACGCCCGCCTTGCGCAGGGCCTCGGCCCAGCGCACGTTGTTGAGCTCGTCGAAGCGCGCCTTTATCTCCACATAGGCCGTCACCTTCTTGCCCCGCTTGGCCGCCTCCTGCAGGGCGGCGAGCACCGGGCTCTCGCGGCCGGTGCGGTAGATGGTGTGATTGATGCGCGTCACCTGCTCGTCGGCGGCGGCCGCTTCCAGGAACTTCTCCACGATCTCGAAGGAATCGTAGGGGTGGTGGAGCAGTATGTCGTGCTTGCGCACGGTCTCGAAGACGCTGCGCGGCTTGCGGAAGGGCGGCGGCGTCTGAGGCTGGACCGGCGGATAGCGCAGGCCTTCGCCCGCCTTCTCGCTGTAGATGCGCGCCAGCGTCCTCAGGTCGAGGGGAAGGTCGAAGCGGTAGAGCCCGGCCGAGTCCAGCCTGAGCCCGGTCGCCAGGAAGAGAGCCCCCTCGGAATACGCCGGGGAGTCCACCTCCAGGCGTATGGCCTTGGCCCCCAGGCGGCGCTCCACGGCCTCTACGATCTGCTCCTCCAGGGATCCTTCTTCGTCGGGGCGGTAGCGCAGGTCCGCGTCGCGGATGATCTTGAAAGGAAAGGCCTCGATGACCTCGCGGTCCGGGAATATCTCCGAGGCGCGCGCGGCCAGCCAGCGGTCGGCCAGGGCGTAGCGGCGCACCCGGCCGGAGGGAGGCAGTTCGATGAGCCGCTCCTCGCGCTCCTCCAGGGTGATGACGCCGTACTCGCCGGGGAAGCGGACGAAGACGTGGATGCGCTCGCTCGCCAGCGTCGGCAGGGCCTCCGCGGTGCGCCGCAGGCAGAGGTTCATCTTGGGCAGGCGCTCCTGCACCTCCCGGTCCAGCCCCCGGTCCAGCTCGAAATCCGTGTGGATGTGGATGCCCTCGCGCCCGAGGGCGGCGAGGATGTCGTCTAGGACCTCGGCTTGCCTCGCCTTCTGGCGCAGGACCAGCTCGCGCACCTGGGCGAGCACCTGGGAGGCGGGTAGGCCGTCCGGGAAGCGGTAGCCCGGGTCGCGGCGCGCCAGGCGGGCGATCTCGGGCACGCGCACCATGAAGAACTCATCGAGGTTCGAGCTGACGATGGTCGCGAACCTCAGCCGCTCGAGGGCGGGCACCGTGGGGTCGGCCGCCTCGCTGAGGACGCGGTCGTTGAAGCTGAGCCAGCTCAGGTCGCGGTTGAAAAGCCGTTCCTCCGCGCTCATGCGCGCCGCCGCCGGGGCGGCAGGCTGTTTCTGGGGCTTTCCCAGGTCCACGTGGAAGGGGACGAACTTGGGACCCTGCGTCATCGCGATGCTCCGGTCATTTCACCGCTTGCGCGACCGCGTCGGCCACGGTCTTGAGCACTTTGACGCGCGCGAAGCGCTTGTCATCGGCCTCGATCATGGTCCAGGGAGAGGAGGCCGTGGAGGTCTCCAAGAGCATGTCCGCCACCGCGTCCCGGTAGAGCGGCCACTTCTCGCGGTTGCGCCAATCCTCCTGGGTGATCTTATAGCGCTTGTGCTCGAGAGCCTCCCTGTCCTTGAAGCGGGCGAGCTGTTCCTTGAGTCCGATCTGGAGCCAGAACTTGACCACGACCGCGCCCCAGTCCTCGAGCTCGGCCTCGAAGGAGCGGATCTCCGCGTAGGCCCGGCCCCACTCCTCCGGGCGACAGAAGCCCTCCACCCGTTCGACGAGCACGCGCCCATACCAGGTGCGGTCGAAGACGGCCCAGTGTCCGGCCTTGGGCAGGGAGCGCCAGAAGCGCCAGAGATAATGGTGCGTCTTCTCCTCCCCCTCCGGAGCCGCGACCGGGATGACGGTGTAGCCTCTCGGATCCAGGGATTTCACCAGCCGCCGGATGGCGCCCCCCTTGCCCGCGGCGTCCATGCCCTCGAATAGGATGACCACCGGGATGCGCTTGAGATAACAGCGGTGCTGGAGCTGGCGCAGGCGCTCCTCCAGTTCGCCGAGCTGGGAGTCGTATTCTTCCGGCTTGAGTACGCGCCGAAGCCGCAGGGCGTCGAGAGGATTGGGCCCGGCGGTCACCCGCCGCCCGGCGGCGGCGGGGGGGGCCTTTCCCTCCGCCGGATGGGGCGCTTTCGCGGCGGCCTTCCGCTTGGAGGCCGCCTCCTTGAGCGCACGCTCCAGAGCCGCGCAGACCGCGCGAGTGACCTCCAGGCGCCGCCGGCGCCGGTCCTCGGCGGGGACCACGGTCCAGGACGAGACCGGGGTGTTCGTCCTCTGCAGGGCTTCCTCGGCCGCCTCCGACCATCGGCCGTAATGCTTGTGCTGGAGCTTCGCCTCCCGAGTCAGCCGGAAAGAGTAATCCTTATCCTTCCTCCACTCCTTGAACACGCGCTTCTGCTCCCCTTTGCCGATCTGAAGCCAGAACTTGAGGATCACCGTCCCGTCCTCAGCCAAGAGCCTTTCGAAAGAGTTGACGCCGTCGAGCTCCTCATAGAAGCGCTTCTTCTTGAGCCCGTTCTCGGCCCGCTCACGGAGGAGTTGTTTGTACCAGGCCTGCTCGAAGACCGCGATCTGGCCCTTGTTCGGCAGGCACTTCCAGTAGCGCCAGAAATAGGGCCGAAGCGCCTCCTCCTCGTTGGGCTCGAAGAAGGGCGTCACGCGGGTCCCGCGGGGGTCGAGCCGTGAGAGGAGATGGTTGACGACGTCCCCCTTGCCCGCTCCCTCCCAGCCCTCAAAGAGCAGGAGGACCGGGAGCTTGGCCTCATAGACCTGGCGGCCGAGCCGCTGGAGCTTGAGGAGCAGGGGCTCCATCTCGGCTTGGTACTTCTTCTTATCCAACTCCACGGGCGGCGCTTCAGGAAGCATGCTCGTCCTCTCTGACATCGGGGAAATCTCGACCCTCTGCGCTCTGCCGCGCGCCGGAGAAACCGCGACCCTCTGCGGTCTGCCGCGCGTCGGCAGCAGCGCAGACCAATTATACCCCAAAGAAAGCGGGCGGGGGGCTGAAAACCGGATCAGCCCCCCGCCCGCTTTGCGTTTACCGGGTCGGTTCCGCTTTGTCCGCCGCCGGTGCGGCGGCGGCGTACCCGTCGTTGAGCGCCAGGATGAGCGCCGCGGGCCAGAGGAATACCATGCGGGCCAGCCAGGCGAACTGGGCGAGCCTGAGGACCGCCGCGGCGAGGAAGGCCTTGGCCGTGGGCCTGCCCGAGACCGGATGGGACTCCTCCATCATCGGAACCAAGGAGGCGGTCTCGCGCTTGAAGAGATCGAAGTTCCCTTCCATCCGCTTGAAAGTCCCTTTCGCGAACCCCTCGAGGAACTTCGCGGCCTTGGACTCCCGGCTGAGCTCGCGCGCCGCGCCCGCGGCGAAGTTGAAGGGCGCGCGCAAAAGACCCATCGCGAGGCCAAGGCCCAGGGAGAGCACGACCTCCGCGGCCATCACTCCCCAGGTGGGAACCCAGATCATGGAAAGCCAAGTCCCGTTCCAGACGCTCTTCTTGAGCCAGTAGCGGGCGTGGCTCTTGAGGTTGGAATGGAACTTCGTCTCGTTGTGCCAGAAGCCGAGCACGTCGTGGAAGGCCCGCGCGCTCTCCGGGATCCCGCGCAGGACCCTGTAGGCGCCGGCCCAGATGGAGGAGGGCAGGTGCATGAGCAGGAGCGGGCTGGTCAGATACGCCAGCGCCGTCAAGCCCATGGGGACCCAGCCGGAGAGCCCCAGCAGGGCAATTCCCACTCCCGTACCAACCCCCAGCGCGCCGAAGAAGGCGCCGATGTATTCCGGGTCGTCGACGGAGTATTTGCGGCCCTCGCTCTTGCCAGCCTTGCCCGCGTAGCGGATAAGGCCCCAGCCCGAGAGCGCGGCCACCGAGGCCATCCAGAAGGCGTTGGTCTTGAGCAAGGCCAGGCCCGCGGCCAGGGTGAAGGGGATCACGGGCATGAGGTAGAACATCGTCAACCCGAGCCCCGCGAGCAGGAAGCCGGGGGCTTGGCGCACGAGTTTCGGCGTGTTCTCCGGCATGAACGGCATGGCCGCCAGCGCGGCCACGCTAACCAGGTATATCCCGCCCAGGACGGGCCCGGCGGAAGCCAGGAGCGGCAGGCCGATGAAATAGCCCGGGATCAGGGCGATGCCCGCGGCGATGATCTTGGGGGCCACCGGGTCCTTGACCGGCTTGGAGGGGTCTTCGGGCTCCTCGGGCGCGGGGTCGGTGCCGATCTTGTCTTCCGTGCTCACTCGCAGATAGTCCGGGTCGTGCTTCTTGGCGTCGTACGCTTCGCCGGTCTTGGTGAAGGCCCGGACGAGGCCGGCCAGCATCAAGACGGGGGTCCCCAGCACCGCGTAGGCCAGCCAGGCCCACTGTGCCAAGCGCATCGCGGCGGCCGCGGGCCAGCTCACGGCTTTGTTCTTGGAGTTGGCGTAGGAAGCCAAGGGGGAGACGATGCGGTTATAGAGGGTCTTCTTGGAGCCCTGGGCGTTGTCGAAGGAGAAATGCGCCCAGGCCGCGAGGAATCTTGTGACCGCGGACTGTTGCGCGAGCTCGTGCGAAACGCCCCAGAGGAACATCACCGGGGCCTGCATCGCGCTCACGGCCAAGCCTCCGGCGATCGCGAGGGCGAATTGCCCGAGGTCCGAGAGCCAGACCGGGATCCAGACCCCGGCCAGCCACACCGCGTTCCACGGCGAGCGGTCCAGGTGCCGCTTGGTGAAGCTCTCCAGCCTCTCGCGCAATACCGTATCGTTTCGGATGGAGAACATCACCCGGGCGGTCCCGCGCACGCTCTGGCGCGCGGAGGAGAACACGGCCACGATGCCGTTGCCCACCCAGCTCGGGAGATGCATGAGGAGCAGGGCCGAGGTCGGATAGGCCAGCCAGGTCAGTGCCCCGGCCAGCCAACCCGCCGGGGACAATAGGACCAGGCCTGCTCCGGCTACGGCGCCCAGGGCGCCGAAGAAAGCGCTCAGGGCCTCCGCTTCTTCATAGGAGTGCTTGACGCTCTCGGAACGGCCGTAGCGCCAGAGGCCCCAGCCTCCCAGCGTGACCAAGGCGCCCATCCAGAGGCCCGTCCCGCTTAGAATGCCGGCGCCGAGAGTGACGGCCCCGAGGGAGAACAGCGCGGCTCCGGGGACGGAGCGGACCAGCTTGGCCGTATTCTCGCTCATGAATGGAAGCGCGGAAAGGCCGAGGCTCGCCGCCACCAACGCGCCTCCGGCGAGCAGGGACCCCGCGGCCAGCAAAGGAACGCCCAAGAGAGCGGCCGGAAGAAGAGCGAGGCCCGAAGCGATCAGGCGGGGCACCAGCGGACTCTTGCGGCCGGTGTCGGCTGGTTTTTCCGAGGTGAGTCGAGGCGTGGGCGCTGAGACCCCTTCGTTGTGGCTGCGCACCGATTCGGCGATCTCCTGCCCGGCGGGCCGGGCGAGCTGGCGGTTCCACCCCAGCCCGCTCTGGAACTCCATGACCGAGGTCTGGGCCAAGTCCTCCAGCGTGCCGTTGACGCCGTGGCCGGCTCCGGTCAGCGCCGACTCCACCTCGAGACCGGCCGAGAAGGCGGATTCAATCCCGACCCGGGAGATGGGGCCGGTCTTCTCCAATGTCGAGCCCACGCGGCGGGATAACCCCTTCACCTTCTGGGATACCAACTCGGACTGATTGCGCCGCACGGCCGTCCCGGGGACGGAGGGAGGCGTGACATGGGCCGCTTGGCGGCCCTTCGGACCGACGATGATCTCGAATTCGACTTCCTGGCCTTCCTTGAGCGTCTGATAGCCGGGCATTTCGATGGCCGAAAAATGGACGAAGACATCCTCGCCGCCGTCCTCCGGAGTGATGAAGCCATACCCCTTCGCGTCGTTGAACCACTTCACACGGCCCTTGAGCCTCCGGGCTTCCGAGAGCGAGGATGCCTGGGACTGCTCAGGTCGGGCATCCGTTTGCGCCGCCGGAACGCTCCGCGGCGTGGAAGCGGGGATCGAGGCCGAGACGCCCTGAACCGCTGAAACCCCTGAGATGGCGTTCGTCCGCGCCGCGGCGGCGCCCTTGACCGTAGAAGCCGCTACGGTGGGAGTGGCCTGAATGCTCCGCATCGAGACCCCGGTGATGAGGCTGGGGCCGAGTTCCAACTTGAAACCGGTCGACGCCGAACCCGGCGCCGCCGCGGGGACGGCGATGACCTGCCGACCCTGGCCCTGGGAAAGCCCCAGTCCGGGCACGCTCTGCGCGAAGAGACGATAGGGCAGTATGCCCGGGCTCAAGACCACCAGCGCCAAGGAGAGCGCCGCCGCCGTAAGAGATTTAAAGGTCCGTGAAAAGAGTTCCATGCATTCCTCCGCTATGATGGAACGATTCTACCGCGGAGCAGGTGAACCCGTCTTGAGGCTTCGGACCTTATAGGGAATGGGAAAAGGACCTAGACCGCCCTAGGCCCGAAGCCTGAAAACCCCCACGGGGTTTTTCAGCGTTGGGGGCATCTAGTGTAGTGTCTCCAACGCTTCTTTACATTAGAATGGGCCGTCATTCCGGCGGAAGCCGGAATCCAGAATCGTTTTACGGCCTGGGCCCCGGCTTTTTCCGGGGTGACGGCTGTAAAGGGACTTGTGACGCACTACACATAGGAGGCTTTTGAGACTAGGGGGTACTTTTTTGGATAAAGAAGCGAATCCGGGTCCAGAACGACATCCAAATCTGATCGATAAAGATGCGAGTTGTTTGGTTTCGTTCCAAACGTGAGCCAAGTTGCCTCGATTTCCAACCAATAAACGCACCTATCAAAGAGTGTGGGATAGCTGTAGCAAATATCATGGGTGTGCCCAAAAAAAGGAACCAGGGATTAATGCATAAAATAAGCAATAAAATCCCCGGGGGTATTAAAGCTCGATATAGTTGCCGCCAAGTTGACACAGCCCATAACCCGACCATGATGCCAACCCAGGTGCCTGGACTAATCAGGAAAAAGATAAGTTCCGAATACAACGAGAAGGACAGTGGCTCGGGTGGCAGAATACCATCAAGAAGAAGAGAAATAACCGCACCCATTATATAGACTGCCGTAAGGTTTCTTAAGTCATATACAACTAGCAGAATGGAGAGAAGCACCAAATATCCAGCCGCTGCAAATACATAAAAAATTTTTCTCGGGGTATTATCTTCCTTCATGATGATTTAATCGAATCTCATTTATTGCTCGCCCTGGCTAACCAGAGAAATCATAGCATGCGAAATGGAGGATTAAGCCTGGAATTCAATTGACGCCCCGCCTGAAACCGGCTTAGACCGAAGAGCGGGGCAGCAAAGGCGGAGGAAAACAATGCTCCCCGAATCGCGAGAAAACGCGCGGCGTTTTGTCGCGATTCGGGAGGTTATTAGAAGAAGTACTGCGCCTGCAGGAAAGCCACATTTCCTTGCCGTCCGAACTCACTCGCCTTATTTCCGCCGAACCTCTGCCACCCCCCGCTCAAATGCAGATCCTTGAGCGCGTTCCAATCGAGCGAGGGCGCGATGAACTTGCTCCCGTCGTTGAGGTTGAAGAGCGCGTATACCTCGGCCTTGAGCAGGGGATGAAGCTCCTTGCGCAGGCCGAGGCCCGCGTAGTCGCGCGCCAGCGACACCTCACGCCCGCTGAGCAGCACCGCCGGGTTATAACGGGAGGCCTGCGTCACGCCTGCGCCGTTTCGGTGCAATTCGAACACGGCCCACAGGTCCTTGAGAGCCCGGATGGGCGGGTCCGGGCCGAAATCGTACTCGTAGCCGATGAGCCATTTCCAGAAAGCCGCCCGCCATTTCAGGTCGGCGTAGAGGCCCTCCCCATGCAAAGACCCCCCGTAGAGGTCCATGGCGAAATCCCCCCCCACCGCGAAGCTCGATGTCGAGGGCCCCACCTTGCCGGCCAGCAGGGACATGTCCGTGCCATAGGCGTTGCCGCGCAAGCGGCCCACCAGATCGGACTGCGCCCAGGTGTCGGCCAGGACATAGACCGCCTCCCCCTGGCCCAAGGCGCCCAGCCCTTTTCTAAGGTATAGGGCGTCGACCCCGCGCCTCTCGTCGCGCTCCAAGACCGTGGGAAGATAGGGGTTTAAGAAATCCGTGGGGTTCCAGAGCTTGCCCGTGCCCCAGGCCACTCGCTGGCGGCCGAAGCGCGCGCTCACCCCCGCGGCGGAGGCCTCCACCCAGCCGCGGTAGAGCCTGTGGCGGTAATGCGCGCCCGTGCCCGAGGAGATCGCCTGCTCCATGGTCAGGTACTCCGGCGGTTCGGCCAAGCCTAAGCGCTGAAAATCCCTGGAGCGCAGGACGCTTCCCAGACGCAGTTCATGGTCGTAGTCCACGCGCGCGTGCAGACAAGCCGACTCGCAGGAGGCGTTTGAGGGCAATGGGGTCGAGCCTTCTCCCGAGAGACGCAGGCGAGAGAGATTCCCCTCATAGGGAGCCCCGCCGATCTGGGAGCGCCCGCCGTGGAAGAGGTTCTTGGCGTAGCCCGAGAACTCGAAGCCCGCCGCGGCGGGACGCGCGAGCGCCAGGGAAGAGGCCGCCAACAGCGGCAAGACTTTGGAGCGGCTCACCATCCGATCACTCATTGACCGGAATATCTCATCGATTCCGGGATTTACTGGAATCCAGCGACAAGGAAAGCTTTCCTCTCAGCGCCCAGAGTTTCTCTATCCTCCTCTTGCGGACCAGTTCTTCAAGCCCCCAAATTATCGCCTGGGTGTTGGTCTTGGCGCCTGAAAGTCTCCGCGCCTCGCTCAAGATTACTTCGGGAATATTCAGCGTCGTCCTCATGCCCCCTCCACCCGACAGATTCCAAATACATCCTATGCACAGCGACGGCTGGCATCACCCACGGACGCCTAGAAGAGCGTCCGGCTGGAAGCCGGACGCTCTTCTAGACCAGCTTGCCATCGCGGATGGGGATCACGCGGCGGGCGCGCTTGAGCACGGTCTGGTCGTGGCTGGAGAAGATGAAGGTCACGCCGTGCTTCTCGTTGAGGCCCAGCATGAGGTCCAGCAGGGACTCCGCGGTCTTGGAGTCGAGGTTCGCGGTGGGCTCATCGGCCAACACCACCTTGGGCCTATGCACGATGGCGCGCGCCACGGCCACGCGCTGCTGCTGACCGCCCGAGAGCAGGTCCGGCCTGCGCTCGGCCTGTTCGAGCAGGCCCACCTGCCCGAGAGCCTCCAAGGCCCGAGGGCGGCGCTCCGCCTTGGGCGCATTCTGGAGCACGAGCACGTATTCCACGTTCTCGGCCGCGGTAAGCACCGGGATGAGGTTGTAGGCCTGGAAGATGAAGCCCAGGGACCTCAAGCGGAAATCCGCCAGCTCGTTCTCCCCCAGCCGGGAGACCGGCCTGCCCTCGAAGAATACCTCGCCCTCGCTGGGCGAGTCGATGGTCCCGATGATGTTGAGCAGGGTGGACTTGCCCGAACCCGAGGGCCCGGCGATGGCCGCGAACTCCCCTTCCCCGAAGGAAAGGTCGACGCCGGAGAGGGCGGTCACTTTCGCGCCGTTCTCGTAGACCTTGGAGACGCCCTTGAGCTCGATGAGGGAAGGCTTCATTGGTGCTGCGACCGTGACATAACGCCCGTTTTGGCCGCGCGATTTCTGGAGCGAGCCGAAGCGACGCGAGGCGAGCAGGCCTGAAGGCCTGTAAGCCGAGCGGCGCAAAGGCGCAGCCCGAAAGCGCGCGGCCCGCCTATAGGGTGAAAGTCTGGGAAATAGCGCGTTTTTTCCTCTGATGGCGGGAGGCCCGATATCGGGAAATCGCGTCGTTGTTCGTCGCTCAGATAGCTCAAGCTATCCTCGCTCCTCTCGCCTAGCGCTT
>CAYHRV010000040.1:0-5464 GCA_964359165.1 uncultured Elusimicrobia bacterium
TGTCAGCGCCCCCCCCGCGGGGGGGTGCTTCCTTCGGGGGGCCCGCGCCGTTTTTGGGAGCGAGCGGCGTACCAGTCTATCGTGCGCTTTAGGCCTTCGCGCAGGGAGACGCGCGCTTTGAAGCCGACCTTGGCCAGGGCCTTGGAGATGTCCGCGCTGCGGCGGGGATAGCCCGAAGGCTTCTCCGGCTCGAACTGGAGACGGGCCCGGGTGCCCGACAGCTCCACGATGAGGCGGGCGAGCTCCGCGACCGGGACTTCCTCCTCGGAGCCCAGGTTCACCGGGTCGCATTCGGCGTAGCGCTCCGCGGTCTCGAGCAGGCCCCGGGCGCAGTCTTCGACGAAGAGGAAGGCCCGGGTCTGCTTGCCCTCCCCCCACACCCGCACCGGATCCTCGCCGTCGACGGCCTTGCGGATGAGGGCCGCGATGACATGGGAGACTTCCGGGTCGAAGTGGTCCCGGGGGCCGTAGGCGTTATAGGGCCGGGCGATGGCGACCTTGAGGCCGAATTCCTTGGCCGCGGCCATGGCCTCGAACTCGGCCATGCGCTTGGCCCAGCCGTAGCCCTCGTTGGTGGGCTCCGGCCGGCCGGAGAAGCCTTCGCTCTCCGGGGTGGGGACCGGGCACTCGCGGGAGTAGACGCAGGCGGAGCTCACGACCAGGAAGCGCTCGACCTTTGCGGCTTGAGCGGCCTCGATCATGTTCGTCGAGATGCGGATGTTGTCGCGAAATAGCGTGGCGGGCCGGGCCATGTTGTAGGCGATGCCCCCGGTGCGCCCGGCCACGTTGAGCACGACGTCGACCCCGCGGCAGACGCGGGCGCAGTCCTCGGGTCGCCGCAAGTCGGCTTCTTCGAGGTGGATGCGGGACGCCACGGCCGCGAGGTTCTCCGGAGAACGGCCCGAGAACCTGCCGGGCACGACGACGCGGACATCCGGGGCTTGGGAGAGGAGCAGTTCCACGGTGTGGCTGCCGATGAAGCCCGCCCCGCCGGTGACGAGGACCTTTTTTCCGGCCCAGAAGCTCATCGGCGCGCGCTCCAGAGCCTTTCCAGCGCGTGCGCCGCGTATAGGAACATGAATGGCATGAGCGGGACCCGATAGCGGACCACGGCCCAGAATATCATATAGGTCAAGGTCGCGGAACCGAGGATGAGGTTGTAGAGGTCGGTGTCCGGGACTTTGCGTCCAACCAGGAGCAGTCCGACGAGTCCCAGGGGGATGATCCAGGCGTCGGAAAGCAGGAAAGCCAGGCGGATCCTGCCGTAATCCATCCCGTAATCCCGGGCATAGGGGTAGAGCCGCCAGAGCTTGAGGCCGCTGCGCGCCATGACGCCGAGAAAGCCCAAGGGGTGGCGCAGGACCCATTTCACGCTCTCGCGGTAGAACATGGCGTCCCGCTCGTCCTGGCGCATGCTCTCCGCCCGCCTCAGCACCGGGTCCGCGGCCACGAATTCATGTTCGAGGGGCGTGCCCGCCGCGTCGTTGGGGACGATGAGGGCGACATAGAGGTGCTGGGCCCCCTGCGTGATCCCGGCCACGAATCGGCCGAAGACCAGCGCGTTGCGCAAGGGCCAGAGCGAGTAGACGGCCAGGAAGACGGCCAGGTAGAGCGCGCAGGCGCGATGAGGCCGCGCGTGGGCCGGTGTCCCTCCGGACCTGGGGAGCATCAGCCAGAGCGCCGCGGCGACGGCCAGTCCGGTGGGAAGGAAGGCGGAGTTGGTCAAGGCATGGAAAGCCCATACGCCGCCGGCGAGGATAAGGGCGCGGGGCGAGGGCTTTTCGCAGGCTTTGAGGATGGCCCATGCTCCGAGCAGGCAGAGGAAGGTTTGGAGCGTCTCCCGGCGCGCCAGGGCGCCGTAATAGAGGAACTGGGGGTTCATGGCGGCCAGGGCCGCGGCCGCCAGCCCCGTGAAATCAGAAAAACTCCTCTTGCCGAGCAGGAAGATGAGCCACACCGAGGCCGTGCCCAGCAGGGCATGCAGAAGGCAAAGAGCCCAATAGCGGGGGCCGAAGACCGAGTACAGGGCGGCGAGCAGCAAAGGGTAGCCCGGCTCCCGATGGGCGCTCAGTGCGCCTTGGGCGTCCTTGAGGCTCAGGCTCTCGCGCAGGGATAGGGCGAGCTCATGGTAGTTGTCCTGGTCCTCGATGCCGCCTCCCGGAGTCGATTGCGGGAAGAGGAGGCAGAAGCCGAGACGGGCGGAGAAGGCCGCGGCAAGAAGCAGGACAAGCAAAAGCGGCAGGGGCGCCCGGACGGCGCCGGGCGCCGCCGCGCTCATCAAGAGACTCCCCCGTCGCCGGGGCCCCGCCTGTGGCGCTCGCGCTCCCAGAGCAGGCGCGCAATGGCGTTGACGGCGGAGAAGCCGAGCAGTTCCATGCCGATGAGCGTGAACATGGCGCCCACGACCGGGAAGACCCAGAACTCCTGGCCCGGGCTCAGCGGGATGCGTCCGCAGGCGAGCCAGCTTGAGAGCGGCCTGCGGTTGATCCACACCGCCAGCGCGAGGCTGAGGAGGCCCAGCGCCGGGAAGCGCTTGAGCAAGGCCGCCCGAAAACCGCCGGAGGCGAAGGGGTCCTCTCCGCGATGGATGAGGTCGACGAGGTTCTGGGCGACGAGGCCCAGGCTGAGCAGGAAGACGGAGGAGCCCAGGAAGACGCTGACGAGGATGAGGCGGAATATCATCCAGTCCTCGATGCGTCCGTTGGAGAGATAGAAGGGCACGGGAGCGGAGGGTCCCCCAAGGGAGAGGAAGAGCGGAGGCAGGGCCGCGCCGGCGAGTCCGGAGGCGGCGCAGCCGAAGAAGGTGGAAGGGCGATAGGTGGCCGCCGTCTGGAGTATGATGCCCAAGAAGCGGAACCCGTCCTTGAGCACGCTGAGCTTGGAGCGCCCGAGCCGCTCCTCGTAGGGCATGGGGATCTCGCCGATGCGCAGTCCCGGGTCCATCACCGCGCGCACGCTCATGGCCGGGGTGAAGTTGAGCCCGTCGGGCAGGGGGTAGAGCCGCTCCAAGGCCGAGCGCTTGAGCAGGCGCATGCCGCTGGCCGTGTCCGTGACCTCCCCCCCGCTCAGGAGGTTGAGCAGGGTCCGGAAGATGAGGTTGCCGAGCCTGCGCAAAGCGGGCATCTTGCTGGCGCCGTGCATCCTCGAGCCCAGGACCACGTCGTAGCCGCCTTCGATGGCGAGGTCCAGGAGCCGGGCGAAGAACTCCGGGTCGCAGGTGCCGTCCGCGTCCAGGAAGCCCAGCCACTCGCCCTTGGCCGCGGAGAACCCGGTCTTGATCGCGGCGCCGTAGCCGCGGTTGGTCCCGTGGGAGAGAAGGCGCACCCCCGCAAAGGAGCGGGCGATCTCGGCCGTCCTGTCTTGGGAGCCGTCGTCGACGAGGAGGATCTCGACTTCCATGCCGGAGGAAGACCGCAGGGCCTTCGCCGCGGCGAGCGTGCGCGCGAGCGTGGAGGGGAGGGCTTCCTCCTCGTTGAGGGCCGGGATGACGATGGAGAGCATGGCCCCGACATTGTAGGAAAAAAGGCTCATGGCACTGAACCGTCGGCCGCTCCGCTCCCTCTTGCGCCGGGACTACGGCTCACCGGACTATCCTTGAGGCAGGCATATCCACAACGCACCACCTGCCTACCGTCGAAAAATCCGACAATGCTCGTCGGAGGGTAGGGGACCGCGGAAATAGGCTTCCGGTCTCGAGGGAAAGTACCAGTTTAGTGGTGTCATGTGGATATGCCTGCCTTGAGGATAGCCGCATCTCTGCGATCGTGGGCCTTCAGGCCGCGGCTTTGAGGGCTTTGAGCGCCGCGGCGTAGTCCGGTTCCTGGGTGATCTCGGCGACGAGTTCCTTGTAGGCCAGCGTGCCGTCCTTGCCCACGACGAAGACCGCGCGGCAGAGCAGGCCCGCGAGCGGACCCTCGTCGATGAGGATGCCGTAGGCCTTGGCGAACTTCCTGGCGCGGAAGTCGGAGGCCGTGCTCAGGCCCTTGATCCCCTCGGTGGAACAGAATCGTTTCGCCGCGAAAGGCAGGTCCATGGAGATGACGAGGACCTCCGCCCCGGGGAGGGACGCGGCTTCGCTGTTGAAGCGGCGGGCCTCCGTGGCGCAGACGGAAGTGTCCAGGGAGGGCACCGCGATGAGGAGTTGGGCCTTGCCCGCCGCGCCCCCGACCTTCTTCGCCGAGAGGTCCTGGGCCGTGACCTCGACTTCCGGCGCCTTCTCCCCGACGCGCACCTCCGTTCCGCCCAGCTTGACCGGAGTCCCCTTGAAGTTGACGCTCGCCATGTTCGATCCCTCCTGGATGCGGCTTATGCGGATCCCTCAGTCCTTCTCCCCTAGCGCGATGACGTAATCCACGCTCTCCCAGGCCGTGCGGCCCGCGGCCGCGGTCTTCCAGAAGGCGCGGATGACCGGGTCGAGGCGCGCCGTGAGTTCCGGCTCGTCGAGCCTGGCGCGGGCGTACGCGACGAAACCGGGGAACACCTGCTCGCGTATGGAGCGCAGGCTCACGCGCGAGAATCCCGCCCGCTTGAGCTTGCGCAGGTAGATCTTCCCGGTGTACATGTTCGCGGCCGGTATCTGCCAGAACGAACGCCCGAGGTAGTCGCCCAGACGCACCTTCCAGCCTCCCTTCCTCGCGAGCGGGAGTATGTCCGCGACGGCCAGCCGGCCTCCCGGGCGGAGCACCCGGAAGGCTTCCCGGAAGAAATCCTCGCGCGTGTCGTAGTGGAAAGCGGTCTCCAGGGCCGTCACCTTGTCGAAAGAAAACTCCGCGAAAGGCATCCGGGTGGCCGAGCCGTGGACCAGCTCGATGCTCCCCTGCAGGCCGCCCTGGGCCACGCGCAGCCGCGCGGCCTCGACCTGCGAGAGCGTGATGTTCAGCCCGGTGATGCGCTTGGGGGAGAAGGCCTTGGCCCAATAGAGGTCCTGGTCGGCGAAGCCGAACCCCACGTCGAGCACCTCATCGCCCGGGCCCATGCCCGCCGCCTGGGCGAGGACGCCGGCCAGGGCTTGGCAGGCCTCGTCGTAGCTCTCCCCCCCTTTCCAGAACCCGAGGTTGAGGTAGAGGCTTTTCTCCCCGATCGCATTGTGTTGGCCGATGAGGTCGTAGATGGCCGAAGCCCGCGTCTTGTCGCGGCGCAGGAAGAGCTTGAGCAGTCCGGCCGCGGTCCTTAGAGCGCCCATGGTCCCCTACAGTACAAAATGCGCTAGAATCGGCTCCATGGACTTGGCGGAGACCCTTCGTGAGGCGGGCGTGGTCGGCGCGGGCGGGGCGGGCTTCCCCGCCCATGTCAAAGCGGCCTCGAAGGCCGAGGTGGTCATCGCCAACGGAGCGGAGTGCGAACCTCTCCTCCAGAAGGACCAGGCCGTGCTCCGGCATTTCACCGACGAGGTACTCGACGGGCTCGACCTCCTGCGCAAGGCCTGCGGGGCGGCGCGCGGCGTGCTGGCCGTCAAGGCGAAGCA
>CAYHRV010000040.1:5564-8524 GCA_964359165.1 uncultured Elusimicrobia bacterium
CCCCTGACCAAGACCTCCTCGGGCTTCATCCTCCTGCCCAAGGGGCACGCCCTGCTCGGGCGCAAAGGCGCCTCCCGGGAAGTCGATGACCGGGTGGGGAAGTCGGCCTGCGACCAGTGCTCCTTGTGCACCGAGCTCTGCCCGCGCTACCTGCTCGGCTATTCCATCCAGCCCCACCGGGTCATGCGCAGCCTGCTATTTAGCCCCGCCGACCGCAGGACGCACAGCGAGTGGGCCCTGCTCTGCTGCGAGTGCCAACTCTGCACGCTCTACGCCTGCCCCGAGAACCTCGCTCCGGGCAAGATCTGCGTCTCGGCTAAATCGGATCTGGCCGCGCAAAAGATCACCTGGAAGAACGCGGGCATCAACCCCGCGGCCTCGGCCGCGCCTCGGGCTCCGGAGCCCAAGGCGCACTCGATGCGCCCCTTCCGGAAAGTGCCGGTGAGCCAGCTCATCGCCCGGCTGGGGCTCTCCGACTACGACGCCCAAGCCCCGTTCATGCCCGGGGACTACGCGCCCAAGCGCGTGCGCATCCCCCTCAAACAGCATGCCGGGGCCCCGGCCTCTGCGGTGGTGCGGGAGGGCCAATCGGTGCGCAGGGGAGAGCTCATCGGGGACATCCCCGCGGGACAGTTGGGCGCCCGGGTGCACGCGAGCATCTCGGGCAGAGTGAGCGCCATCTCGGACCTCGTGGAGATAACGGCATGACCGAGCATACTGCGCAGGAAATGGTCGCATCCGAGTCCGTTGGGGAGCGACCATGAAGAATGCAGTCGGAGGCGTGGAGCTCAGCAGCATGGCCAAGGGCTTCGAGGCGGTCGACGCCATGCTCAAGGCCGCGGCCGTGGAACTCATTTTATCCCGGACGATCTGCCCGGGGAAGTTCATCGTCCTTATCGCCGGCGAGGTGGGCGACGTGCAGGCCGCCGTCGAGGCCGGTTCCTCGCGCGCCCAGGAAGCCTTGGTCGACAAATTCGTCATCCCCAACGTCCATCCCGACGTCTTCCCCGCCATCGCGGGGAACTCCGGGGTGAGCGAGCTCGGCGCTCTCGGCGTGGTGGAGACCTTCTCGGTGGCTTCCCTCATCGAGGCCGCGGACGCGGCGGTCAAATCCGCCAACGTGCGCCTCGTCGAGATACGCCTGGCCATGGCCCTGGGCGGGAAGGCGTTCGCCAGCTTCACCGGCACGGTGGCCGACGTCGAGACCGCGGCCATGACCGCGGCCATGACCGCCGGGGAGAAGGGCCTGCTCTCCAATAAAGTCGTCATTCCCCAGCCCAGGCCCGAACTTCTTAAAGAACTGCTTTAGCTACTGCCAAGAGCGGATAAAAGTTCGGTTGACCCACGCTCGGAGAGGCGACGTCACAGTGTTCCCCTAATACAGGCATGTCCGGACCTGTGAGGGGACGCGGATCAGGCGCTCTTAAAAAGCCTACGAGCCTTTCTCCGGCCGCGACGACTTCTCGCGTGCCAAATTGAGCTTTTGCGCATCCACAAGATCTTGAGGCCGCCCGACTGCTTCTTTGTTGGCGATAAGATCATCGAGCCCGATGAAGTTGGCCTCGTTGGGGCCGAATCGGCTGATTCGCCTGCGAGACCAAGCATCATCGAAGGCGACGCCGCGGATGTCGCTGAGAACATCGATCCGCATGGGAGGTTCGCCGAAGGTGATTCCCTTGCCGGCCATGAAAAGCTCGGGCGTGAGTTCCGGGCAGGCGCAGCCAGCCTCATCAAGAGCGGCTACCGCGCGTCGCGCGTTCTCGGGAGTGCGCCGGATCATGATATCCAAATCCTTCGTGGCCCGGACGTGGCCGTGGAAAATGACGGCGTAGCCTCCGATGATCATGAAATCGACGCCGTTCTTGTTGAGCGAGGCGACTATCCGGTCGAAGTCATCGAGCTGTGCCGATACGCCGGAGCCTTCGGGCATTACGGTTCCGGCTCAAAGACCCGGCCGACTTTGGTCATGCGGGGAAGGGGGAGCCCGTAGATGCGGCCATACGAGCTCAGGAGCAATTCTCTGCCCGCTTCAACCCGCTCCTCCGGGGGACGCTTGATCCAATAGAGCAGATCCTCGGTGGCCGAGTCGGGCCAATGTTCCGGGTCTATGATCCTGGCGACTTTCTTCAGGCGCTCCATCTTTTGAGTATAGCACCGATCCGTCGATTCCGCCACGCCTGCCTTGAGGGCGTCTCGCAGGGCGGTAGCGCGGGACCCGCGTCCTGCGCTATCATCTCCGCATGGCCGGCACCATCCTCATCTTCACCGACGGCGCCTGCTCGGGCAACCCGGGGCCGGGCGGCTGGGGCGCGGTCCTCATCCTCCCCGAGGGACGGGTTTTGGAACTCGGCGGGGGTGATCGGTCGACGACGAACAACCGCATGGAGATGGCCGGGGCTATTTTCGCTCTCAAGGCCATCGCCGGCCGTTTCGAGCCCGTCAAGCTCTACACCGACTCGGGCTACCTGATCTTGGGCATCACGACATGGATAGCCGGCTGGAAGCGCAAGGACTGGCGGAGGATGGACGGCAAGGAGGTCCTCAACCGCGACCTATGGGAAGCTCTCGATGAGCTCGCCGCCGCGCGGCGAGGCAGGCTGAACTGGGGCCACGTCAAGGGGCACTCCGGCCACGAACTCAACGAGCGCTGCGACGCGATTGCCGTCGGCTTCGCCCAGGGCCGGCCCGAGGCGCTCTACGAGGGCCCCGCCTCCGGCTGCGGCTACTCCCTGCTCGAGCCCGGGCCGGAACACCTGCGCGAGGCGGCCCCGCGGCGCTCGCCTTCGGGCCCCCGCAGGCCCCGTTCGAAGAGCGGTTTCTATCTCAGCATGGTCGAGGGCCGCGTCGAGCGTCACGCGGCCTGGCCGGAGTGCCAGGCGCGCGTCCAGGGCGTCTCGGGTGCGCGCTTCAAGAAGGTCTCCTCGGCCGAGGAGGAGCAGGCCGTGCTCCGGCAGTGGGAG
>CAYHRV010000040.1:8624-18062 GCA_964359165.1 uncultured Elusimicrobia bacterium
CGATCCAGTCGAGCAGCTCCAGCAGGGAGAGCGTGTTCGCCGGACCCCCGCCGATGTTGTAGATGCGCCCCCGGCTCAAGGAGCGCTTGCGGTAGGCCGCCTCGAAGGCGTCGACGAGGTCGTCGATGAAGAGCAGGTCGCGCACCTGCCGGCCGTCCCCGTAGAGAGTGACGCCCGTGCCGGCCTGGGCCGCGCGCATGAAATGAGCCACCCAGCCCTGGTCCTCGGTGCCGTTCTGGTGGGGACCGTAGATGCAGGACTGGCGGAGCACCGCGCTGGGCAGGCCGTAGATGCGGAAATAGTCGCGCACGTATTGGTCCGCCGCGCCCTTGGAACAGCCGTAGGGGGAGTGGAAATCAAGCGGCTCCTCCTCCGAACAGCCCATGGGCCTGGAGGCGTAGGCGTAGCGGCCGCCCTTGAGCGCCACGCGCACGCCTTCCATGCCGCCGTAGACCTTGTTGGTGGAGGAGTAGAGCAGGAAGGGTTTTCGGGGAAGCGCGCGCAGGGCCTCCAGGAGGTTGAGCGTGCCCAGGGCGTTGATCTCGAAATCCGGCCTGGGGTCGGCCACCGAGGTCGTGACCGCGACCTGCGCGGCCAGGTGCAGGACGAAGTCGAGCCCTTTTGAGCGGGCCTTGACCCAGCGGGCCACGGCCCGGGGGTCGCGGATGTCGGCGCGGGTGAAGTCCAGCGCCCCCTGGCGCCTGAGCCAGGCGAGGTTCTTCTCGGTTCCCGGACGGGAGAGGTCGTCTAGGACGGAGACCGACCAGCCCCGCGAGAGCAGGCGGGCGGCGGCGTTGACGCCGATGAAGCCGGCCCCGCCCGTGACCAGCGCCCGGCGGCTCACCGCTCCCCCCGCCGATCCAGGAAGAAGATGCGGAATAGGGTCAGATACGACCTGAGATTGTTCATGATGCGCATGGAGCTCGCTCCCTGTTTGAGGCTGTAGTCGTAGATGAACGGGGTCTCGCGCGCCTCGCGGATGAAGCCCTTGAGCCTGAGCAGCATCTCCGCGTTGCAGGCGAAGCCCCCGGCGCTGGTGAAGCGCCCGCCGTAGGCGGCCAGGGCCCGGCGCAGGGGCCCGGCGCGGTAGGCGCGGTAGAAGATGGTGTAGTCCCGCACGCCGGGGATGCGGCAGACCAGGCGCAGGAGCGTGTTGGCGGCCTTGCTGAGCAGGAGGCGCTTGGGCGGGAAGTTCCGGTACGCCCCTCCGGGGGCGTAGCGCGAGGCGATGACCACGTCGCAGGGGCCTTGGAGCAGGCCCAGCATGTCGGAGAGCACCCCGGGGTCGCTGGTCCCGTCCCCCTCCATGACCACGACCGCGTCGTCCTCTCCGGCTCCCTCCAGGGCCGCGCGCAGTCCGGTGAGGAAGACGGCGGAGAGCCCCATGTTCTTCGGGTGCGGGAGAGGCAGTATGGGATGCTCGGCGCGCAGTCCCTCGAGCACGCGGGCGGTGTCGTCCTTGCTTCCGTCGTCGACGATGAAGAGCCGGTAGGACCGGGAGGCCATGGACTCGCGGATGCGGCGGCAGAGCCCCGGGAGGTTCTTGGCCTCATTGTAGGCCGGTATGACCAATCGGACGGGGCTCGGATTCTCGCTCATGGCGCGGGACTCAGAGGATACCAAAAAGACCGAAACGGCGGCGCACGAGGACTCCGGCCAGGGCGAGGGCCAGTGCCAGGGGGCGCGCCTTGGAATCGCCGGCCTTGCGCCAGCGGTAGCTGATGGGCGACTCCTCCACCCGAGCTCCCCTCTCCAAGAGGGCCAGGAGGATGTCCTGTTGGAACTCGAAGCCCTTGGCGGTGAGGGACAAGCCCCCGAGGAGGGAGCGCCGGTAGAGGCGGTAGCCGCTGGAGCAGTCCCGGGCGGGCATGCGGAGCACGGCCCAGAAGAACAGGTTGAGGACGCGAGTCAGGATGAGGCGCGTGAGCGCCACGTCGGTGCTCCCGCCTTCGATGAAGCGCGAGCCGATGATGAGGTCCGCCCCATGGCGCTTGGACCACAGGCCCGGGAGCTGGGTCGGGTTATGGGAGCCGTCTCCATCGAGGACCAGGACGAACTCTCCCCGAGCCTCGCGCAGGCCATGGAGCACCGAGGCCGCGTAGCCGCCCCTATCCTCCAGGACCCGGGCCCCGGCGAGCCGTGCCTCCTCGGGAGAGCCGTCGGCGGACCCGCCGTCGACGACGAGCGTCTCGCAGGAGGTTCCCAGGCGCGAGGCGACTTCCTTGAGCGAGACGATCACGGCCGCGAGGGCGGAGGCTTCGTTAAGGACCGGGATGACGAAGGAGAGTCCGATGCCGCCGCGGTCCTTGTCATCGGTGGGGAGGGTCATGGGCGGAGATGGAGTTTCTTTTCGGCCCAGCCTTTGAGCAGCTTCTTGGCGTCGGCGTCGAGGAGCCGGTAGCCGAGAGCGTAGAAGAGAGCGAGCCCGGACGCGCCGAAAGAGCAAAGCCCCAGCCAGGAACCGATGAAGCTGTGCGAGAAAAGGCCCAGGGCGGCGAAGCCCAGGCCGGCGACGCAGGGCCGCCAGCAGGCTTGAGTGAAGTACTCCCACCAGCCCAGGCCGAAGAGCTTGCGATGCGCGTAGGCCAGGAAGAAGGGGGTGATCGCCCACTCGGCGAAGGCCAGGCCGAGGGCCGCGCCCAGGATGCCCAGCCGCGGGATGAGCAGGGACCAGGTCAGGAAAAGGAGCGCGGTCTTGGCGCCCTGCTGGAGTCCGGTGTACTCCGGCGCGCCCTTAGCCAGAGCCGCGTAATGGGGCAATTGGGTGGCCAGGTAGGCGAAGTTGGCCAGGAGAAGCCAGCGGAATGGCCAGGTGCCTCGATGGGAGAATTCCGGTCCCAGCCAGAGCGTCATGAACTGGGGCACCAGGACGAAGGAGAGCACGCTCAGCGGGAGGACGATGAAGAGGGAGACCTCCGTCGCTTTCAAATAGAGGCGGCGCAGGCGGGCGTCCTCGCCGCGGCCGTGCAGTTCGCTCATCATCGGGAGCACGGAGTCGGCCACCGCGCCGCAGAGCACGTTGAACTTCCTGGCCAGGGCGGCCGAGACGGCGTAGAAGCCCAGTTGGGAGAGCGGCAGGAGCGCGCCGATGAAGACCCGGTCGCCTTGGTACATGAGCATCCAGAACACCTGTCCCACCCAGCTCTTCGCCGAGAAAAGGAGGAAGTCCTTGCGCTGGCGCTCGGAGCGCACCGGTTTGGGCGCCAGGAGGGGTCGGGCCAGGAAGAGGGATAGGAGGGCCAGCGCGCCCTGGACGGCGACGAAGGATAAGGCGACCATGCGCAGTCCGCCCCCTCCCCAGAGCGCCAGGGCCGCGGCCGCGAGCGGCGCGGCCGATTCCAGGGCGCGCAGGAGGTTGTAGGCGGGGAAATTCTGGGCTCCATAGAGGGCGTGCAGGCAGAACTGCAGGAGGAAGGAGGGAAGGGCGGCGGCCGCGGCGCAGGAGACCACGAACGGGGCCCTCTCGGCGATGCGGCCCTGCGGATCGATGAAAGCGGCGGCGATGGCGCCGCGCCCCAGCCAGAGGGCGGCGGCTCCGAGGAGGGCCGCGGCGATGTGGAGCGTCAGGGAGTATCTCAGTAGCCCCGAGACCCCGCCCTTATCCCCTCGGCCGAGGAGTGTGGCCGTGAAGCGCTGGCCGCCGATCCCTGTGCCGCCGGTCAGCAGGAGGAGATAGCCCAGCGCCGTGCCCAAGAGGGTGTAGAGAGCGTAGCCCTCGGTGCCGAGGCCGTGGACCACCCAGGGGGTCAGGAGCAGGGCGGCGGCGAAGGAGGCCGCCTGGCCGAGCAGGTTGAGCTCGACTCCCCGCATGACCCGATGAGCGAGCCGGGGGGGTTCCTCGTCGGAGGTCATCGGGGCATTTTGGCTTATTTGATAGAATTCGCGCCAGAGATGGTATCCGCTGTCCTGAGCAACTACAACTGTTCCCGCTTCCTCCCCGAGGCCGTGCGCTCCGTTCTGACCCAGACGGCGGACGCCGGAGAGGTGCTCGTAGCCGACGACGGCTCCACCGACGGCTCGCGCGAGAGCGTCGCCGGCTTCGGCGCCGCCGTAGAATGGCTCCCCCTCCCCCACCGGGGCCAGGCCGCGGCGCTCGAGGACGCGATCAAGGCCTGCCGCGGGGAGTGGATCGCCTTCCTGGAAACCGACGACGTATGGGACGAGGGCAAGCTCGAAGCGGTGCTCGACTGCATCGACAAGGAGCCGGGCTTGGCGGCCGTGCAGCATTACATGCGCCAGACGGACGCCCGGCTCAAGCCCCTGCCCACGCGTTTCCCCGGTCCGTCGCAAAAGTGGACGCTCGCGGATTTCCTGGAGGGCCGCACGCGCCTCTGCGGGATGAGCGCCCTCGTCGCGCGCCGGGACGTCCTGCTCTCCCTCCTGCCCCTGCCTAAGGACCTGACCACCTGCGTCGACGAGTATCTTCAGCCTCGGCTCCTGGCCGCCGGCCCGATGAAGCATCTGGCCCGTCCCTTGGGCGGCCGCCGCCTGCACGGAGGGAACTTCTACGGCGGCGCGGGCCGCGACCCCGAGAGGCTGGAGCGGTACCTTGGCCTAAGGACGACGCTCGACGCCCACCTGAAGGGTTTCCTCGCCGAACGCGGACTGAGGCTCTCCGCCGAGCGAGAGAGGCAGGACACGGGGCATCGCTTCGAGCTCGAGTTCTTCCTTCATCGCGCCCGGGGGAGGTGGAGGGAGGCCTTCGCGGCTGCCCGGCGGCTGAGCGCCCTCCAAGGCTGGACCCTCCGGTTGCCGTTCAAGGCGGCGTCCCTGGCCCTGGCCCTGGCCTCCCCCGGTCTCTATTGGCGCGCGCGAGAGGCCTATGAGGCGATCGTCGCGGCGGGGTCCGTGGGAGTGCGACAATGACCACCCTTTGTCCGGCATGCCGGGAAGAGATGACCCCCTATCCGGTGGAGGTCCATAGGGACCGGATACAGGGGAAGGAATACCGCCTTTATCTCTGCTCGGTCTGCGGCACGGGCTTCTCCGAGCCGAAAGAATCGGTGGGCTCGGACTGGTACGGCCGCGCGCACATGGGCGAGGCGGAGGTGCAGAAGGCCGATTGGCGCTACGCGGCTTTCCTTGAAGCCGGGCTCCCCCCGGGGACGCTTCTCGATGTCGGCTGCGGGGCCGGGACTTTCCTGCTCCAAGCCCGGGAGCGGGGCTGGAAGGTCTCGGGCCTGGACTTCAATGCGGAGCACATCCGCTCCGCCAAGGCGGCCGGGCTAGAGGACGTGGTAGCGCAGGACTATCGCGACTACTTCAAGGCCCGCGCAGCCTCCTATGACGCGGCAACCCTCTTCGACGTGCTCGAGCACGTGCCCGAGCCCGCGGACATGCTTGAGCGCCTGCGCGGCGTCTTGAAGCCGGGAGGAAGGCTGGCCCTCACCCTCCCCGACGGGGAGAGGCCGCTTCCCTGGGCGGGACTGCGCGAGGAGTGGGACTATCCTCCCTACCACTATACGCGCTGGACCGAGGCGAGCCTGCGGTCGGTGCTCGCGCGCGCGGGCTTCGAGGCGGAGGCCGCGTGCCACAGCCCCATCCACGCGGGGTTCTTCTCCGGTCTCCTCTACTACCGCCTGCTTAACGCCCTCTTTCCGATTCTCAAGAGCGTCCTTCTGGGCGCGCCGCCTTCAGATAATAGAACCTGGACGGACATCCTTGCGGCAGACGGCAACGCAAACCAAGGAGGATTCCGTGCCGCTCTGGCCTCCGGCCAGAAGCGTCAGGCGCTCACCAACGCGGGCCTGCGGGCCATGAACATCGCCGCGTGGCCCTTGGAGGCCCCGCTCGCGCTGGCCTTCAACCTCCTGGCCCCGCGCCGGGGCCGTACGCTCTTCATCCTGGCCCGGCGGCCGTGAGAACGGCGCGCGGGCCGTTCTCCTCTCGCGCCGTCCCTGCGGCGTTCAGGCCCGCCGCAGGGGCGAGGCGCAAGAAAGTCCTGCTGGTCTTCGGCACGCGGCCGGAGGCCATCAAGCAGGCGCCCGTGCTCTTCGCGCTCAGGGCGCGCGGCCTGCGCGCGGTCACCTGCGCGGTGTCCCAGCACGGCGGCATGCTGGCCGACGCGCTCTCGAGCTTCGCCCTCCGGCCGGACTACGACCTGGGCATCATGCGCCCGGGGCAGCGTCCCGCAGACGTCCTCGCCCGCGCCCTGGCGGCCCTCGCTCCCGTCCTGCGCCGCGAGGCTCCGGACCTGGTGCTCGTCCAAGGCGACACCACCTCCGCCCTGGCCGCGGCCCTGGCCTCGCGCAACGCGGGCATCGCCTGCGCCCACGTGGAAGCGGGCCTGCGCTCCGGCGACCCGAAGAACCCCTATCCCGAGGAGATCAACCGCGTGCTCATCGACCGGCTGTGCGCCCTGCACTTCGCTCCGACCCTCTCGGCCCGCCGCAATCTCCGCCGGGAAGGCTTTCGCGGGAGCGTCTTCATGACCGGGAACACCGTAGTCGACGCCCTGCGCCGAGCCCTGCGCCGCACGCGCCGGCCCTCCGCCCTGCGCGCCATGGACCCGAGGACGCGGCTCGTCCTGGTGACCCTGCATCGGCGAGAGAGCTTCGGTCCGACACTGCGGCGCATCTTCGGCGCTCTGCGCGAGCTGGCCCGCAGGCATGAGGATTGCCTCTGGGTCTACCCCATGCATCCCAATCCCGAGGTCCGCAGGCACGCCGCGCTCTTGCGCCACCCGCGCCTGCGGGTGCTCCCCCCGCTCCCCTATCCGGAATTCCTCTGGCTCATGCGCAGGGCGAGCCTCATCCTCACCGATTCCGGCGGGGTCCAGGAGGAGGCCCCCTGCCTGGGCAAGCCGGTGCTCGTCCTGCGGCGCAAGACCGAGCGCCCGGAGCTCTTGAAGGCCGGCCGCGGCATCCTGGTCGGCACCGACCCCGGCCGCATCCTCCGTGAGGCGTCGCGCCTGCTCTCGGATCCGGGCGCGAGGCGCAGGATGGGGCGGGCGAAATCCCTCTTCGGGGACGGCAAGGCGGCGTCGCGAATAGCGGCAGGCGTGGCCCATTTCTTCGGCCAGGGCCCGAGGCCGGGGGATTGGAAAGGCCCGTGAGGCGTCTGGGTGTCCCGGCCGCCTTCCTCCTCCTCGCTCTCCTGGCCAACAAGTACTTCCTCGCGCTCTTGGGCGCCGACTACCTCGCCGGAGGCTGGGTGTCGAACATCTTCTTCTGGGAGTTCTCCTGGTTCGGCGAGCGCTTGCGCGAGGGTCAGTACGCGGCGGCGTGGTTCACCCGCGACATCCTCTTCCCGATCGGCAGCCGGGTGATCGTCGAGTCCCCCTTGGCCTTGGCCCTGGCCTTGCCCCTGGAGCGATGTCTGGGAGCGGCCTGGGCGTTCAACCTGCTCTGGCTGGCTTCCTATCCGGCGGCGGGTTGGGCCATGTACGCCCTGGCCCTGCGCCTCACCGCGAACGCGCGAGCCTCTTTCCTGGCGGGCTTCCTCTTCATGTTCAGCCACTACAGCCTGACACAGCATCGGCTCGGGCATCTCCACGAGACCTTGGTGTTCCTGCTCCCGCTCTTCCTCCTCCGGCTCCTCATCTTCCGGCGGGAGGAGGGCAAGAGGGGTTTCTTTTTCCTGGCGGCAGCTTCCGCGGCCGCCTGCATGGGCTCGCCTTACATCGCGGCCTCCGCGCTCATCTCCGGCGCCGTGCTCCTCGCCGCCGAGCCGAGGGCGCCGACGGGGTGCCCGCTTCCCGCTGGATTTTGGCGCGGTCTCTGCGCCGCGCTGGCGCTCGCGTCGGCCGCGGGCGCGGCGGCGTATTGGCCCGCATTGGCCCATCCGGGAAGCCTCTTGGGGGGCGAGGACACCTATCGCTTGAGCCTGCTCTCCTTCTTGGACTACCCGAGCTGGCATCCGAGCGGGTGGATACAGGCCCTGCGTCGCCACACGACGCCGCTTCCCCCTCCCGTGGCGGGGCTCTTTTTAGGCCGTGCGGGCCTTTCGGGCCAACCCGGTGCGGAGCATCTGATGGGCTTCTTCGGCCTCGGTATCTGCCTCCTGCTCGCGGCCGGAGCCCGGGCCGGGGCGTGGCGGGGCCGCGGGCGCTGGGCCGCGCTGGGTTTCGTCGGGCTTCTCCTCGCGCTCGGACCTTCTTTGGGACCTCTGCGCGCGCCTGCGCGCTTCATCCTCCTGGCCTGGACGGCGTCCTGCGTATTGGCCGCCTATTCCTTCGCGGAACTGGAGGGCTCCCTGCGCCGTTCGTGGAAGAAGACCGCGGCCGCGGCGCTCCTGTGCGCCGTGTATGCCTGGGAATCCGGGCTGATGGCCGCGCCCTCCGGAGAAAGGATGCTCTGGGGAGGGGCCTATGAGGCCCTGCTCCAGGACACCGCGCCGGGCGCCTTGCTGGAACTGCCCGCCGGAGTCTCGGCCTCGGGGCAAATCACCCTCAACGTGGAGCGCTTCATGGCCCCTCAGCGCAGGCACCGCAGGCCCCTGGTGATCGGCCGTCCGCCAGGCCGCTACGCCCGGGAGTCCCTGGCCTTCCTCCAGGAGACCGGCCTCGTCTTCGAGTTGGCGCATCCGCAGGCGCTGCTCAAGCTCTACGGCGAGCCCGCCTTGGCCGGGAGACTCGAGACGCTCGCGCGGACGGGGAGGAAGACGCTATCTAAGGCCGGGATCCGGGCCGTCCTCCTGCATACAGACGACGCCTTATTCTCCCGGGAAGTGCTCGAGGCCTATGAGCGCCTGCTCAGACGGGCATTGGGCGAGCCCCGCCTCATCGATGAGACCGGGGCCATGCTCTTCTTCATCTGAACCCCTTGAAGCCGGGCTCGTATTCGCGGTGCCAGAGCTCGAGCATGAGCAGGGCCCAGAGCCTGTAGCCGTGGTCGCGGGTCCCGCGCTGATGCTGTTCCCAGATCGTCTTGAGCGCCGCGGGCTCGAAATAGCCGCGCCCCAGAGCCTCGGGCGAGAGGACGAGCTCCTCCCAATAGGACTTGAGCCGACCCCGGAACCAGGGGCCCAGGGGGATGCCGAAGCCCATCTTGCCGCGCCGCCGTATGGAGGCGGGGAGCAGGTCCAGGAAGGCCTTCTTGAGTATCCACTTGTGGCCTTTGAGGCCCTTGAGCTTCCATTCCCCGGGCATGCGGAAGGCGAGTTCCATGAACTCGTGGTCGAGGAAAGGGGAGCGCGCTTCCAGGGAATTGGCCATGGAGGCGATGTCCATCTTGGTCATGAGGCATTCGGGCAGATAGGTCGCGAAGTCCGCGTAGAGCATGCGGTTGACGAAATCCTCGTCCTTGGCGCGCAGAAAGGCGGAATCCAGATAGCGCTCCGCGTCCGCCCTGTCCTTGCCGCGGTCCTCGCCGATCTCCCGGAGCATGGCCGGGGTGTAGAGCCCCTTCTTGTCCTCCTCCGAGAAATAGCAGACCATCTTGAGATGCCGGGCCGCCAGGTCCGTGAACACCGTGGAACGCAGGAAGCGCTTGAGCTTCC
>CAYHRV010000041.1:0-17857 GCA_964359165.1 uncultured Elusimicrobia bacterium
GAGGCTGGAGCTCACCCATCGCGCCCACTCCAGGGAGGTCTTCGCCCGCGGAGCGCTGTTGGCCGCCTCCTGGCTCCTCGGGCGCAAGCCCGGGCTCTACTCCATGAACGACGTGCTCGGCCTTTAATGACTTTCCAGAGGGCACTGCGCTTCTTCAACGAGCTCTTTGGAGACGACGACCCCGAGGAAGCTTTCTACGACCCCGTCCATCTGGGCGCGGCCGTGCTCGTGACCCTGGCGGTCATCGGCTGTCTCTACTGGCTGCTCTGGACGCTCCTCGTCTACGAAGGCGGCCTCTTCGTGAAGCTCCGGGCGCTCTTCCAGCTCCTTTTTACCTCCAAGACGCTCCAGGACCTGGGCTGGGAGGGCTCCCACGCCATGGGCGCCTTCGAGGGAGTGTTCGGCAACTTCGCGGCCCTGCTCCTCTCCCTCGCCGCGCTCGCCGCCCTGCATAGGCTCTACCATGAAGGGGCGCGCAAACACCGCGGTTAGCCGCCGGACCATCTGCCTCATCGGCCTGGGCTCGAACCTGGGCGCGCGCGAGTCCAACATCCGCTTCGCCGTCGAGCGCATACGCCGCCTGCCCTCCACGGAACTCCTGGGGACCTCCGCCCTGCACCGGACCAAGGCCGTGGGGCCCGGCCGGCAGCCCGACTATTTCAACGCGGCCGTGCGCATCCGCACCGGCTTGAGCCCCATGGGCTTGCTCATCGAGCTCAAGCGCATCGAGGCGCTCCGAGGACGGAAGTCCGGCAAGCGCTGGCGGCCCCGCGTCCTCGACTGCGACCTCCTCTTCTACGGACGCGCGCGGCTCAGAGGCCGCTTCATCACCGTTCCCCATCCCCGGGCCTTGGGCCGGGCCTTCGTCCTGGCCCCGCTCTGCGACCTCGGCCCCGGCTGGGTCCCCCCGCTCTCCCCCCGGCTGAGCGTACGGGAGCGGCTCATCCGGTCTTTATGCCGCTCCCGGGAAAATGTTAGAGTCCCCAAATGAGCGTTCCCGACAAGGTCACCACCTCCAGGCTCCTCGAGATGAAGCAGAAGGGCCGCCGCATCGCGGCCCTCACCGCCTACGACGCCCCCGGCGCCGCCATCCTCGAAGAGGCCGGGGTGGACGTCATCCTGGTCGGCGACTCGGTGGGCAACGTCCGCCTCGGCTATGAGAACACCCTGCCCGTGACCGTGGAGCAGATGCTCCACCACACGGCCGCGGCGCGCCGCGCGGTGCGACGGGCCATGCTCGTGGCCGACATGCCCTATCTCTCCTACGAACTCGACACCAAGGAAGCCCTGCGCCACGCCGGACGCCTGATCAAGGAGGGCGGGGCCGAGGCCGTGAAGCTCGAGGGCGGCATCGAGGTCGCCCCGGTCATCAAGGAGCTTCTTCGCGTCAACATCCCCGTCATGGGCCATCTCGGGCTGACCCCGCAGGCCGTCAACCGCATCGGGGGCTACAAGGTCCAGGGCAGGCGCCCGCAGGAAGCGGAGAAGCTGGTGACCGACGCACGCATCCTGGAGGGAGCCGGGGTCTTCGCCATCGTCCTCGAATGCGTGCCCGCCGAACTCGCCCGCGAGGTGACGCGCAAGGTGGCGGTGCCCACCATCGGCATCGGGGCGGGCCCGGGCTGCGACGGTCAGATCCTCGTCTTAGACGACATGCTGGGGCTCTCCTCGGCCCCGGTCCCCAAATTCGTCAAACGCTACGCCGACCTCCGGGCGGCCATGCTGGACGCCGTGCGCCGCTACGCGGAGGAGGTCCGGGGGGAGAGCTTTCCCGGGCCCGAGCACAGCTACGCCGCGGCGGCCAAGACCACCACGCATTGACCTGGCTCTGGCTCCTCCTTTCCCTGGCGGCCCTCTACGCCGCGATCACTTGGTGGGGCTCCGACGTCCTCTTCCATCCCCCCAAGATGCTCCCCAACGAGGTCTGGCCCGAGCAGTTCGGCCTCGCGTATGAGAAGGTCTCCTTCCGAGCCTCCGACGGCCTGACGCTCGCGGGCTGGCTCATCCCGTGCAAGACCCCCACCGAACGCACGCTCTTCATGTGCCACGGCTGGGGCGACAACAAGGGCGACCTGCTCAAGCGCGTGCATCCCCTCGCCCGGGACTTCAACCTGTTCCTATTCGATTTCCGCTCCCATGGGGAGAGCCAGGGCAATCGGAGCACGCTGGGGATGGAGGAGGGGCGCGATTTCGAATCGGCCCTGGAATTCCTCAAGGGGGCCCGCCCGGAGTGGACGCGGCGCATGGGCTTGTTCGGGCTTTCCATGGGGGCGGCCATGGCCGTACGCGGCATGGCCGAGCATCCGGAGTTCCGCTGCGCGGTCTTCGAGGCGCCCTTCGTCTCCTTCAGCCGGGTGGTGGCCCAGTTCACCCGCAACAATTTCCGCCTTCCTTTCTTCCCCTTCGCCTATTTCACGATCAAGGTCATCGGTTGGCGCGTGGGCGCGGACCCCGACGCCTCCAGCCCCATCCTCTGCGCCCCCCGGCTGCCCTCCAAGCCCACGCTCTTCATCGCCGGGGAGCTCGACAGGCTCATGCCCCCCTCCGAGGTGCGCTTCCTCTTCGACGCCGCGGCGGGGCCCAAGGAGTATTGGCTGGTCCCGAAGGCCGAGCACGGCAAATGCTGGGAAGCCGGCGGAGAAACCTATCAGCGCCGGCTCAAAGAGTTCTTCGACAAGAACATATGAGAGTGGTGACCTCTCCCCGGGCCATGTCCCGGCTCTCGGAAAGCTGGAGGCGCGAGAAGCTCTCCGTGGGCTTCGTCCCCACCATGGGAGCTTTGCATGCCGGCCACCTCTCCCTGCTCTCCCGGGCGCGCAAGGAGAACCGGATCGCGGTGGCCTCGGTGTTCGTCAACCCCCTTCAATTCGGGCCGAAGGAGGATTTCACCCGCTACCCCCGCCCCTTCGCCCGGGACAGAGCGCTATGCTGGAAGGCGGGGGCCGACGTCCTCTACCACCCCTCCGCCGCGGGCATGTACCCTCCGGGCTTTTGCACCCGCGTCAGCGTGGAGGGGCTCTCCGACCTCCTGTGCGGCGAGTTCAGGCCCGGCCATTTCCAAGGGGTGGCTACCGTGGTGCTCAAACTGCTCGAGGCCGTCGGGCCGCGCCGCCTCTACCTGGGTGAAAAGGATTTCCAGCAGTTGACCCTGCTTCGGCGCATGGTCCTGGACCTGGGACTGCCGGTCGAGGTCGTCGGCTGTCCCACTCTCCGGGAAAACGACGGCCTGGCGCTCTCGAGCCGCAACGCCTATCTCTCCCCGCGGGAAAGGGCCGCCGCCCCCGGGCTTTATCGCGCGCTGCGCGCCGGGGCGCACGGCGCCCGCGGGGGAGGAGCGTCCACGGGCGCCGTGCTCAAGGCCGCGCGGGCCGTCCTCGCGAAGATCCCCGGGGCCCGGGTCGAATACCTGCGCCTGGTGGACGCGGGGACCTTGGCCCAAGCCCGGCGACTGCGCGGAGCATTGCGCTTGATGGCCGCCGTGCGCCTCGGGCGGACCCGTCTCATTGACAATGTACCCGTCATTTGTGACCATATCCTCCGAAATCCAAGGAGCGTCACCGCATGAAACACCTTGGATTTCGGAGCGTGAATCATTTTATGAGATACTTCCTTTTATCGGTCTTTCTCTTCTTGTCCGTTCCTCCTTCTTTTTCCCAAGAGCCTCCTCCCGTCCCTCCGGCTCAGAGCGCCTATCAAGCCCTCGAAGACGCGGTCGGCTCACAGGCCGTGCGCATACTCCATGACCGCTCGATCGTGCTCGTCTCCGGCGGCTCGAGGTCGCGGAGCATCCTGCACGTGCAATGGCCCGTCCTGGAATCCCTCCAGGCCAACGCAAAAGCCCTGGCCGGGCTCAGCGAGGCCTACGAGCAGGCGCGCTCCGGCGCGCCCTTCGACGGCGACCCGGCCCTCTTGCGCTCTCTCTCGGCCCTGCCCGAGTCCCCGCTGGTGAGCGCCGGGGTCAAGGCCGCGGCCGCCACCCTGGCCGATGCCTTGCTCAACGCGGCCGGCCTCGATCCGGAAACGGCGGCCTCCAGGCGCAAGCCTTTGCCTTCCCTCTCCTGGGGTTCCGGCTTCTGGAGCAGGAACCGCTGCGACTTGGCCACGGACTTCACTCCGGCCGCGAAGGCGTTCTTCGAGGAATTGTCCGCGGGACCCAAGGGCAACGCCCAGGCGCGGAGCCATCTATTAGACCATCTTCAGGCCAAGGGCGTGGACGCCTCGTCCCGTTTGGAGACCGACCTCTCCGAGGGCGCGGCCTCGCCTGAACTCACCCGCTGGATAGCGGACTATCTCGAGGACCAAAAGAGGCTCTGGCTCGCCTCCCAGCTTCCGGAACGCCTTTCCGCGCTCGAGCGCGCCGGCGGCGCGCGAAGGGACCTCAAGGATCTGGGGACGGTGGCCGAGCGTCTGGCCTCGGGGCCGGACGCGGTCCGAGCCCTGCGCTTCGCCCTCCAGGAGGAAACGCTCCCCGGCGGGGTGCGCTTCACCGGAGCGGAACTGCATGTCAATCCCAAGGCCGGCGCCACTCCCTTCGACGCGGGGGATGAGGCGGTGGTGAGCCTCGCGTATTGGATCGAGGGACTCCCGCCCCGGGGCTCCGTCGAGGTCTCCGAGGCCGGATTCCTCGACGAGGGGGAGCGGGGGCTATCGGACGTCCGCGTGGGAACGCGCAAGCGTTCCAGCCCCGGACCCCACACCGTATCCTTTCCCGTCAAGCTCCGCTCTCCGGGCAAGAAGCTCTACCGCTTCATCCTTTCCGGCTCGGACGGGTCCTCGGCCAGGAGGGAAGCCGCCGTAGAAGTGACGCCCCGCTACGAGGACTCCCTCGCCCAGGCGGGGAAGGCCGAGGCTTCGGCTCAGGCCTGCCGCATGGAGGAGGCCCTGGGGGATTTCGAGGCTCTCCAAGAAGAAGTCAAACTCCTCTCCGACAAGCCCCAATTCAAGGCCATGCTGGCGTGGCTCAAGCCCCGGGCCAAGAAGGTCGGCGAGCAGAAGGAGCAGACCCTACAACTCCACGGGCTCATCGACGGAGTGCGCCTCTTCGCGTCCAAGGAGCACTGCGATTTCAAGCCCGAGCGCGCGCGCCGGGCGCTGGCCCTGCTCGACTCGCTCCCCCCGGGCTGCGACCTGGTCCCGATGGGCGCCGCCGAGGATGGATCCTCGCCCCCACCCATGCGCAAAGGCCTTGAGGAACTTCTGGCCCAGACCGAGCGGAGGAAGGCGAACCAGGAGGCCTTCCGCGCGGGGATCGAGGCGGCGCACCAACTCGAATCGCGCTGCTCCCACGAGGAGGCGGCCTCGCTCTACGCCGCGTCCCTGGCCTTGCTCGACTCCGACCCCGAAGCGCGCTGCGGAGCCTGGGAGTCGGAATACACCGCGGCGCGCCTCAACGACCTGCCGCGGACGAGTTCCGCGAAAGCCATGGCCGACGAGTTCGCCCGGACCCGGGAGGAGGCGGCGAAGGCCTCCTCCGAGGGAGACCACGCCCGGGCTCTCTCCCTCTTGAACCCGATGATCGCCCGCATCGACACCCTGCCGGGGCGCGTCTGCTACCAGAAACAGCGCCAGGACGCCCAGGAGCTTTCCCAGGCCGCCGGACTGAGCCTCTCTCCGGAGGACCCCGCGCGCGCGGTCTCGGCGCTTCCCGGAGACGACATCGCAGACGCCCTCGCCGCCGTGGTCTCGGAGCGCAAGCGGCTCGAAGGGGAATTCGAGCGCAGGCTCGAGCGAGAAAGACTGAAGGAATCCCCCAACTCCCTCTCCGGGTCGGAGGAGGACCCCGCCCAAGCCGCCCCGCCCGCCTCGGCGGAGGACGCTCCCGCCCCGAAGCCCGTGAAGAAGCCCCTGCGCAAGCCCTCTTTCGGAGGACGCCGATGAGAGCGACCCTGACCGCGCGAAGCGCGCTTTTTTGCCTCCTCCTGGCCGCGGCGCCGGTCCTCTCCCTCCCGCGCGCGGACGCCCGCCCGAGCCGGAAGTCCCGGCCGGCGGCCCTCAAGTCCAGGCCGGGGCCGGCGGTCCCGAAGGGCTCCCCGGCCGAAGCCGATGCGGCGGATATCCCCTCCTCCGAGGACGGTTCCCAAGACGCCTCCGGGGGCCAGGGCAGATCCCCGGTGGAGCCCGTGCGGGGACGAGCGGCTCAAGCCGGGCTGATGGCGGAGCCCTCCGGCCTGGGCCTTTCCGTGAGCCAAGTCGCTCCGAAGTCGCTCTCCGAGAGCCTGGGCCTGCGCACCGGCGACACCCTGCTCTACCTCAACGACAGGAAGCTGGCATCCCCCTCGGACCTCGACGGCGCATTCGCCCTGCTCCGGGCGAGGCATTCGGCCGTCGTGCTGCGCGCGGGCGAGGTGTCGGGGCTGAGGTCCCCCTCCGAACCGATCGCCCCGGCGTCCTCTCGCAACGCGCGGGACCTCGCCCCGGCGCAGAGGAGGACGCAGGAAGACCTCCTCGAGGAGGCCGGCAAGCAGGCGCCCCAGACCCTCAAGAGCCTCAAGACCCCTTCCTTCCGCGTGCTGGGCGGGGAGACGCTCTGGCTCCGCTTCCCCCAGGGCATACCGATCTCCATCGCGGAGGGCGACGTGCTCGAGGGCGAGACCGCGGCCCCCATGACCATGGACTCGAAGCTGGATTTCTCCGCGATCCCCGAAGGCACGCGCGTGTGGGCTCAAGCGGTCTCGGTCCAGGAGGTTGAAGGAGGCGCGGTGAAAGTCGTCCGCCTGCACCTCTTCAAGCTCCTCTTGGCCGGAGGACACGCCTATCCTTGCTCGGCTCGGCTGCTCGATTCCGGGGACGGCCAGCCTCTTCTGCGCGTGAGCAAGGGGGGGTCCCTCGTGGCCGGGCCCGTGGACTCCTCCGCGCATCTGGCCCAACCCGGGAGCTTCTTCCAGGTCCGCTTCCTCCAGACCCTGACCCTCCACGAGTCCGCGGGATTCTTCAAGGCCGGTCCGGGCTTGTGGCTCCGGTCCTCGGGTGGCGGGAGCCGCTCCTTTGAGATATCCCACATCATACCCAAGCGCTCGGCCGACGAGGCCGGACTCAAGGCCGGAGACAGGGTCTTGTCCGTGGACGGGCGCGGCGCCGACCGCCTCTCCTTCCACGAAGCCGTGAGCCTGCTCTACGGCCCCTCCGGCTCGTCGGTGGTCCTCCAGGTCCTGCGCCAGGGATCGGACAAGAGCGAGAGCCTCTCCCTGCGCAGGGGGATGCTCTACCGCACGGGCCTGGGGATGAGCGTCCGCCGGGAAGCCGATTCCGTTTTTATCAAGAAGGTGGTCCCCGAGTCTCCCGCGGCCGCGGCCGGGATCCAGGAGGGAGACCTCCTCCCCCTCATCGGCGGCCGGGAGACCGGCGCCCTGAGCGAGGCGGACCTCCGGGCCGCCCTGAAGGAAGACCTCTGGGGCGAGAACGCCCTGACCGTCCAGACCCCGGGCAAGTCCCCGCGCAAGGTCTCCCTGCGGCGCGGCTCCTTCGCGACCCCCCTCGAGCCCGCCCTCTTCGAGGACGCCCCCGCTCCGGCCCCGTAGCTCCTGGGGCGTCCGCTATTGCTCGAGCATGCGGCGGGCCTCCGCCAGGCTCTCCTCGTGCTCGGCGGGGTCGTCGGGGTCTTTGACCTCGAGCGCCGCGCGCAGGACTTCCCCGGCCCTCGCCTTCTCTCCTCTCTCCAGGAGCGCGCGGCCGAGCGCTATGTGATTGACGGTATGCCGAGGGCTGAGCCGGACCGCCGCCTCGAATTCCAGCACCGCTTTTCTCTTCGACCCCCCCGCGAAACCCGGCAATTGGCGGTATAACTCCCCCAGCAGGTGATGGGCCCCGCCATGCCCCGGATCGAGCTCCAGGACGCGCAGCATGCGCTTCTTGATGGGGCCCACCAGGAAGAGCGACCGCAGCATGCCCCGCTCCTGGCCCCAGCGCCCGGCCGCGACGCCCCACCAGAAGTGAGCCTCCGGGTCCTTGTCCTCCAGGGAAAGGGCTCTCTCGATGAGTTCGCGCGCCCGGGAGAAATCGGCGAGCTTCCCGCCGGGGGAGGCCTGCTTCTCCCCCCTGCGCACCAGGGACCGGCCCAGGCGCCAGAGGACCGCGCTCTCCGAGGCATCCCGTCTCAGCCGTTCCTCCAGCAGCGCGATGGACTCCTCGAGCTTGCCGGCCTCATGGCGATGGAGATAAAGCCTGTCGATGGAGGCGAGTTCCGCCGGAGCCGTCGAGACGGCCGGGGGGAGGGCCGCGGGGGCGGCCCCAGGCCCCTCGAGTGCCTGGGCGAATGCCGGGAACGCAAAAAGAAAGATCGCGGGCGCAAACATAGGCGTCATTGCAACCCTCTCGCGAGCGCCCCGCCCAGGCGCTCGAGGCGCCGCGGGGTGCGCGCCATGCACGCTTTCACGCTCTCCCCGGGTCCAAGGAGCGTCTCCACCTTCGCGCCCAGGCGCCGGAGCCTGGGAATCACCGCCGGGTCCGCGCTCCCGCAGACGAGCACCACGGGCTTGCCCTCCCTGGCGGCCATGGCCGCCAGCTCCAAGGGCGCCTTGCCGTAGAAGCTTTGAGCATCCAGGCGGCCCTCCCCGGTGACCACCAAGTCCGCCTCCCGGATGCGCCGCCGGGCGTCGAGACGCTCGAGGACCCAGGCGGCGCCGGGCTGGAGTCGAGCGCCCAGGAACGCGCCCAGACCGGCCCCCAGGCCGCCCGCGGCGCCCCCGCCGGGCAGAGATCCCGCCTCCACGCCCAGGTCCCGGCGCAGGATGCGGGCATAGCGCAGAAGAGCTTTCTCCAAGAGCCGCACCTGGGCGGGACCGGCCCCTTTCTGCGGACCATAGACGCGCGCGGAACCTTTGGGGCCCAGGAGAGGATTGATCACGTCCGAGACCCCGAGGACGCGCGCCCCGCCCAGGAGCCCGCGCAGCGGGGAGGCGTCGATGCGCTCAAGGCGGAGAAGGGCCTCGGCCCCGCGCGGCAGATCCCTTCCCCCCGGGTCCAGAAGACGCGCGCCCAGGGCCTGGGCCATCCCGGCTCCCCCGTCGCTGCTCGCGCTGCCGCCCATGCCGACGACCAACAAACTTCCCCTCCGCCCCCCGAGACGCCGCAGAGCCGCGCCTATGAGTTGGCCGGTTCCGAAGGAAGTCGCGCCCAGAGGGTCGAGCTTGGCGCCGCCCAGGCGCGCGATGCCCGAGGCGCGGGCCATCTCCACCACGGCGGAGCCGTCGTCGAGCAGGGCGAAGGGGACTCTCCCAGGACGGCCGAGGGCGTCGAGAGCCGGGCGGAAGACCCTCAACCCCCCGACGCGGGCGAGAAGCACTTCCATGAGCCCGTCTCCTCCATCGGAGACGGGCATGAGGTCGAGGCGTACGCCAGGGAGGACGCGGCGCAGGCCCCGGGCGATGAGACGGGCCGCGGCGCCCGCGCTCAAGGAGCCCTTGAAGGCGTTGGGGGCGATCAGAACGCGGGGCATGAGACTCTCAGGCGGCTTGAAACGAGCATATAGGCAGACCCCCGCACCGAAGAGGCCGCGTCGGTTTCCTTGCGGCCGAGCGGAGGCTTTCGGGGGTAACGGGGCCGTCGCCGTTTACGGGAACAATCCCCTCAAACGCACGGCGGCCGAGAGGCGGCGGATGCCCAGCATGAATGCGGCCAGCCTCATGTCGACCCGTTCATTCTGGTGGATGTCCCAGACGTCGCGGAAGCTCTTGACCATGATGTCCTGGAGCTTCGCGTTGACGTCCTTCTCGGTCCAGAAGAAGGCCTGGATGTCCTGGACCCACTCGAAGTAGCTCACGGTCACGCCGCCCGCGTTGGCCAGGATGTCCGGGACGATGCAGACGCCCTTCTTATTGAGGATGTCGTCGGCCTCGATCGAGGTCGGTCCGTTGGCCGCCTCCACGATGACCTTGGCCTTGATCTTGTGGGCGTTATGGCGCGTGATCGTGTTCTCCATGGCCGCCGGGATGAGGACGTCGCAGGGCAGCTCGACGAATTCCTCCATGCCGACCTTCTCGGCCCCGGAGTAGCCTTCGATGGAGCCGTGCTTGGCGCGATATTGCCAGATGTCGTCGATGTCCAGGCCGTTGGGGTTGTAGAGCCCGCCGGTGATGTCGCTGACGCCCACCACCTTGCAGCCGTGCTCCGCGAAGATGCGCGCCGCGTTGGAGCCCACGTTGCCGAAGCCCTGTATGATGATCGGCGCCTTGCGCAGGTCGAACTTCTTGACCGCGGCGAGCTCACGGGCGATGTAGAAGACGCCGCGCCCGGTGGAGTCGTTGCGCCCCAGGGACCCGCCGACCTCGATGGGCTTGCCGGTGACCACGCCGGGGACGCAGTAGCCCACCATCTGGGAGTAGGTGTCCATGATCCAGCTCATGATCTGGGGGTTGGTATTGACGTCCGGCGCCGGCACGTCCTTGTCCGGCCCGATGAAGGAGAATATCTCGGAGGCGAAGCGGCGCGTCATGCGCTCGATCTCGCCGATGGACATCTCCTTGGGATTGCAGATGACTCCGCCCTTGGCTCCGCCGTAGGGAAGGTTGACGACCGCGCACTTCATGGTCATCCAGAAGGCCAGGGCCTTCACCTCGTCCATGGAGACCATCGGATGGTAGCGGATGCCCCCCTTCGTCGGGCCGCGGTCCATGTTGTGATGCACCCGGTAGCCCTCGAAGATCTTGATCTTGCCGTCATCCATGCGCACCGGGACGGAGACGACGAGCGTCCTCTTGCAGTGGCGCAGGCGGTCCACCAGGTAGGGCTCCACGCCCGCCTTGGCCGCGGCGCGGTCGAGCTGCGTCATGGCTTGGGACCAGGCGTTGGCCTCCTCGGGAGGATGGGCCGGCTTCTTCTTCTCGTCGGAAACGGTTTTGATCATAACACTCCCCCTGAATATGCTCGGCCCTCCCCGCGGGGGAGAGCCGAGGACTAACGTCCGAAACGGCTCAGATGCTGGCGCATGATGCAGTCGTCGCTCACCACGTTGAGTCCCGCCTTGCGGGCCAGGTCGACGGCCTCGGGAGCCAGGATGCCGTCTTGGAGCCATAGGCCCTTGGCGTTTATCGCCACGGCCTGCCGCGCGACTTCCAGAGCGAATTCCGCCCGCCGGAACACCACCACGACCTCGACGGGCTCCGGGATCTTGAGCAGGTCCGGGTAGCACTTCTCGCCCAGGACCTCGTCTAGGCCCGGGTGGACCGGGATGACCCGGTAGCCCGACTCTTGAAGATACTGCGACACCTGGTTGGAGGGGCGGGAGGCCTTGGGAGAACAGCCCACCACCGCGACCACGCGGGATTTGAGCAGGGCTTCGATGTCGGCTCCGGTGTTCATCGCTCTTGCGGGAAGGGAAATCCTCTCGGATTTCCCTTCCCGCATGGTAGCTTTTTGCCCGTTCTCCGGCAACCGGTCGCGTCCATCCCACCGACTCCGGCCCGTTCCCGCCGAATCCTCCGAACCCGCATCGGGATCAATTCAACCCGCCCTCCGGCGCTTTCGCGCGCGGCCGCATGCGTTCCTTGCCGAATATCTCCCGCCCCGCCAACTGATTATGCGCGCGGCACAGCAAACGGACGTTCCCCGCGTGGTTAGACCCTCCCAGCGCCCATGGGATGACATGGTCGAATTCGAGCCGGCCCCTTTCCAGACAGCGCCGCCCCTCCGGAGTCTGGAAAACGCAGCGTCCCCCGTCCCGTTCCCAGACCTGGGCTTTGATGGATACGGGTATGCGCCGGCCGGCCCCCGATCCCCGGTCCCGCATGTCGACGCGCTTCGCCCTGCGCAGACGCCGCTCCGGATCCTTATGTTCCAGAAAAACCCCGGCCATCTCGCCGATGACATCCTCCAAACGGCCCTCCGGATGTTTATGCCTCAGCAATTCCTTCCCCCTCTCCAGCATGCGCACCAGTTCCTCGCCGCAACTGAACCCCACATGCATGCGGCTGAGGGATAGGGATTCTATCCTCCCGGCCGTCGGGAGGCCCGGCATGAGAGGTCCGCCGAGCGCGCCGCATGCCCCCGATGCGACCCGCTCCAGCGCCGGGTCCCGCGGCCCGCCGGGGGCCGCCCCTTCCACGGCGGGCCCCGGCAGCGCCGCGACCACTGCCGCGAGTTCCTCGCCTCGCGGAAGACGCTGCACGTGGTCGGCCTTGTCGGGGGTGGGAGCAAGACCCGCGACGAATCGCTCGACCTCGCGCTTGCTCATCCCTCCCACACGGCGGAGGAGCTCCTCATGATTCTCCGCGGTCAACAAGGGCCCCACCAGCGCCAAGGCTTCCAGGTGCAGTTTCCCCTTGTCCAGAAGGCTCAAGAGCCCTGAAAACTTCCGGGCCAGCCGGGCGGCGTAGACCCGGCGATACGCCGCGTTCTCCGCGTAGCCAAGCTGGAGGGTGCAGTAGGCGAACAAGGAAGGATATCCCAGCTTCGCGTACAGCCTGCGGTCGTCGAACTCCATCAGATGCTCCAGCACCGCGGCCAGGCACGAATGCTCCCGCCGCACCGCCTCCTCCAATCTTAAAGTCAACTGCGTATCGTCGAGCGTCTTCAGGTCCATGGGTCCTCCCACCCGTCTTATCGGTGCGCCTTGCCCCCATGTACGAATGAAGCTCGAAAAAGTTCCCTCAACACTTGCCGGCAAGTGTTCAGATGCTGGAAATACAACAATTAATTTTACCGGGGCGGACCTGATCGATTATGCGACCAGGGATGCCGCCCCCTGTCAGCGCGGCGGGCGGAGGGGAGGCCATGCGCGATGATCGGTCATATCCGACGCGGCAGGCCGGCGAGGTTCATCCCGGCGTGCGCAGGAGGTTCCAAAAAAGTCCCCTTCGCCTGACTCCGGGCAAACGCGATCGCGTTTGTCCGGAGTCAGCGTCTTTGGGAGACGCTCTGGCGGACCCGGTCCTCGATCGCCCGCGCGGCTTCGGCGAGGCGGCCTTCCGGGGGAGCGTCCGCGCCGCCGAAGAACTCGATGACGCTGTGGCGCACGCGCGGGGTGAGGTGGTTCTTGCGCAGGAGATAGCCTCCGGCCAGGGCGACTTCCAGGCGGCGGCTCATGTTGGGGACCATGCCGGGGTCGATGGCCACGGCGAGGAAGACCAGCCCCTTCTCCCCGCCCGGGATGATCTCGGGCAGGAGTAGGTCGCCGGGATAGATATTGTGCTCGAGCAGGTCGCGGGCCTCGGAGACCGCGCCGCGCAGGTTCTCCTCCTGGAGCATCCGGTCCGGCGGGGAGACCTCCACGGTCAGGAGCACCAGGGTCCTGGCCGGCGCTCCCCCCTTCATCAAGACGGGCTCCAGGAGCTTCTCCAGGGAGAAGACGGGCAGGGTAAATAGGAAGGAACTCCCCTTGCCCAGCTCGCTCTCGGCCCAGATGCGTCCCCGCATGCGTTCGATGATCTGCCGGCAGAGGTATAGGCCGATGCCCAGGCCCCTGCGGCTGCCTCCGGCCCCCTCCTGGCCGCGCACCTGATAGAGGCGTTCGAACACGTCCTTGACCGCGTCGGGCGGGATCCCGCAGCCGGAATCCGAGACCCCGATCTCCACGGCGTCGCGTCCGCCGCCGTGCGAGGCCGCGCGCAGGACGATGCGGCCTTCTTTGGGGGTGTATTTGGTCGCGTTATCGACGAGATTCATGAGCACCTGTCTCACCCGGACCGGGTCCGCGTGCACCGGCAGGAGGTCCTTGGCCGCCTCCACGGAAAGGGTGATGCCCTTGCTCGTGGCGCTCATCCTCCCCGTCTCCGCGACCTCGGCGAGGAGTTCCGGCACGCTCATGCGCCTGGGCTCGAAGGTCAGCTTCCCCGTCTCGGCCCGGGTCACGTCGAGGAGGTCGTCGATCATGTCCCCCAGATGCTCCGCGCTCCGGCGCGCGATCTCCAGGATCTTCCGGGCCCCCGCGGGCACCTCGCCCGCCTTGCCCTCCAGCGTGAGCGCGACCGCGTTCATGCAGGCCGTCAGAGGGGTCTTGAGTTCGTGGCTGACGTTGTGGAGGAACTCCTCCTTGAGGCGCTCCTCATGAAGCTCGGCCCGCTTGCGCTCGATGGCGTAGCGCAGGGCGCGCGAGAGGAAGGGGAGCTCGGCGACGCCCTTGGCCACGTGGTCCTGGGCGCCCATGCGCATGGCTTCCATGCAAAGGGACTCCTCGCCGGGAGAGGTGAGCAGGACCACGGGGACCTGCGGAGCGGCCGAGCGGACCTGCTGGAAGGTGGCGATGCCGGCGGAGTCGGGAAGGCCGAGGTCGAGCAGGATCACGTCCGGCTTGGCCTCGTGCACGCGCTCAAGACCCTCGGCCAAGGTCCGGGCCAGATGGATGGCGAAGCCCGGAGAATCCCCCCAGGTCAGCGCGAGCCCGGCCAGCCTCGCGGCCCCCGGCTCGTCCTCGATGATGAGGACCTTGATCGGTTCTTGGCTCACGAAAGCAGCGCCTGGAGCCGACGGAACTCCTTGAGCAGATCCGCGCGGTCGGCCTTGCGGTAGTCCTCGGGGAGGAAGGAGCGGTCGGTGCACTCGATCACCGCGGCCAGCTCCTGGTAGAGCACTTCCTGCGCCGAGGTGGCGGGGATGAAGTCGAGGGCGGCCGCCTCCAGGTAATGGCGCTTGGGCTTGGAGTCCCCGTCGAGCAGGCTCTTGCGCTTGGCCGCGACCAGCAAGGATTCGATGTCCGCGCCGGAGACCTTCTTCCCCTCCAGCCACTTCGAGTCCACGTCCGCGGCCGCGACCTCCCATTTCTGCTTGCGCGCCATGGCCAGGACGAGCTGGACCTTCTCCTCGGAAGTCTGGGGATAGAAGAGCGGGATGTGGACTTCCACGCGGCCCTGCCGCTTGATGTCCACGGGAAGGAGGTCGGGCCTGCAGGTGAGCAGGAACCAGAGTATCTTGCCGCGGTACTTGGTATCGCCCATCTGCGTGGCGAACTGCGCGAAGATGCGGTTGGAGGTGCCGCTGTCCCCCTCCTCGGAGCGGTCGCCCATGAAGGCGTCCGCCTCGTCGATGATGACCCCGACGGGACCCAGGGCCCGGAGCGTCATGAGGATCTTCTCCAGGTTCCCCTCGGTGGCGCCCACCCATTTGGAGCGGAAATTGAGGAGCTGGACGCAGGGGATGCCGAGCTCGGCGATGGCGCAGGTGGCGATGTAGGTCTTGCCCGTGCCCACCGGACCGCAGACGAGATAGCCCATGGGCAGGGCGTCCCAGCGTCCCTTGGCGATGAGCGAGATGTCCTCGCGCAGGCGGGCCTTGGCCGCGCAGAGCCCCTGCACCGCGTCCAAGGTGGCCCGCGGCTCGAGGAACTCGAGCAGGCCGAAGCAGGACTTCTCGATGAGCTCCTTCTTCTTGCGGGCCACGAAGGCCAGGTCGAGCTTGCCTAGCCGCCGGGCCTCCCTAAGGATGACCTCCAGGTCGACTCGGGTGAGGGCGTTGGTCTGCGCCCCCAAGGACTCGGGGGTGAGCCCCTCGTATTTCACCCCGCTCCCGGAGGCGGCGAGGTATTCGCGGCGCTCGCCATCGTCGGGCAAGGGGATCTCGATCTTGGAGGTGAAGGGGCTGTTGACGATGGATTCGTGCAGGTCCTGCAGGTTGGCCGTCACCAGCACCACGGTGACGTCGGCCCGCGAGAAATCCGGGTCGCTGGCCCATTTCTGCAGGGTGATGAGCGTGCGGAAATCCTCCTGACTCATGAACTGCGTCTCCCCGCGGGGAGCCACGAGGTGCGCGAACTGGACCACGATCGCCACGCCCCCTTTGGGCTTCTCCGAGGAGATGCGGGTGCGCACGTAGCGGTCGAGCACGGCCAGGGCGTCGGCGGGGTTCTTGGGGAGCTTCTTGGAGTAGGAGGTCCCGCCCACGGCGTCCATGGCCTCCACGGCCCGGAAGAAGTCGGTCACCCCCTCGGAGTTGACGGTGATCCCGGAACCCTGGTCGAAGAAGAGCACCGCGTCCCGCTTGCCGAAGACGGCGGTCTTGAGGAACTCGCCCAGCGAGACGAACCGGGTCCCGGATACTTCCCTAAGAGGCACCCAGTCATGGACGTTGCCGTGCACGAGGAAGAGGGAAGCCGCTCCGCTGACATAGCGGTCGGCGAGCTCCTTGGCCCACTTGGGAAAAGCGTCCAAGGTCATCGCGTCCCCCCCTGGGGCGTCCTTCTCTTGGCGCCTTCCTCCGCCCCGGAGAGGAAGGTCTCCACGTCCTGGATGGTCTTCTCCGTGTCGCCCACCTCGGCCACGGCGCGGTCGATCTGGGCCGAGATCTGCTGGGGGTCCGATAGAGACACGGATTGGTCGCTGACGAAGCGCACCGCGTTCTCGAGCGTGTCGAGCTGGGTGCGCGCCAGGGCTAGGTCCTCCTGGAGCTTCTTGAGCCGGGCGATGCGCTGGCGCAGAAGGTCGAGATGCCGGGCCTTGGCCTCGCGCAAGGTGTCGCTAAGCCCTCCCGCGAGCTCCGCCTCCACCATCTTGGCCTGCTTCTCGATGAGGGAGAGGTCGCTCTCGCCCAAGTGCTCGCGCATGCGGTGCAGGGCGGTCTGGGCCTTGAGGAAGGAGTCGAGCAGATAGTCGAGCTTCTCGACCCCGGGCTGGAGCAGGCTCCGCGTGACCGGGTCGCGCGACTGCCAGGAGTCGAACACCTTCTCCCGGATCGCGGCCAGCTCCTGGTAGCGGTCCCGTTCCGAGCGGGGGATGGCGGCCAGGAGCCTCTCCTTCTCCTGGTCCCCGAAGAGGGAGCGCGCCTTGTAAAGCTGGGAGTCCACCACGCGCCTAAAGCGCGCGTTGGAGGCCATGGTCCAGAGATAGGCGAGCTCCAGGGCCGCGCCGAGCAGGAGGAAGCCCGGGTTGAAGACGGCCCCGGCCACGGCGAGCCCGCCCAGGGTGATGAGGTTCTCCTGGCGCTTGAAGGCCTCCTTGACGTAGGCCGAGGGCTCCGCCATTACCGGATCGTCTCCACCTTGCGGCTGATCTCGTTGACGGTCTCGCTGAACTTGGGCGTCCTCTGCATCTCGGCCGCCTTCTCCGTGGGCCGGGGGAGCTTGACCGTCTCCACGATGCGGCCGGGGGCGGGGCTGAAAAGGAAGAGCCTGTCGCCGAGATACACGGCCTCCGGGATGTCGTGGGTCACCAGGAACACCGTGGCCTCCACTTCCCGCCAGAGTTCTATCAAGAGGTCCTGCATCTCCCAGCGCGTGGTCCGGTCCAGGGCCCCGAAGGGCTCGTCCATGAGGATGACGCGCGGCTTGACGGCGAGAGTCCGGGCGAGGGCCACGCGCTGGCGCATCCCCCCGGAGAGCTCCTTGGGATACTTGCGCTCGAAGCCGGAGAGCCGCACCTTCTTGATCCACTGCGCGGCGATCGCCTCCCGCTTTTCCTCCTCCATGCCCTGAAGCATGAGCCCGAAGGCCACGTTCTCGAGCACCGTGTAGCAGGGGTAGGAGGAGTAGCTCTGGAACACCATGCCCCGGTCCGCGCCCGGCCCGGTCACCGGCAGGCCCTTGACCAGGACCTCCCCCGAGGTCGGCGGGAAATGCGGGGCGAGCCCGGCGATGCTGTTAAGGAGCGTGCTCTTGCCGCAGCCGGAGGGGCCGAGGATGGTGATGAATTCCCCGGCCTTGGGGATGTCCTCGACGACGAAGGAGATGTCCTCGATGGCCTTGAAGGTCTTCCCCGTCTCCCGGTCCGTGAAGACCTTGGTGAGCTTGCGGCACTCGACGACCGGCGGGATGGGGACTTCCGCGCTCATGCGCTCTCCCGATACGGGAAGAGCCAGCGCCCGAGGACCGAGAGGGCCGTGTTGATGAGGATGCTGATGAGCACGATGACGATGAGCACCGCGTAGACGTGCTCATAGGGTCCCCGCCGCTGGGAGGTGATGATGAGGCTGCCCAAGCCGTAGTTGGCGTTGATGACCT
>CAYHRV010000042.1:0-17468 GCA_964359165.1 uncultured Elusimicrobia bacterium
TGAAAATACCGTCACTATTTTTTTAAAATCGTGCAAAGTCCTGGGAACGGAGTTCTCGCAAGAACGCGGGGGAGCCGCCCCCGAGCGGGAACGCAGGCGCGTCCAGTTCACCTTCAGCGCCGATGAAAGATTGCTCGGAGAGATCGACAGAGCCAAGGGTCTTCTGAGGGGGAAGTATCCGAGACCGGGGCTCGAAGAGGTGCTTTCAGAGGGCGTGAAGGCGCTTCTCGATAGGATCGACCCTGCCCGCCGCCTGGTGAAGACGCCCCGCCGCTCGCCCGACGCGGTCGAATTGTCGGGTCCCGAACCGGGCAAGGATGAGAAAAGACGGACGCGGCACGGGCGGACCGTGCCGGGCTGGGTCAAGGAGGAGGTCTGGTGGAGGGACGGGGGGCGCTGCGTGTTCGTGTCGCCGGAGGGGCGGGTGTGCGGCTCCAGCGACGGACTGCAGTTCGACCATATCCGCCCCTGGGCCGCGGGCGGGCGCTCCGACGATCCCTGGAACATCCGCCTCCTCTGCCGGGCTCACAACGGCCTGGAGGCCCGGCGGGTCTTCGGCGACGCCGCGGTGGACGCCGCCGTCGCGAGGGGCTGACCTCGGCGCGGCCCGATACCGGCGCGGCCGCCGACGTGTTTGACGTTCAAGGCGCTGATGGGCTGATGATAGGCGGCGGGTCGCCTATGACTTCAATGAATGGTAATGGGGATGGCGGCAGGTCGGCCCCGCTGAAGACAGTCTTCTTGCCGCCGCTCTCCACCTCGATGCTGCCGGTGAGCGATATGAGTTTCAGCCTGGGCGCCTTGGTCGTTTCCTGCGCTAAAACGAAGACGGCGAGCAGGGCTGAAAGAAGATGAACTATCCGCGCGGCGAGTTGTAATGCTGGCGGGCCGCGACGCGGGTTTAATAGAATATAAACATGAGCGTTCGACGGCTCGAAGCCCTGCTGCTGGCTATCCTCCTAACGGCGCCCGGCGGCGCCGCGTGGTCCAAATCCTACAAGGTCAGCGTGCGCGGGGGGGAGTCGGCCTCCTTCCTGCCCGAGGACCCTAAGGCGGAGCCCGCCAAGGATTCTAGGCGCTATGACGTCGTCATCGTGGGGGGCGGGCTGGCCGGGATGACCGCGGCCTCCTATCTCAGCGACCACGGGAAATCCGTACTGCTCCTGGAGAAGGAGGAGGTCCTGGGCGGCATCGCCGCGGGCGGGATGCTTTATTCCGGAGTCCCCTTCAATCGCGGCGTGGCGTACTGGACCGACTCCACCGAGGAGCAGATGAAGATCCTCGAGCATATCGGCATGGGGGGCTACCGGGACCGCCACGCCATCCCGGAGCCCACCGACAGCTATTTCTGGAAGGGGAAGCTCTACCTCGGGATATGGGAGGAGGAGACGCTCCATCAGCTTCCGGCCAGCTTCGCGCTGTTCAAGAGCGAACTCCAGCGCGCGGACAAGGGGGGTCTCATCCCCAACCAGCCCTTCGAGGAGGGGGCCCATCTGGAGCTCGACGCCTTCAACGCCGCCGAGTGGATCCGCGCCATGCCCGAGGCCGCGGCGGCCCGCACCGATGAGGAAGCCAAGAAGGTCTACGCGCGCTTCTCGGAGGACAAGAGCATCCTCCTGGAGGACCCCATGCGGGACGTAGTCGACCTCATGGACCTCTACTGCCGGTCGGCTCTGGGCGGAAACGCCAATCAGGTCTCGGCCGCGGCCTTCGCCAACTTCTACATCTCCGAGATCGCCACGCGCTACACCACCCCGCTCGGGACCGGAGAGGCCGCCTCCCTCATCGAGCGCATACTGCGCCAGCGGGGACATCTCGTCGACATCCGCCTCAAGGCCGCGGCGCGCAGCGTGCGCCAGGACGCCGGCGGAGTAGAAGTGCTTTACCTTCAAAAAGGCAAGGCGCGCGCGGCGCGCGCCGCGCACGCGGTGTTCGCGGCCCAACTTAAGTTCGCCGCGGACATCGTGGAGGGGCTCGCCGCCTCCGAGAGGGGCCAAGCCCTGCGGGATCTGGCCTACTCCCACTACTCCGTGCACGTGGTCGTGACCAAGGGCCACCCGTATCGGGCGACTTTCGACACCTGGACGCGGGCGTCGGATTACACGGAGAGGGATTTCCCGGATGTGATCCTGGGGCGCTGGATGGACCCGGTGATCAAGGGCTACGAGGGGATGCGCGATCACAAGCAAGACCCCAAGGACGACCAGGGCATACTGACGATCTATCATCCGTTCTCGCACCCCCTGGGGCTCAAGCCTAGGGAGTCCAAGTGGGAGAGGGAGCACGTCGCCGAGGTGGCGCGCCAAGCCGTGGCGAGGCTCATCGACCTCTACTCCCCCCTGCTCAAGGAGCGCTGGGGCACGAAGATCGAGGTCCGTTCCGTGGAGACCAACCGCTGGCCCTTTTCCATCCACGTGGCCAAGCCGGGCCATTTCACGCGGCTCGCCAAGGAACTGCGCAAGCCCTACGGGAGGGTGTTCTTCGCCAACAACAACCTCGGCACCCCGTCCTTCGAGGAAGCCCTCTTCCGCGGCCACTGCGCGGCCAACAACATCCTCAAGCGCCTGGACCCGGGCTTCGCCCAGGAGCCGTGGTCCAAGTGTCCGCTGGAATAAGTCCGGCGTCCGTGTCTAATGCGACGGAAATCGGACAAAACGCATGCGTTTTGTCCGATTTCCGGAGTTGTCAGCTTACGGCAGGGACCCCGACGATCGAGTAGCCGCCGTCCACGAAGATGGTCTGTCCGGTGATCATCCGGCTGTCCTCGCCGGCCAGGAAGGCGGCGGTTTTCGCCACGTCGGCTTGCGTCACGTTGTCGCGCAGGGGTGAGACCGAGGCGTGGTACTCCAGCAGGAGGTCGAATTGGGGGATGCCCGAGGCGGCCAGCGTCCGGATCGGCCCGGCGGATATGGCGTTGACGCGGATCTTCTTCTCTCCGAGCTCGAAGGCGAGCTCCCGCACGTAGGCTTCCAGCGCGGCCTTGGCCACTCCCATCACCTTGTAATTCGCGCAGACCCGCCGGCCCCCCAGATAGGTGAGCGCGATCACCGAGCCGCCCTGGGGCATCTTGGGCGCCGCGTATCGGGTGATCTTGGCCAGCGAATGAGCGGAGACGGTCAAGGCGGTCGCGAAGTCCTCTTGGGAGGTGTCCACCACGGCCCCCTCGAAGGCCGCGGCCGGGGCGAAGGCGATGGCATGCACCACGATGTCGATGGAGGTCTTGATGCTCTTGAACGCGGCGTCCATCTCCTCGTCCTTGAGCGCGTCGCAGCGATGGATGGCTATGAGGTTCGAGAGCTTTGGGGCGAGGTCCTTGATGCGGCTGTGGTAGCGGAATTGATAGGCGAGTATGACCCCGGCGCCTTGAGCCGAGAGCTCTTGGGCGATGGCCCAGGCGATGGAGGCCTCGCTGGCCACTCCGAAGACGAGGGCCGTCTTGCCCCTTAACCGGCCTGCGGCCGGCGTCATGCCTCTGTCGCTATAGCAACAGCCAGATAAGCGCCATTCGTCATATTCCGACATGATATTAGCAATTTAGTTCGTGACCCAAAAGAGGCTAGAGTACTCCGGGCTCCATCGGGAGCCGCTAGGGAGGATATCAATGGCCGGTCTGGATGCCGACACGCTGAAGATGGTGCTTGAGACTCTCGGAGAATACTCCAAGAAGCGCATCAACCATGAGCTTCTCAGGGAACACGACAAGGAGAACCGTTTTCCCGCGGAGATACTCAAGGAGCTCTACGATCCGGAGAAGATAGGCATCAACCTCCTGATGATCCCCGAGGAATACGGGGGGCTCGGCGGCGGCAGCTACGACATCACTCTCGCCTGCGAGGCCCTGGCCCGCATCGACCTGGGCATCGCCACCTCGGTGTTCGCGACTTTCCTGGGGTCGGACCCCATCTCCGTGGGCGGCACGCCGGAGCAGAAGAAGAAATGGATCACGAAGATCGCCAAGGAAGGCTGTCTGGTCGCCTACGGGGCCACCGAGGCCGAGGCGGGCAGCGATCTCGTGGCCCTCAAGACCCGCGCGGAGCGGGTGAGCGAGGGGGGGAAGGTCTCCGCCTACAAGCTCACCGGGAGCAAGCAGTGGATCTCCAACGGCGCGGTGGCCCAGGTGGTCACGATCCTGGCCCGGGCCCCGGGCGGACCGTCCTGGTTCATCGTGGAGAAGGGGATGCCCGGGTTCACCGCGGGCAAGGACGAGGACAAGCACGGCATACGCCTGAGCAACACCACGCCCCTCTCCCTGAGCGAGGTGCTCGTTCCGGCCGAGAACCTGGTCGGAGGCGTCGAGGGGCAAGGCTTGGTCCAGGCGCAGGCCGTCTTCGGCTACACCCGCCTGATGGTCGCGGCGTTGGGCCTGGGGGCCGGCTTAGAAGCCCTCGAGCAGGCGATACGCTATAGCCAGCTGCGGGTGGTGGGCGGGGGACCGCTCTCCGGGAAGCAGGGCTATACGCACAAGCTCATCGTCCAGTATTACGCAAGGCTCGAGGCCTGCCGGGCCTACATCCAGGAGATCGCCGCCCGCCTCGACGGCGGGGAGGAGGGCCTCCAGACCGAGGGAGCCGTGGCGAAATACCTGGCCACCGAGACGGCCAACCAGGCTGCCGACGCCGCCATACAGGCCCTGGGGGGCTACGGCTACACGCGCGACTTCCCGGTCGAGAAGATCAAGCGCGACGCGAAGATCACCTGCATCTACGAGGGGACCAGCGAGATACTGGAGATGACGATCTACCGGGGCCGCTGGCAGGAGCACATGAAGAGCCGCGGGGAGTATTATCTCGCCCAGGCGCGCGATTGCGACGCCTTGCACTCGAAAACCCCGGATGTCGGCGCGGCCGCGGCCGCCGCCGCCCTGCGCGCTCTCGGGCGAGTGCTGGAGGCGTGCCGGGTCCAGAAGCTCACCCGCAACCAGTACCTGACCCTGCGGCTGGGAGAGCTCGCGGCTTACGCCGAGACCGCCGCGGCCTTCTGCCGCGCCGCCGCGGCCGCGGAATATCCCGCCTCCGTGGTCTTCGACCGGGAGGCGCGCCAGGCCATGGCCCGCCTGCACGCGCGCGAGGCCGCCCACCGGGTCGCCAACGAGGGACTGCGCCTGGTCGCGGGTACGGGAGACGCCGAGGTCTTGGCCGGCGAGGTGGGCCTAGACAGGGTCCGGGCGGAGCAGACCGGCTGGATCGCGGACATGGACCTCGTCGCCCGCAAGCTCAACGAGAAGTTCAAGGCGACCTGAGGCCTTCGCGGACGGCGGCGGCGAATCGTTTCAGCAGATCGGGCTCGGCCCCGAGCCTGGCGCGCAGTCCTTCGGAGATTTCGAGCTGTACCCCTCCCTCTCCCGCGCGGTTGGCGATGTTGCGGCGCGAGGCTCCGGGCAGGCGGCGGCAGGGCTCTTCTATTGAAAAGCCCGCCGCGGCGAGTGACCGCGCCGTAGAAGCGCGCTTGAGCGCGTTCGTCCCTCCGACACATGTTTTCTCATCCTTATCGAAAGCGCCGTGCAGGGACACGATGAGCGCCGCCGAGGCCGCGAGGGCCTCGGCGCCCGGGTCCTTGAAGCGTTTGGAAGTCACATGGAGCTCATGGGGCCTTCGGGAAGAGACCTTGAGTCCCTCGAAGAGATAATAGCTCCAGTCCGTTCCGGCCGCCGCGCGCGCCGCCTCCGAGGTTCCGGGCTCTATCGTCCCCCCGTGGATGGCGAATATCGCCACCGTGGACCGGCGGTCGAGCCACTCGACGCGGAAATCCCGTCCTTCTTGATGAGCGGCTCGCAGGGCGCCGACGCTCTTGTGGAGGTCCTTGGCCTGAGCGGTGGGCGCGCAGGCCAGCAGAAGCAGAGCCGCGAAACGGCGTCGGAAGCCCGACTCCGGACCCCTTCTCAAGGGGCGTTCTTGGGCCGGAATATCCCGAAACACGAGGTGTAGCCGTGAAGGTAGGTGGTCCCGCCAACCGGACCGATCTCCCCGTTGCAGAAGAAGCCTCCCAGCGGAAGCCCCAGCTTCTTCTCGAAGAGCTCCGAGTCGTGCCCGGGGCGGCCGTAGAGTCTCTTTCCTCTTCCCACGCAGGAGAAGAGCAGGGCGCCCTTGGGCTCGGGGGAGGGCCGGCCCTGGGAGTAGAGCGTGAGCCGCTCCTCCAGGTCGCCGGCGGAGGTGCGCTTGTCCCGGAGGTGGAACTGCACCGTCATCCCGTGGCGGAGCAGGGCGCCCACGGCGAGTATCCCTTTCTTGGCGTCGGCTCCGACGAAATTGCGTATCAGGAAATCCCTCTTCCCCTCCGCGGGGAGGAGCGCGTCTCCGAGCAGGCCCAGGAAGAGGGAGGTGCGGGCGAGCTGCACGTCCTCCTCGGATAGGCCGTCGAGGATGTTCTTGAGCGCCTCGAGAGGGGGGATCCCCTCCACTTCCAAGAGCACGTTCTTGGAGCACTTGGTGACTCGCATCGGCGGGCCCACCGGCCTGCAGCCTTGGGCGACTAAGGTATCGATGACCACGTCCCCGGATAGGGCGGCGCCGACCGCGCCGCCGGTGCAGACCTGGTCGTCCAGGAAAAGGGCGTTGCCCTCGGGTGTGGAGGCGGCGCTGGCCAAGCCTCCGACCTGGACGCATCCGGGATAGGCGAAGTCCAAGCCCTGCGTCATGCGTTCGCTGTCCATGGAGTAAGGGTCGCAGAAGTGGAGGAAGCCGGGCTTCTGTGAGGCATCCGGGAATCCCGTCCAATCCCTCCAGGCCTTGGGCCGGGCGTCGGAGTCGGGCATGGATTCCATCTTCACGTGGAAGGGGTGCAGGCGGGCGCCGGGCAACCAGGCGCAGGTGAGGGCCAGCGCGCTCTCGCGCTCCACCTCCCGCCCGCCGCCGATCACCCCGCCCGCGGAACAGCCGAGGATGTGCTTGGGGGAAAGGGCCCGGGCCAGGGCCGCTGGCAGGAGCGCCGCGTCGGGGCAATGGTCGCGGCTGATGAAAAGGAAGGCCGCATCGGGGGAGGAGCCTTCGGCGCGGATCTTGGAGGCGCATTCCTCGATCGCGGCGATGGGGTCCTTCTCCTCGGAAAGGGCGCTCGCCCAGCGCATGGGAGAGGTCAAGGCCGGGCCCGGCGGATCTCGACGGCGGCCGAGCATACCTTGGGCATGAGAGCGGGCTTCTTGGAGGCCCGCACCCGGACCGCGCCGATGCGCCGGTCGCTTGAGAGCGCGGCCTGAGCCACCTCCTCGGCGAGGCGCTCCAGGAGTTTGAAGGCGGTGCCTTCGGCCGCGGCCCGCGCGCGGCGCTCGACCTCCTGATAATCAACCGCGTCGCGCAGGTCGTCGCTCAGGCCGGCTTTGAGGAGGTCGACCTCGAGGACCAGGTCCACCGAGATGGGCTGGCGCTTGCGCCGCTCCCAAGCCGGGACGCCGACTCGGCAGGAGAGGCGGATGCCGTTGATGTGGATCGTATCCTGCATCCGCGTCAGTATAGGAATTCTCCCGGCCCCGGCGCGAGGAGGATGGGGGACGCCCGTCCCGGTCCGGACTGGGCCATAATACAGCCCCTCCGTGGGACCTTGGGCCCCGGTCACCCGGGCGGCCCCGGGCGTATACTTTTTTCATAAGGAGTGTCATCATGATAAATTACCGTTCCTGCCTTGCCGCCCTGCTGTCCTCTTCCCTCGCCCTGCTCTCACCGGGCATAGGGGTCCATGCCGTCCTGGCCCAGTCCATGGCGGCCGGGGTGCAGATCCCCGGCGCGACGAACGGCGCTCTCGGGGTCGCGGGCGCCTCCGGCTTCTCCATCCAAGGGCGGATGCAAAGTCCTTCCTCGCAGGTGTCGCTCGGCCTCGGCTCTCTCGCCGTTCCCTCCGCTCTCTCGGCCCCCCGGATGCAGGCGGTCCCGGGCTCCGCGGCTTCAGCGGCCGCGGCGCTGGGCCCGGCGCGCATGGGCGCGCCGTCCTTGGAGCGCGGTCTTGCTCCTCTCGCGCAGAGGGCGGCGCGCATGGGCGCGTCGGTGTTCCTGCCGTCTTCCGTCGGGGCCTCGCTCCAGGTTTCACCCTCGGGCGCCGTGACCGCAAAACATCTCCTGATGGGAATAGACACGGACCCCTCCGGGGCCGGTTCGGCCGAGCGGCAGGGCGTCCTGAAGACCCTGGGCCGGGAAATGCCCGATTTCGGCAAGATGGGGACCGCGGGCGCCAAGAACGGCGCGGAGAGCGATTTCATCGCCCGTATCGGGGGCCGTTCGGAAAGCGGCCTCGTCCTCTCCCGCGCCAAGGACATGCCGGAAGACCCGCCCTCGCGGCGGACCGGTCCCGATGACACCGACGACCTCGATGAGATCGGCAATCCCAGGCGCAGGCAGGACGACGGCCCCGACAGCGTCTCGGACGGGTCCGAGGGCCGCGGGGGAGACGACAACGGGGTTCTTTTCGGGGCGGCGCGCAAAGGGCACTCGGGGCTCGCTCCCGCGGACAGCCTGGCCGCCCGGCGCTTGAGCGAGGAGGATGGAGAGGAGGGGCTGGCCGCGCCATCGCAGGCCGACCTCCCCGCCTCCGTGGACCTCATCGTCATACTCCAGGGAGCCGCCCGTCCCCTATCCACCGACATCCACCTGAGCCTGGTGGGGCGGGGAAGTTCGTCCAAGCGGCTGCTCAAGGCCTATGAGGCCGCTCAGCAGGGCATGCTGGCCGAACTCGCGGCCTCGGGCCTAGGGCAGGACGTGCTCGACGCTTTCGGAGCCAGCCCGGTGGCGACCTATCGCCGCATCAACGCGGCCACCCTGCGGGTGGCGGCTTCGCGGGCCGCGGACTTCAGGGCGGCGCTCGAGGCCAAGGGCTATCAGGTCTACGACAACGCGAAGCGGGAGATCGTCGCGCCCATCCGGCCCGATGAGAACCGCCCCGACGCGCCGAGGCCCTCGGCCCGCGGCGCGCTCACCTTGCCGGAGACGCTCAAGATATCGACCGCGGACAAGGTCCATGACATCGCGCGGGCCAGATGGGGAGCCCCCGGCGCGGACCTGGGCTTCATCGCCCGTCTGACGCTCGGGATACTCCGGCATCTCGGGTTGTTGAACATCCCCCAGCCCGCCGTGGGCGTCATCGACACCGGAGCCGACACCACCCATAAGCTCCTGCGCGGGGTCAAAGAAGTCAAGAACGTGACGCGCGGGGAGAACGTCGACGACAACGGACATGGGACCTGGGTCACCTCTTTGGTGCTGTATTTCGCCCCCTGGCTGAAGAACGTAACTCATTATAAGACCTTCGAGGGGGGCGGGGCGACGCTCGACGACATCCTCAAGGCCCTCACTCTCTCGGGCAATGACGGGAACATCATCATCTCCAATTCCTGGGGCTCGGATGAGGGGGATCCGGACGGGCCGGATTCCCAACTGGTCAAGAAGCTGGCCGAGGAAGGGCGCATCATGGTCTTCGCCGCCGGCAACGCGGGAAGCCGCAAGAACACCGTCGGCTCCCCGGCGATCGTGGTGCACCGCGACCCGGCCACGGGCGCGCCGCGGGTGCTGGCCGTGGCCGCGACGGACCGGGAAGGGCGGGTCGCCTATTTCTCCTCCCGGGGCAAAGGCAGCAAGATGACCTCGCGCGACCCCAAATACAAGGACTGGCCCCAGCGGCCGGACCTCGCCGAGCAGGGCTACAACACCGAGGGCGCCTGGCCCGCCAACCTGGGGCCGGGCCGGGTGGACCCGGAACTGGGCCCTCTCAACGCCATCTCGGGGACCTCGATGTCCACCCCGAAAGTGGCCGGGACCCTGGCCCTGCTGGCCCAGCTCTTCGGGGTGACGACGGTGGGGGAGAAGCTCGACGCCATCGTCAACGCGGTGATGAAGACCCTGGTCAATCCCCTTAACCAGGGGAAGGATGATGTCGGGGAGGGCTTCAGCGCGGCCTACGCCGCCTATGAGGAACTGGCCAAGACCATGAGTCCCGTGGCGCCGCCCTTCCTCGCCAAGTGGGTGCTCCGGCTTCTGGTCAGATAGAGGCGGGTGCGGGCTGAGAGATGCCCAGGGCCCTTTGCACGGCTAGGACCAGGGACTGAGCCGGGACGGGTTTCGAGAGGAATTCCGCGGTGTTGGGTTCGCAGCGAAGGATGTTCACGGTGCCTGAGTCCATGAAGCGCCCCGTGATGATGAGGACTTTCAATCTCGGCGCCTCGGCTTGAAGGTCTCGAAGGATCTCGAAGCCGGAACGGCCCGGGAGCATGAGGTCTAGGATGAGCAGGTCCGGAGCCCATTCCTCTCCCCGGCTGCGGAGTTCGCGCAGGAACTCGTCCCCGTCTGGAAAGATGTCCGTACGGAACCCGGTCTTGCGCAGGATGAAGTCGTACATGCCGCGGATGGACTCGTCGTCCTCCACGATGTGGACGAGCTTGTCCTGGGGCCGTGGCCCGGCCAACCCCGCCTCCTCGCGCACCACGTCCAGCAGCTCGCGAAGGCTCTTACCCGAGCGTTGGCGGCCCTTGCCCTCGGCCAGGAACAGGACGCCTTGGACCCCGAACCCCTCCAGCCAGGAGGAGGGCAGTCCCAGCGATTCGATGCGCCGGGGGGCGTCGGCGGAGGCGACCGCTTCCAGTATCTCCCTGAGCTGCTGGGCGCTCAGCGGATTGGTCTTCCCGGTGCCCGGGTGGACGGCCGTCACTTTCACGGTTTTCGGGCCTTCTTCGAGCAGGCGGGCCAAGTCTTGGGGGCTCATCGGCGTGAACACCCGGATTATGGCAGGAAAACCCATTTCCGTCAAGGAGGTCGGCGCAAAGAGGGTCCTAAGGCCCTGGACAGGAAGGCGCCTTTCCTTTACACTTTATGTTACCCCATGTGTGAGCTGTTCTAAATAAAATGCCGCGGCATTTTCTTTAGAACAGCGAAAATATGAGCATTGCCACACAGACCACGATACTCCTCGTCGACGACGACCACCAGTTCCGTGAGACCCTCATGGACGCGATGTCGCTCAAGGGCGCGCGGGTGGAGGGGGCCGCCAACGGCAAGGACGCCCTGGCGGCGTTGGAGGGACCTCTTCCTTCCCTCATCATCCTGGACGTCCAGCTTCCGGATACCCACGGCTTCGAGCTCTGTCGCGCGATCCGGCATTCTCCTCGGACCCGGGACATCCCGGTGGTCCTGCTCTCGGGCCGGTATACGGAAGCCGCGGACCGGGCCGAGGGCCTCCTGACCGGGGCCGCCGCCTACCTCTCCAAGCCCGTCAGCCCGGAGACGCTTTGGGAAGAAGTGAGCTATCTTCTTGACAGGAGAGGTTGAGCCCTGCTATCATAGGCGTGTCGCAGCCCCGTGACGGTCCGACGAGAGTCCCGCAGACGATCCTTCAAAAATCACCCATCTCTTCCCGGAGGAACCCATGTCAGAAATCCAGTTGACCGACGAGAGCTTCGATAAAGAGGTCCTGCAGAGCCCAGACCCGGTCCTGGTGGATTTCTGGGCCACCTGGTGCGGCCCCTGCCGCATGCTGACGCCCCTCATCGAGGAGTTGGCCAAGGAGTACGCGGGCAAGGTCCGCGTGGGCAAGATCAACACCGACGAGCAGCCCAATTCAGCGACCCGATTCAACATCTCAGCCATCCCGACGCTCCTGTTCTTCAAGGGAGGAAAGGTCGAGCAGCAGATGGTCGGCGTGCATTCGAAGGCCGACATCAAGAAGACGCTGGACCAGCTTGTCGGCGCCAAGGCCTAGGCTGGCCCTGGCGCTGCTCGCCGCGGCTCTGGCGGCGGGCTGCTCCCGGGACTCCGGGCCCCCGGCCCCCCCCGGCGGCTCGGCGCAAGCGGGCGGGTCCAACGCCGCGGCGAAGGCTCCGAGCCTGGAACTCAAGGATCTTTCGGGCCGCTCGGTCCGCTTGAGCGATTTTCAAGGGAAGGTCGTGCTGGTGGATTTTTGGGCCACCTATTGCGGTCCTTGTCATGAATCCATCCCGGAGTTCGAGGCCCTCTATCGGCGCCATCGGGCGCAGGGCCTGGAAGTGGTCGGGGTCAGCATGGACGCTTTTACGGAACACATCAAGGCCTTCATCGACGAGAAAGGGATGACCTATACGGTGCTCATGGACCCGGAACAGACCACGCAAGGCCCCTGGGGGGTGCGCGGCTTGCCGACCACCGTGCTCCTGGACCGCTCCGGCCGGGTCCGCAACCGCTGGACGGGCTACGATTCGGAGCTCAAAGGCGAGATCGAGAGAGAGATCTCGGCCCTGCTCCGAGAGGGACGCAGTTGATCTCCCCCCTCATGGAGAAGAATCCCTCCGCCAAGACGTGCGAGCGGCTGTTCCTGGTGGACGCCCACGCCTATCTCCACCGGGCCTATCACGCCCTGCCGCCGCTGACCTCCCCCGCGGGCAAGCCGGTGGGGGCGCTCTACGGCTTCGCGAGGATGCTGCTCTCCCTGACGCGCCGGGAGAAGCCGGAACTGCTCGTCGTTTGCTTCGACGCGCCCGGCCCCACTTTCCGCCATAAGCTCTTTGAGCGCTATAAGGCCACCCGCAAGCCCATCGACGAGGACCTGAAGTCCCAACTCGCGCTTTCCTGCGAGATGGCCTCGGCCATGGGGTTCTCGTGCGCCCAACTCCCGGGCTGGGAGGCCGACGACCTCATCGCCACGCTCGCCCGCCGGGGGAGGGAGCGAGGAGCCGACGTCGTGATCGTCAGCGGGGACAAGGACGCCCTGCAGCTCATCGACGACCATGTGCGCGTGCTCAACGAGGCGAAGGGGACGATGCTCGATGACGCGGCCGTGGTCGCGAAGTTCGGCGTCCACCCGGCTCAAGTGGGGGATTATCTCGCTTTGACCGGGGACAGCTCCGACAACGTCCCGGGAGTGCCGGGCATCGGACCCGTGGGCGCGGTGAAACTCCTTTCCCGCTTCGGGTCCCTGGAGGCCCTGCTGACCGCCGCCCGGGAGGGCCACGGCGACATCCCCGCCAAGACCGCCGAGTCCCTGCGCCGCGGCACGGAGCAGGTCCGCTTCGGGCGCGAACTGGTGACCTTGGATTCCAACTCCCCGGTCGACCTCGACCTCGACGGCTGCGCCCCGGCGGTCCTCTCCGAGGCCGCCCCTTCCACGGCGGCGACGGAGCGCCTTGTGCGCCTATTCACGGAAATGGGATTTAATAGTCTTCTGCCGGCCGCCGACGCAGGCGTTCGAGCAGGCGCCCAGGCAGGCGCCTCGCAGGCGCCCGTTGTTTCAGCTTCTTCTTCTTCATTTCCTATTGTCCGTTTCGTTTCCGAGAAAGAATTCCTTTCTTCCGCCAAAACGGCGCCGGCCGCGGCGCTGTCGGTCCGTAGCGAAGGTGAGGACTTATTGAAAGCAGCCGGTCCGGTGGCCACCTTGGCCCTCGCCGGCGGGGAAGTCTGCGTCTTCAACGACGACGCCCTGCGCAAGCACCGCAAAGCCCTCTCCGAGATGTTCCTTTCCTCGAAGACCCTGAAGATCGGACATGACTTGAAGACCGCCATCGGCCTGCTGCGCTCGGCCGGCCTGGAGCTCGCGGGCCCGCGCTTCGACACGGCGCTGGCCGCCTGGTGCCTCGACCCGTCCCTTTCCAAACCCTCTCTCGCCGCGGCGGCGCGGACTTACTTGGGCCTGGAGTTCCCCCCAGGGGCGGCGCCCGATTCCCCGCCCTCTCCCGCGGCCGAGGCTGAAAGGACTCTCCGCCTGCACCCCTTGGCCAAAGTCCTGGAGGAGAAGCTGGCCTCCGAGGGGCTCGCGCGGGTCTATTCGGAGCTGGAACTGCCGCTCCTGGACATCCTGGCCTCCATGGAGGCCCAGGGCGTGGCTGTGGACTCCGGGTATCTGCAAGCCCTGCGCGGGGAATTCGCCGAGAAGATCGCCCAGCTCCGCACGGAGATCGACGAGCTCGCGGGCATGGAGGTCAACCCCAACTCCCCCAAACAGCTCGGCGTGCTGTTCTTCGAGAAGCTCGGCCTGCCGGTCGTTCATAAGACGGAAAAAGGCGGGGCCTCCACCGATGAGGAGACCCTGCGGGTGCTCTCCCTGCGCCATCCCTTGCCCGCCAAGATCATGGATTTTCGGGAACTCAGCAAGCTGCAGTCGACTTATGTGGAAGGGCTCCTGGCCCGGATCGATCCCCTCACCCGCCGCGTGCATACTCATTTCAACCAGATGGGCACGGAGACGGGGAGGCTCTCTAGCCTCGACCCCAATCTGCAGAACATCCCCGTGCGCACTCCCCTGGGCCGGAAGATACGCCGGGCTTTCACCGCGGCCGAGGGCCGCGTCCTGCTCTCGGCCGACTACTCCCAGATCGAGCTCCGCGTCCTGGCCCACATCTCCGGCGACCCGGAACTGAGGCGCGCTTTCGAGAGCGGGGAGGACGTGCACCTGAGGACGGCCTCCGAGGTGTTCGGCGTCCCGGCCTCGGCCGTCGATAAAGAGATGCGCCGCCGGGCCAAGGCCGTCAATTTCGGCATCGTCTACGGCCAGACCGCCCATGGGCTCGGCCTCCAGTTGGGCATCCCCTTCGCCGAGGCACGCGACATCATCGCCCGCTATTTCGCCCGCTATCGCGGGGTGGAGTCCTGGATCAAGGGGAACCTGGAATCCGCCCGCAGGGAAGGGGTCGTGCGCACGCTCTACGGGAGGATGCGGCGCCTGCCCGACCTGGCCGCGAAGAGCAGGAAGCTCTCCGGCTTGGCCGAGCGCGCGGCGGGGAATACCCCCATCCAGGGCTCGGCGGCCGACCTCATCAAGGCCGCCATGGTCCGCGTCTTTGGCGGCATGAAGGGGCCCGCCCGCTTGGTCCTTCAGGTGCATGATGAGCTCCTCTTCGAGCTCCCCGAGAGCGAGGTGGGGGCTTTCGCGCCCTGGGTGAGGACCCAGATGGAGGAGGCGGTCCGGCTCGACGTGCCCATCGTCGTGGACCTCAAGGTCGGCAAGAACTGGCAGGATATGGAGCCGCTCCCATGAAACGGCGGTTGGCCCCGACAACGAGCATCCTCCCGCGGGGAGGACGCTGACATGCCGCGGAACTTCTCGCACGCGCCCATCGATTTCAACACCATGTCCCCGGTCATCAAGGCCTTGGTCATCGCCAACGCCGTGGCGTTCCTCATGAGCCAGTTGGTCGCGGGCCAGTTCTCCGGCCTCTTCGGCCTGGTCCCCGCGCGGGTGGTGGAGGACCGCTGGGTGTGGCAGCTCTTCACCTACCTCTTCCTGCACGGCAGCTTCCTCCACCTGATCTTCAATCTCTTCGCGCTCTGGATGTTCGGCATGCCCGTGGAGGCCCAGTGGGGCCCCCGGGAATTCCTGAAGTTCTTCCTGGTATGCGGCGTGGGCGCCGGGCTCATCAACGTGGCCATCACCCCGCACTCGCACTACCCCGTCATCGGCGCTTCCGGCGCGGTCTATGGGCTCCTGGTCGCCTTCGCCATGCTTTATCCCGACGCCGTGGTGTATCTCTATTTCTTCTTCCCGATCAAGGCCAAGCACATGGCCATGCTCTTCGGCCTCCTCGAGTTCTTCGCCGCCTCCGACGGCTCCAGCGGCGTGGCGCGCTACGCCCACCTCGGGGGCATGGTCATCGGCTATCTCTACATCCGCTGGTGGTGGATACTCTCGATGCGCGTGAAGGCCCTTTGGCGCGACATGACGCAGGGCGGCGTGGTCGTCTCCGAGCGCCCCCGCGCGGCGGCGCGGTCCTCGCGCAAGGCGCGGCCCGTCTCCTATGAGGAAGAGATGGCCGAGGTGGACCGGATCCTCGACAAGATACTGGACCAGGGCGAGGCTTCCTTGACCGAGCAGGAACGCGAGGTCCTGCGCAAGCACGGCCCGGGCCGTCCAGGCGAAGGCGGCCATGCCTGAGAGGCTCATCCGAAAGCCCCTGCGGGTCGGCTTGACCGGCGGCATCGGCGCGGGCAAGAGCGAGGCCCTGCGCGCTTTCTCCCGCGCGGGGGCCTGGACGCTGTCCCTCGATGAGGTCTCGCGTCGGCTCTCCCGGCGGGGCGGGCCCGTCCACCGCGCGATCGTCCGCGCCTTCGGCCGGGGCGTCCTGCGCGCCGACGGCTCTCTGGACCGTGCGAAATTGGCGTCCAGGGTCTTCGCCAGCCCCATCCCGCGCCGCCGTCTCGACCGGGCGGCTCACCCGCCCATGCTCCTGGAGATGCGCCGCAGGCTGCGCGCCTGCCGCCGCCCGGTGGCGGTCGTGGACGTCCCCCTTCTGTTCGAGGCCGGCTTGGCGGGCGATTTCGACGCGACCGTGCTGGTGAGCGCGCCGGAGCGTCTGCGCCTTGGGCGCGTGATGCGCCGGGACGGCGTCCCGGCCGCGGCCGCGCGAGCACGCCTGAGGTCCCAGTGGCCGCAGGAACGCAAGGAGCGCCTGGCCGACGTCGTCGTACGCAATCAAGGAGGGCTCGGCGCCCTCTGCCGTAGAGTGAAAGAGTATCAGCAGGCTTTCCGCCTGCTGTCGACCTCCCCCGGAGGTTCCGGGGCATGAGGCAAGACGCACCCGAGGAGACCGCGACCATGGAAACCACCCCCGTCCCCGCCAAGACCCCTGCCGCCGACGACAAACAGCTCAATGTCTCGGCGCTGGCGAAGAAAACGATAGCCGACCTGATGAAGATCGCCGATGAGATGGCCCTGGAAGGCGTCTCGGGCCTGCGCAAGCAGGAGCTCATCGTGAAGATACTGGAAGGCCAGGCCAAGCGCAACGGCACGATCTATGACGAAGGGGTGCTCGAGATACTGCCCGACGGGTTCGGCTTCCTCCGCTCGCCCGACTATAACTATCTGCCGGGCCCCGATGACATCTATGTCTCTCCCTCGCAGATCAAGAAGTTCGGCCTGCGCAAGGGAGATACCGTCTCCGGCCATGTCCGGCCCCCCAAGGACGGGGAGCGGTTCTTCGCCCTACTCCAGGTCGCCGGCTTAAACGGCGTTCCCATCGAGGGCCTGCCCAACCGGATCGTCTTCGACAACCTCACTCCCCTGCATCCCAACACGCGCTTCAACCTCGAGACCGTGAAGTCCGAGTTGACGACGCGCCTCTTGGACCTCATGTCTCCCATCGGCAAGGGGCAGAGAGGGCTCATCGTGTCCCCGCCCAAGGCGGGGAAGACCATCATGCTCCAGAAGATCGCCAACGCCATCGCCATCAACCATCCCGAGTGCGTGCTCATCGTCCTGCTCATAGACGAGCGTCCCGAGGAGGTCACCGACATGCAGCGCTCGGTCAAGGGCGAGGTCGTGGCGTCCACCTTCGACGAGCCGGCCGACCGCCACGTGCAGGTGGCCGAGATGGTCATCGAGAAGGGCCGGCGCATGGTCGAGATGGGCAAGGACGTGGTGATCCTGCTCGACTCCATCACCCGGCTGGCCCGCGCCTACAACACGATCACGCCCTCCTCCGGCCGCGTCCTCTCGGGCGGCTTGGAGGCGACCTCCCTGCAGCGCCCCAAGCGCTTTTTGGGCGCGGCGCGCAACATCGAGGAAGGGGGCAGCCTCACCATCATCGCCACCTCCCT
>CAYHRV010000042.1:17478-17725 GCA_964359165.1 uncultured Elusimicrobia bacterium
TCTTCGAGGAGTTCAAGGGCACGGGGAACAGCGAGGTGGTCCTCGACCGCAAGCTGGCCGACCGCCGCGTGTTCCCGGCCGTGGACATCAACCGCTCCGGCACGCGCAAGGAAGAGCTCCTGCTCAGCGAGGACGAGCTCAACAAGATGTGGATCCTGCGCAAGATCCTCTCGCCGCTCAACTCGGTGGAGGCCATGGAGCTCCTGCACGACAAGCTGATGTCCACGAAGTCCAACAAGGACTTCCT
>CAYHRV010000043.1:0-17658 GCA_964359165.1 uncultured Elusimicrobia bacterium
CGGCGCCCGTGTTCAAGGCGGCCAAGAGCCAATAGGTCGGGGTCAGGATGAATCCAAGAGCCAGGAGCATGGTCCAGGGACGGAATAGAGCCGTGAAAAGGTTATCAATCCAGCCGGGCTTCATCTGCATCACCCCCCTTTCTTTGCGGCTGAAAACACTCACCGGACCACCCCGAACCGTCCCGCTTTCCGTATGCTGGAGAACCCGTTCTTCTTGGCCTCTATGCTGTAGAGATACACGCCGCTCGGGATATGGCCTTCCCAGGCGTACTCGTAGGCGTATTTCGGGCCAGAACCGTCGTCTATGATGGCCGGGGTCCTATCCAGAGTGGTCTCATGCACCTGCTGGCCCGCTATGTTGTAGATCCTGATCATGAGCGAATCGGCGATGCCCACGGCCACATGGATGACCGGTTTTGCCCCGCCCACCGCGGGATTGGGGAAGACATAAGCGTCCCTGAGCGCGAAGGAGGGGTCGGCGGACACGGCCGCTGGGTCGACGCTTGCCGGGCCGGCTGAGGCCGTTCTCGCGGAACCGCGCCTGCCTCCATCATCATCATCCTCTCCCCGGAGGCCGCTCACAATGAGCGTGGAACCCCCGTCCGGATAGCCGAACTTCTGAATGCGGTCGTTGTTGCGGTCGGCCACATAGAGGTTCCCTGTTTGGTCCAAGGCCAGGCCCATAGGCTTGTGAAGTACAAGCTCCGTGGGCAGGGGTTTCTTATCCTTGATCTCACCCTGCCTTCCGAAGGCCAGGGTCAGCCGTCCCTCCGCGTCAAACTTGAATATTCGATCCAGCTTCGAGTCCGAGACCAGGATGCAAGAGCCGTCTTGTGACACCGCGATGCCTTCCGGCCGCCCAAAGATGCCTTTAGCCCTATAACCGTTCCTCTCATCGCGGTCATGGTAGCGGGAGCGGCCGCCATAGCCTCTTGGCCGCGTCCCTATGGCCAGGATCAATGTCCCATCCGGTGAGAACTTGAGCACCCTGCGGCCTTTTGAGTCGGCCACGTAGATGTTCCCCATTGCGTCTACGGCTATGCCCTCTGGCCTAAGCTGGTCCTCTTCCGCATCATCGTCCCTATCCTCATCATCGGGCTCGGGTATGGGCAGGCTCATGAGGAAGGTCCCGCTGGAATCAAAGACCTGAACGCGACGGTTGCCCGTGTCCGAGACGTAGATGTTCCCGTTCAATCCCGCGGCCACGCCCGCGGGCTGCCGGAACTGGCCGTTCTCCCGGCCGGGGTAGAATTCGGCTCGGCCGCGTTCCTTCACCCGGCCCAGACTGAGAAGGACTTCTCCCATGGGCGAGAGCTTCGCGATGCGATGGTTCTCGGTGTCCGCGATGAAGATATTGCCGAATGCGTCCACCTCCACGTCCCTCGGCTTGTTGAGTCTTAGGGACCGGTCTTTCTTGTCGCCTTCCCTGCGCTCCCGATGCCAATCCCGGTCGTCATCCTCCCGGTCCTCCTCGCCCAATACCGCGACCAGGGCCCCAGTAGCCGTAAACACCGCGATGCGGTCGTTATTGGTGTCCGCGACGTAGATAGAACCCGAAGAACCCACGGCCGCGCCGGAGGGCTTGTTGAACATATCCCCTCCGCCCAAGACCAACTTGCGCTGAGGCTCACCCACGAACACGTTCAGCACGATCTCGGCTCGGTTATCCACCCGGTCCTGGGCCCATAGCCTCAGCGTGCGGTAGCCCTCGAATCCGCGGGTGTCCCAGACTGCCAGGATACCGGAAGATATGCTCACAGTCCCTGAAGCGATCAGGACATAGCCTGTCGCGGCGTTCTGACCAAGAGCGGCCTCAAGACTCCAATCTTTCAGGTTCGCATCGAGAATGGCGCCGGTCACGCTTACCGTTCCGTTGACCACGCGGCAGATGCCCTCATGGTCCGGGGACGGGGTCTTCAGCGCGAGTATCGGTGCGCTTGCATCCAGGACCACGGACAGCGATTTTGCCGATTCACGGTTCTCCACCCGGTCCTGGGCGTAGAACTCGATGGTCTTGGAGCCGCTGGACCCGAGTAGCGTGAAGGGCTCGCTGTAAGGCGCGAAGGATCCCGCACCCGAGCTTGAATAAAAAACGCGGTAGTTGCGTTCAAGCACCCCGGAGGCCGCGCCGTTTGTCGCCGGGTCCTGCGAGAGCATCGTAAACTGGGTTCTGGTGCTCACAAGAAGCGTGCCGTCTCCTAGGAGGGCTTTGGGGGGACCCACCTCGAACCGGCTCTCTGGAGCGGTGGCGTCCACGGCCACGCGCCGAAGCCCCGGCAACCCCTCATTTAGGACCCGGTCACGGGCATAGTAGCGGACCTGATGAAGACCCTCCCCCGCAAGCGCGCTCGGCCCGGAATACTCGAAGAACCCGGCTGAATCAAGGCCCAGGAACACCTTCTGCACGCCGGATGCAGTGCCCTGGGATGCCGGATCACTCGCGCTCAAGACCAGTCTCGCCGAAGGCGCCATGAACGCTTCGGCCTCGGCGGGCACATAGTCCGCGCCGGGCACGGGGATGTAATGCGCACCTGAATAGGACAGCGCCGCGTTCGGAGGCGTCGAGTCCACGCTCAACGCGAAGCTCTTGAGGCCCTCCTCGTTCTGCACGTGATCGAGGCTTCGGAACGCGATGATGTGGGCGCCCTCATCCAGAATCGGGAAGTCCGAGGCAAAGGGCACAGAAATCGCCGAGTCCAGGCCATAGAGCGTCTTCCCGACCCCGGAGCCCGGGGTCGCGTTGCCAATCGCAGGGTCCTGGGCTCTGAGACCGAATAGCGTGTGCGAGGCGATGAACAGCGGCCCGCCGACGGCCTGGGTGCCTCCCGGCTGGCTGTCCCCGGGCTGCAGGGCATAACGCGGTCCCGTGAGCACGGCTTCGGTCAAGGGCGCGGTCCCGTCCACGTAGACCATGGTGGATCTAGAAGTCTCAAGGTTCTCCACCCGATCCTGGGAGCGATAGGCGAGGCTTCGGACCCCTTCTTGGAGCAAAATATCCTGAGCGAAACGCGCGTAGGCTACCCCATCCAGAGAGTATTCGCTGAAGTCAGCGCCCGCCGCCACAGTGTTTATCACCGGGTCCTGGGCCGAGAGTCTGTAGGCCGTGGCGGTTGAGGCGTAGAACCTGCTGGAAGCGGAGTCCTTGAATTGTTTTCCACCCAGGACCAGGAGGTCGGTGACCGGGGCCGTGTTGTCCAAGCCTATTTGCCGGGATTTCTCGCCCTCCGCGTTGCCCACGTTATCCTTGGCGTAGAAGGCCACGGTCTTTATCCCATCAGAACCCGTAAGGCCGAATGTTCCACCCTGAACGGCGAACGCTTCCAAATCCCTAAGGAATAGGATGGCTTGAATTCCAGAAGCCACATCGCTTGAGACCGGATCGGTGGAGCGCACGATCAACGCGGTCTTGCCGGAAACCACGCTCAGGCTGCCGCTCAGGGTCTGGGGAGCGCCGATCTCCAAGGAGGACCGCGGAGCCGTAGCATCCACGTATACCGTGGTGCTCTTGACCAATTCAGTGTTCTGAACTCGATCCTCGCTCCAGAAGTCTATTCGGCGCAGTCCCTCCGCGAGGTTGAACGCCTCGCCGTAGTCCCGTCCCGGGCCGGAATCAATCCTATAGCTCGTCTTCGCGAGACCCGAGGCCACGCCCTGGGCGATGGGATCTTGGGCCGCAAGGGCATAGGTGAAATGCGCCGGAGCGTAATTTCTGGTCCCCTCAGGAGCAGCGGTCGTGTAGTAAGTGCCTCTCACTTCCAGCGCGGTTATAGGCGCGGTTCCGTCCGAGCGCAGCTCGATCAACCAGTCCGGCTCCGCGTTGGCTACTCGGTCGAATGCCCGGTAGCGTACCGAATGTAAGCCCTCACCGAAGGTGAGCGTTGAGATATAGGTCGAGTATTCGTTCCCATCCACGCCCGTTTCGATGCGCTCTACTCCCGAAGCCACACCCGAGGATTCCGGGTCCAGGGCCGAGAAATTGAGCGGCGTCACGGGCGTGATATAATGCGCCCCATCGGGGGCGGTGAATGCGGGCGAACCCATGGCTGCGGTTGTGATGGGGTGAGTGGCATCAACGAGGACCGTGGTGCTGCGAAGAACCTCGGAGTTTTCAAGCCGGTCCCGGCTCTGATATACCAGTCGGTGAGCGCCTTCCCCGAACGCGATGGGCGCTGAGAAGTCCTGAAGGGCTCCCTGATTATCCCTGTAGCGCGTGATCTCAAGCCCGGAAGCCACGCCACCCGTCAGCGGGTCGAACGCGGGGAGGTTCAGGCGAGTGTCCGAAGAAACGTAGAAGCTGGAAGCATCCAACCCGGAGGCTTGTTTGCCGCCCTGTAAGGCCAATTGAGTGATGGGCGCGGTGTTGTCAACGGCTACGGTGGAGGTCTTTAATGCCTCCCGATTGCCCAACGTATCTTGAGCATAATAGGCCAAGGCGTATACTCCGTCGGCATCACCCTCGAGAGTGAACGAAGAAGAGAATATCTGGTCGGGAAACGGGTTCTGATTAGCGATGCTGGAGCGGAAGAGTCCGTCCACCTCAATGTACTGGAGGGCGACGCCCAGACCCGCGGAATCATCAGCCGCCACCAGATCATCAACCGAGTTCAGGTTCAAGAGCGTTCTGCTGGAAATAAAGGCCATGACCGCGATTTCCGCGGGCAATGTTCCCGCTGCCATGCTGGGAACACCGATCCCAAGTGCGGTCCTTGGCGGCTGAATGTCATGGAGTATCTCAAATCGACCAGAGGCCGCGGAGGTCGCGTTCAGAACGAAGTCCGTTGCCGAAACTCGCAGTTCCCAAACCCCGTCGTCTAGGTCCAGAGGCTCGAACTCGCTGCCGAAGACTACGGGCACTGCCCCGAGGGCCGACAAAGAGCCTGGAGGCCGCTGATCCCTGGGCACGCCCCGATCCTCGACTTGGACCAATAAGGCCGCGCTCGAAGGGACAGAATCGTAATTATCCGAGATAGCGAAGGAAACGCGGACATTCTCGCGCCGTGCGATGAAAGCCTCGCCGCCCGCGGGGCCGACGCCCGTGATGGAAGGCCCCGTGCCGTCTACGATGAAAGTGATCGAGCTTATCGTCTCATCGTTGAGAACATTGTCCCAGCTTCGGAAATAGACCGAGCGATTCCCCTCCTGGCCCGCCGGAACAGGATTGAGAATGGTCGCGAAGGTCGAACCGTCCCAGGAATAGTCCGTCTGCCGCACGCCGGCTGCCGCCCCCTCTGGATAATCCCGGGCGGAAAGGGTCAACAACGAGTGCGTACTAAGAAATACTCTTCCATCCTCGGCATCGAAGCGGGGAAGTCCAAGGGATATCGAGGTGAGGGGCGGCTCGGCGTCCAGCGATACGGCGGTGCTCCGGATAACCTCCAGGTTGCCGAGCCTGTCGGAGGACTGGTACTCGATGAGCCGCCGGCCCTGGACGGCCGAGAGCGAAAACTCCAGCGGCGAGCTCGTCCAGCTTCCGCCGTCTACGTTGTAAATGGTGGAAGCAAGCCCGGAGCCGGGCGACTGTCCCGTTGCCGGGTCTATGGCGCTCAGGTTGAATACGGTCCGAGGGGACACATAACTCTCGAAGGCCGGCGTGGAGACCATCAAGCTCGTCAGCGGCGCCGAGTCGTCTACGATCACGCGCGCGGTTTTTGGCTCTTCGGTATTGCCCGCCATATCCAAGGCGGAATAACCAAGCTCATGAAGCCCTTCGCTGGAAATCCGGATGGGAGCTTGATAGTCCTCCAAAGGTCCGCCGTCGATGCTTACCCTAATCGAGGTCACGCCCAGCCCCGCGCCGTCGTTGGGTTCCCATCTATCATCCACCGCGGTCAGGGAGAGTGTGGTCCGGGGAGTGACGTACGGAGGATCGCTGTCGAGGCTTGGATTGCCGATGACCAAGGTGGTCCTGGGAGGGAGGATGTCATGACGGACGGCAAAGGTCCCGCCGGTGATTTGGATGGAATTGCCGACAAAGTCCGCGGCAGTAACCTGGAGAGCCCATAAACCATCGTCCAGGTTTTGTGGATCTAATATCTGATCCTGTTGCGCCGAAACCTGGCCCGTAGCGCCGAAAACCAAGTCTTGCCCTGAAATCTGGATGAGTCTTGCCTCCACTGACGGCGAGGGATCGTAATCATCGGAGACCTCGAAATGTATGCTGATGGTATCCCTTCCCGCTATAAAGCTCCCGGACGAAGGGGCTAGCGAAGCGATACGGGGCACGGTCCCATCCACGATGACCGCTGTGGAAAGGAATATGCCGCCGTTTTCCAGGTTGCCTACATTATCGGAAGCCATGAAATATAGCGCGTGCGGCCCTTCCGGCATCGAGAATCTTCCGGCGTATGCGGGATTCAAGCAGGTCCCGGGTATAGTCTCGGTGGAGACTATTGGAGGCTCAATCCCTTCCACGAATTCGCAAGCGGCTGGCGCCGTGTCCACAAGAACATAAACGGTTCGGAGCCCCGAGTTCCCGCCGTTGGATACGGGGTCCGAAGAGTCCAACACGGTAAAAGATTGAGCCGCCAACACCGGCTTGCCGGAAGAGAGGGCCTTGGGGCCTTCAATGCCGAATTCGCTCAAAGGCGCGGTCTTATCTAAGAATACCGTTTTGGACCGCACAATTTCCTCATTGCCTAGAAAGTCCACGCTTCTATACTCCAACGAGTAAGCACCCTCGTCCGAGAGCGAGAAACCCGATGGCGCGACCGAAAAAGAAGCCGCGTTGACGCTCCAAAGGGTCTCTTTAACGCCAGCGCCTTCGCGGCCGGCGACCCTATCCACGGCCTGAAAGGAAAACATGGTGTTCGTAGAGACATAATCGCCGTAAGCCGGGCTGGAGACCGCCAAGTCCGTCAGCGGAGCGGAATCATCGAGCGACAGGTTGATCGTCCGTGTGGATTCCCAATGGCCGATGGTATCGAGGGCCCGGTAAGCCAAAACATGGGACCCCTCTTGATGATTCGCAAGAGTAACGGAAGAGTAGAACGCTTCCATGCGCGCGGGCATAGGATTTTGGAACTCTCCAAATGGATCGCCGTCAAGCCAGGCTTGCTGCCGGACCACGCCCTTGCCGCGGCCGTCGCCTTCCCGCCGAAGATCATCGAGCGAGCTCAATGCGAGCGCGGTGCGGCTGGTGATGAAAACGGGCTCCGCGCCGCTAGAGGGTGTCCCAATAGAAAGGCTGGAAACCGGCGCCAGAACATCCGGCATCAACCCGAAAATACCGAAGAGGGAGGCAAGGTTGGTTATTTGCACGATGATGGCGTTTTGGCTCTCGTCGATCATTTGGGGCTCGACGCGGACCCAACTGGAGCCCATGAACTCGTAGACTGCGATGTCGGCCGGGGCCAATCCGAGCTCCGCGAGCGTGCCTGTCAAATAGCGGAATAGCAGCGTAGCCGGCGGCGAGAAGCTCGCCCCCTCGGGCCCGAGATCATAGAGCGAACTTAAGAGAGTAAGGTCTTGTTCGGCGGCGGTCGCCAGCTTCACCGCACCCAATACCGACTGCGTCGAGAGCAACGTCGCGCTCACCGGCCCGTCGGCCGAGAAGGTCAGTTCCGGAAAACCTCCGATGGAATTTGTGCTGCGCGCAAAACCGGCCACGTTGCTTACCGGCGAGGTGCTCCCGTAAATGTCCCTGCTCTTGAGGGCGGCATAGAAGGCGGGCTCGCTCAGACCGAATACTTCCATCTGCTGAAGCGTCCCGGCAGAAGCCGGTGCGGGCATGTTTGGAAGAATGGCGGCCGACTCAAAATCCAAAACTCCCATGGGGAAGGTGGTATAACGCACGTCATAATAGGCCAAGCTTCCGCTCGGAGCTCTCGGCGCGGTCCACCGCAGGGTCGCGGAGGTCTCGTATATCGCGGCGATGGACAAATCGCTCACCGCATCAGGCGGCGCGGCGTCGTAGACCGTAAACCCCCTATCCAGACTCGCATGCCTGGAGTCGGGATTGACCACGAGCACGTTCCAGGAACCAAGAGCCTGCCCGGAAAGGTCGAATATGCCTTCAAGCCGGGTATGATCCTGCCGTTGTACCTCCCTGGCCGCGATCGTCAAGGGAAGCGGCGGGTCATAAAGGAGCGCGGTCGCTCCCGTCTCCCCCCCATCCCCTGCGATCAGCACTTTCCCATCCGGCAGTAAGGCGGCCGTGTGCCGATATCGCGGCTGTGGAAGCGAGTCGGCGTTAGACCAAGTCCCAGCCGATGGGTCGAATGTCTCGACGCCGGATATTGGTCCCGCGGTATAGACGCCGTTGAATGTTCCGACCGCGTATCCCCCCGTGATGAGCACCTTCCCGATGGGAAGCAGGGTGGCCGTATGATCGAATCGCGGCATGGACATGGAGCCTACGGCCGACCAGACGCCCAAGGCCGGATCGAATACCTCGGCAAGGGCGAGCCCGCTCCCGTCGGAACCTCCGGCCACGAGCACTTTTCCGCCGGGGAGCGGCGTGGCCGTATGATTGAAGCGGCCGTGCGTCATCACCCCGGTCTGCGACCAGGAGCCTGTATTGGGGTCGTAGAGCTCCGCCGAATCGGAGGGGACGAAACTGCCTCTACGCCCTCCAGCGACAAGCACTTTCCCATTAGGCAAAAGACTCGCGGTGTGCTGATACCTCTCGACGGACATGGCCTGGACCGGGGACCATGTCCCCGCGGCTGGGTCGAAAACCTCGGCCGATGGCCTGATGTCGTAGCTGTACCCGCTTCCAAAACCTCCCGTCACCAGGACTTTTCCATCCTGAAGCAGGGTCGCGGTGTGCAAAGCTCTGGCGTTCGCCATGTTCCCGCCGGGCGACCACGTGCCGGCGGAGGGGTCGTATAGCTCCGTGGAGGCAAGAGCGGTGCCGTCGAGGCCCGATCCTCCCGAGACAAGCACCCGCCCGTCGGAAAGAAGCGAAGCTGAATGATACCGTCGTGCAGCTGCCATCGCCCCCGCGGGCGACCATGTTCCCGCCAACGGATCGAATATTTCTGCGGAAGATAGGAGCTGGCCGCCGGTTCCGGACCCACCCACGACCAGCACCTTGCCGTTCTGAAGCCGCACGGCCTGATGGCCGCTTCGGTAGGCGCTCATCGGCCCGGTCGCGGCCCAAGTCCCGGAGGAGGACCCTGTCCGGGTCAAAAACAGCGTCGCGCCATCCGCGAATCCCGAGCCCGCGACAACGGCGGCGACGCCGGCGTTGTTGCCGCCCGCGTTGGGGTTGATGGATGCGATCCTGGGCGGCGCAGGGGCCAGTACGGCATAAATGGAAGCAACCGCGTCCAGGGAAACCGTGATTTCGTTGGTATTGGCATCCAGCGTCTGGCCGAGGACCTTCGACCAGCCCGTTGCGGGGTCGTAATGATACGCCGCCGCGTCCTCTTCCCGGATGCCCAGGTCGGCTACGGCCTGCTGGGAATACTTAAAGACCAGTTTCGCTGAAGGCGAGAACGCCGCGCCCTCCGGCCCCACGTCGTACATGTTGCCCGCGACATCGAGGCTCTGGTTGAAAGCGGCCGAAATCGCTGAGACGCCCGATGTCGAGCCCGTGGAAAGGACGGCGAGTGTCGGTATAAGATTTGGGACCGACATAAGCAACTCCGGTTTCCCTTCCACGATGACCGGGCTTCGCGCAATGAAGGGGACCTGGGCCTGAGTGTTATTGGATAGAGCGGAAAGATTTCCTTTTTCGTCTGCGGCGCGCAAGACGAAGGACCAAGCGCCGCCTGAAAAACCAGGTAGGGAGAGAGTTTCACGCCGCAGTCCCGCCTGCGGAACCGGGACGCTGGATATAAGCGCGGCCGAGTAGAATTCCTCGGCCGTGTGGATAGGCATGGATGAAGCCCGCAGGTCGTAGGAGGACGCTCGCCCGCGCCTATCGTCGTCGCCGGGCGAGGTCCAGCTCAGGACGACATTGCCCTCCCACGTGCCTTGAGCAAAGAGGTCCGTGACCACGCCCGGAGGGGTGGCATCGGGAGGCGCGAGACGGTTGAAGTATATCGCCACCTCGTCTAATGTGCAGGGGTAGAAATTCAGGGCCGAAGCGAGATCCTCGGCCCCGTCGTTGTTGAAATCGGCGTTGGAGATGGTTTCTAGGTTACTACACTGGCTGGGAGCGTTCAGTGCTTGGGGCGAACCGAATTGACCGTCGCCGTGCGAACCTAATAACGTTATCTCCGCGCCCAGGCCCGCATAAGCCAAGTCGCCCAGCCCATCCATGTTCAAATCCACAAGCGGACCGGTGAAAGAACCCAGGGGATTTGTGCCGGACGATGGGACATTCTCCGGCAAACCGAAGAAGGTTCCATCACCGAGCCCCAGGAAAGTCCGCATCCCGTATCGATACCCCGTCTGAGTCGCGGTGGAGAATCGCATGATCACATCGGGTTTCCCGTCTTGGTTGAAGTCGCCCACCAAAGGTAGTCCACAGTCCTGGCAAAGAGTCTTGAGCAAGGAGAAACCGCCGTTTCCCTCGCCTAGGAAAACGGCTCCGCCTGCCACCAGGTCCAATTTCCCGTCTCTGTTGAAATCCGCGGTGCGCAAGGTGAGAAGGTCCGAGGAGCCCAACGCGATGGAAACTGTGCTCTGGTACACGGGAAGGCGCGTGAAGGTGAAGTCCGCGTCGCCATCTCCCAGAAGCATTTGAAGAGTTTGGCCGAATGCCGCGACCACATCGGTGCTTCCGTCGTTGTCGAAGTCCCCCAGCACGACGTCAACGCCCCACCCGGCCTCCTGCCAATATAGGGGGATGGGGGAAAGATCGAAGGTCCCGTCCCCATGCCCCTTGAGCAATCCCAGACCACCGCGAATATCGGCCGCGACGACGTCCATGTTGCCGTCTCTGTTGAGATCGGCGGCCAAGGCTCGCGCGAGCTTGCCGAAGTCCCCGGGATTGGGGGGCGCAATGGGGAGAAGCGGGCTGAAGTTCCCAAATCCGTCGCCGGCCAGGACGACGAGCCCGCTGGTGCCCAGCGCGAAAATATCCGTGTTCCCGTCGTTGTTGAAGTCCGCCGTCACCGTGGTCGTCGCGAATATCTGGGCATAGGGAGGCGCGGATATGTGCTTGATGACAGGGACCTCGAAATCAAAGGGCTGAAACGGAGCCATGGACACGGTCACCGAAGGGCTCGGTTTGGATGAAAAGCCGAAGTTATTGACCGCCTTGGCGCTCAACATGCGCGGCACGGGCAGAAGCGGGACCTCGATTCCAAAAAGACCCGAGGGGTCCGTAACCGTCTCGGAGGCGGCCATAACGCCGCCATCGAGTATTTCCACCGTGTAACCCGACTTGGACCGCCCAAGAATGAGGGCCTCGGTCCCATGCACCGTGGCGTTCGGGGACGGGCTCAGGATGACCGGCACGGCGGGCGGTGTGCTTTGCAGGGAATACTCGATCACCGACTGCGCATTGCTCGCGGCCACCAGGACCCTGTCGCTCCCGTAGGGTATCGCTACGCCGATGGGATATTCGGCCTCGGCGCCGGGATTTACGAGCGCCGTGCCATACTCGCCCAGGTAGGCCCCGGTGCTTGAGAATACCGCCATCCTGCTTGCCAGCCAGTCCGAGACATGGACTCTCCCAGCAAAATCAATGGCCACATGCCGAGGGCGGAACAGAGCCGCTTTCCCGGGTCCGTTTCCAAAAACGGCCAAAGTCGAACCGTCGTTGGCGAACTTACGGACCAAGGAGTAGGCCGAATCCGCCACGAGGAGATTGCCCATTTCATCGATAGCCAGCCCGCCCATGTTTATCGAATTGGCCGGACCGGCCGGAAAACTGTCCACGGGGGTCCCGTTGAGCTCAAAACGCAGTATTTTCCCCTGTTTGGGGTCCAGAACGTTGAGCCTGCCCTGGGCGTCGAAATCCACGTCCACGGGACCCAGGAAGCCGGGCTTGAAATCGCTTATCCAGTTGCCGCCCGGGCCGAAAATATGGATCGCCCGACTGAAGGCATCCGCGACGTACAGATTATGGTCCGGCCCGACCCGTATCCCCCCCTCCGTATGCCAGATTTGGCCCAAATTGCGGCCGGCCACGCCGAAAGACAATATCTTTTGGCCTGATGCGTCGAACTTGTCGATGTAATATCCTGGTGAGTAAGTGTGCAGCACATAGGTGACGTTGGTCGCCGTATCCACCGCTACGGAGGCGGGATACTCCGTCTGGAATTGGAGCTCGCGTACGAAATCGACCCCGGTCAGGGGAAATCGCACCCGGACCTGAACAGAGTGGGGCTCCTCGATATTTCCGAGATTATCTACCGAGAAGACGGTCACGGTATAAGTCCCCGGTGAGAGCTCGAAAGGTTCTTGATAGATGGGATTATCGCAGGTCCCTGGGAAGGCCGCTGGATTCGCCGAAGGCGGCCATGCCGTGAAATGGCAGGATTCTGTGGAGGCGTTGAGCAGATAAAACCGGTTGCGGATGCCCGATCCGCCAACCGTGTCAGTCCCTACGCCGACAAAATCATCGGCCGCCGCTTGGAGCGGGATGCCGCCGTCTATCTCCAGCAAACCGTTCGCCGACCGGACGCCCTCAACTGTTTCCAAGCGGCTTACAGGCGGCGAGGCGTCAACGACGACGCGCAGGCTCCGCTCTTCGATATTCCCCGCTTTATCGCTTACCTTAAAAACGATATCGAAACCCCCTTCAGGGAAGGTGAAGGTTCCCTGGTATAGGGTAAATTCAGCGGTCCCGGGGTAAACGGAAAATAAGATATCGCCTTTTCCCGAGGCCCGGCCCCAGGCGTCGGCGAGGTCGTCCACCTGTAATTCCAGGACAGTGGCCGTGGAAACGAATAAATTCCCCCCCTCGGACTCATACCGGGGGCCGTAAAGGAGCAACCGCGCCGTGGGCGCTAGGGTATCGACATGGACTTCGAAGCTATGGAGAGCTTCCGCGTTTCCTGAGCGGTCGATGCTGAAGTAGTGGAAGGCGTGTGGTCCGGCCGAAAGAATAGAGGGGCCTGAATAGAGGGGGTTCTCGCAGGTTCCGGTAGGGGCGGTGCTGAGAAATACCGAGTCGAGAGCCAAAGGCGTAGAACAGTCAGCCGTTGAAACGTCGATGAGAAGAAAGGTCTTGCCTAGGCCGATTCCGCGGCTGTCCTGCTCCGCCGCGAGATCATCCTCCACGCTCAGGCTGACCAGGGTCGATGAAGTGATGAAAGTGGTGGTGCTCGCGACATCGAAGTGCCCCGGGGGGTCCAGGACGTGATTCGTTCTTGGAGGGCGGCGGTCGCGGAGCAGCTCAAAAGTCCCACTGTAGGACGTGGTCGAGTTCGAGACGAAGTCTGCGGCCGTGATGCGCAGCGCCCATGTTCCGTCGTCGAGGGACTCTAGCGCCAAGGGAACACCCGTGCTTATCGCAACGGTCGCGGGCCTTGTCCCCAGAGGCTCGCCGAAGTCCTCGACTTGGACCAGCTCCGCTTGAAAACCTGGAGCGGGGTCCCAGTCGTCCAGGATTTGGGCCGTCGGGGTGAAGCTGTCTTTCCCAAGCACGAAGCGTTCGCCCCCCGAGGGGTAGAACCCTGCCGCCCCGGGCGGCAGGCCGTCCACGATAAGGTTCATGGCTTGCCAAGGCTCCGCGTTGCTGGAATAGTCCACCGAGTAGAACGAAACTGAATGGGTGCCGGGGTCCAGGGTGAAAGGAACGGAATATGAACGGGCGGCTTGGGCCGCCGTGTCCACATCTATAAGGTACAAGGTCTCGCGCACGCCGTAGGCGGGCGCGTCCCTGGTCGTTGGATCTATGCCTAAAAGGCTCACGCTGGAGCGGGTGTTGATATATACGCTCCCACCAGCCGTATGCGAGGAGCCTATGACCTTGAGCAGTGTGATAGGGGGCGTGATATCCGGGCTAAGAGCCTCCACGGTCCGCTTCGCGAACAGACCTACGGGTCCTGTGATCTTGAAGAACTGGGCTCTTACGCATGGGGGCTGGCCGGGCTCCTGCTCATGGACCTGCTCGCCGCCAATACCCTCGCCGGGAAGCTTGTCCCAGCCGGAACGGTCCTTCTTGGCCATGTAGATGCCAAGATTCGCTGCTTCCACGCCCTTTTGGCCCATTTCATCGGGGTCCGCGCAAAAGGTCGCCTTGCCGGGCGTGTCGTAGGGCATGCGGTCCATTTCCGGACCTATGACGTACCTATCGCCCAACTGCTGCTGGGGAGGGCTCGCCGCGGGCGCGGAGGGCTCGGGCGAGGGATATTTGGCTATCCCGCAGGCGCTGAGGGTGCTCTCATGGTTGATCGCGGGCTTGCCCCCGATATTCGCCTGGGACGCGCATGTGAACGATGCCGGTATGCCCACCACGTAGACCCCGCCCAGGCCGGGGCTTTGCGCCGTATGGACCAGACGCCCCTGCGCGGCATCGAGCGCCGTCCGAGCCTCCAGGGCCAAATCCCTGCTCACGTTGAAAAGACGCAGGCGCCCGAGCTCCCCGGAAGCCAAAGCGGCTTTGTACACGGGAAAGGCCGCTTCCGCGCGCGCGTAGTTGGGCTGGAGGTCGAGCAAATACCCTATCCCTGGAGGATAACTGCGCTCTATGGCCTTGGGCAGCCGCAAGGCCACGGGCTCCGAGCGGACGTGCGCCTGCCCGCCTTCCGGGATGCCCCAGACCTTCAGGCTCGCCCCGCCCAGGAGGAACTCTTCGGAACCGGCGAGCAGCCAGGAAAGGTCGAACTCGCGGTTGACGCCCTCGGTGTGCTCGCCCACGGTCAAGACGGGCTGTTCGGCCCCAAGACCAAACCCGGTCACGTTGCCCAGCATCGGCGCCACGTCACCGGCCGGAATATACACCTGGCTTATATTGCCGCTCTGGCAATGTGTAAGTCCGCCATAAAGTATGGGAGCCTTATTCGCGATCAGTTTCAGCTCGCTATTTAGATTGCCGGTGAACGTCCTCCGCCCCGACATGGTGTATGCGAAAGAAGAGTAAAGAAGACCGAACATATAAGCACGGTTTCCACTTGGGTCGTCATAGTAGTTAAGGCCTGGAAACAGCGCGTTAAATTGATCGTCGAATAGCGCGTCCGCAGTCTCCGGTTTCACGTCTCGATAGGGGACGTTGCCTATGACGCTTTCAACGGGAGCGCCCGCGTCCGTCTTGACCGTGAGCTCGACGCTCCCCCCGTCCCCCTCGATCCAGTCGTTCTTGCGCAGCGAATACACCTGGGAGTTCGGATAATCGTACCAAAGCTCGGAGCAAGGCTTTTCGTTAATGGAGCAGTTCTCTGGGTTGCACCAATTAAACTGATTCCGGAACTGAGATCCATAGAAATGGGCGTACGGTTTCAGGGAAACATGCGTAAGCAGGCGATGCGGGCCCAATTTCATCATGGTCCACACCTGCTTTCCATCCGGGCTTTCGGTCGCGGGGGGCGGCTGGTCGAAAATCAGGCTTTGATTGTAAGTGCCCGGCCCGTCATAGACATGGTCGGTGGCCATGGCTTCCGTCTGCGTCCCCGCCGCGGCCCAGCCTTGCCCCGCGCTACCCGCGTGGTCCACGGCCGAGTAGAGCGTGCTCCGCGGCGAGCTTCCAAAGCCCCATTCGCCGAGACTGAAGAACTCGAGGGGAATGCTCGAATGGCCCGCCATGTCGAGGCGTCCAAGCGGGAAATAGGATTCGGCGAGCAAAACGCCCGGGGTGTCGCGGATGGAGGATTGGAGCAGTTCACGGACCACTGCCAAACCACCGCCCGAGGCGGCCGCGCTCGCCGCGTAATCAAGAACCATGTAAATCTGCGTCGTGCCGCCTGACAAAGAAGTGTGCGGGGTGGTCTTGTCGAAGACAAGGGAGGGCGGGGTCCTGCTCACCGTGAACGTCGAGACAACCGCCGTGCCGGAGGACGTCTCGACGCGGGCCTCGAAGAGACCCTCGGGCAGGTCTGGAAAGGGCGGAATCCCCTCATGCCTGGGGAATGCCCCCGAAAACTGGAAGGCGCCGTCAAAATAAAAGTAGTAATCCGCGTCATCTGCGGGATTGTAGGACTCGGCATAGGAGCCATCCAACTGGCGCACCGATATTGTGCTCAAGCTCGCCAGCGTGTCGCTGCCCTCCACCACCACGTATTTCGCGTTCGTGTAGCCGTAGGTCGAGAGATCAACATAGTCCGGGTTGAAAAGGCGGACTACCGGCTTGTGGATCTCGATTCGAAGCGAGGTGTCCGGACCGGCCGCGCCCAGCATGTCCCCCGCGTCACTGCGGCTTAGTTGGGTTTCGGGGTTGATCAAAGCATCCTCAGGCCCCAGAGCCAGCAGGTCGTTGCCGCCCAGGTCTTTGGCGTGGACAAAGAGCGTGTGAATCCCAGCAGGAGGAAAGCTCCCGTCTACTGATAGCGTGGTTTTAAAGACCTTCGGATCGTCGGTAGGGCTCAAGGGAAGCGACCAAGCTGGATTATCGTCAATAAGCATCGTCGGGCCGGTCACCGGTTCCGAGAATTCTATCTCGATGAGATTGTCCCCCAAGGCCATGGGCGCAGGAGGCGAGGGCGGCGAATGGTAGAGGTCCCCCTCCCGAAACCAGCGCTTGAAATAATTCAAGATTCCCCCGCTGCTCCGAGCGGCCGTGCTCACAAAAGGCCGAAAATTGTCGATGACGACGGCCTTCTCGCTGCTGGCATCCAAAACATTGCTGTTCGGATTAGGGAAGGCGTGGTCCAAAGCCGTGATCACGACATAGTAGGTACCATCGGGAAACAGGGCGTCTTCCTGGAGCTTGGCGTCTGTGCCGCTGCCGTCAGTCGCCGTGCTCTTCTTAACCTTTGTGGCCCACACCCCGGCTTTATCCAGCAGGCCCCTATGTTTGTTCGTCACGATGTAGGAGTATCTTCCGCCGTCCGTCCAGTAATGGGAAAAAGGGTCCGTCCGGGAGAAGACGGTGTCCAGGGAGTCCTGTGTATAGGGCGGCAATTCACGTGTGAACTCGTCATAAAGAAACCAGCGGGGCTCTTCGGGACTCCCGACGATAAAACCGCCCGTTGAACTTTTGATGGAGTAGCCGATGCGCCAAACGCCAGCGCTCAGGGAAGCGCCATTGTTGTCATGGACCGTCGGAATGACATCCACCCCACCAGCAGCAATTTGAGGATTAACAGTTCGGTCAACATGGGATCTCCTGGCACCGGCATCATCGGCTTTTATGGTAATCGAAGAGATTATCGGTCGAGTCGTATCAGTAACAAAGTGGCCCAAAACAGGGGGATTCAGGGGGTTCTCAAGAGCTGGTCCATTGGGAGGGGCATGAACACCGAAATCAAGATGATCTATTGCTTGGTGGTCAAGGATTTTTCCAATAACCCGTCCAGATGATATCTCCACAGGGCCATCTTGTAACCCCAGCCTGATCGTGGGTGTAACAACTATATGGCTATACCAGTGGCCAATCGATGAACTTATATGAACGATCAGCATCTCGGCTGTGGTACCCTGAAAAGGTGCGTCAAATCTTTCAGAATAGACCATCCCAGACTCCACGGCGATCACCTCTGCCTCAACGGCTCCTTCAATATCGAAACTTGGATGAAATCGAAAGTTTGTGTCGTCCCTCCAATCTCCATATACCCCGGCAATTTTGTTGGAAGTTGGGACGGGCCAGTTCTCCGGCGCGGCATGTATCTGGCCCCCCATTCCGCAGTCGACGGACAGGGCTATCCGCGAATTTCGCTGGGCGCC
>CAYHRV010000044.1:0-4425 GCA_964359165.1 uncultured Elusimicrobia bacterium
CATCCACCGTCGATTCCGAGACGAGGCTCATCCCCAGCCGCACGAGCCTCTCGCGGTAGCCTTCGCGCCCACGGAACATCACTTTTTGGAAGTCGACCCCGCCGCAGCCTGCTTGAACTCCAGGGACTGGAGAAAATGCTCGAAGATGCGGTAGTTCTCATGGTAACGCTTGTCCGGTTGGCCCGCATAGACGGAAAGGCGGGAGTTAAGTTGGGAGTAAATTCCATCGTCGCGGTAGCAGTCGGCGTTTGCTCTAGCCCGAACACGAATTGGGCGGTCGATGTCACCTGCGCTAACTTGGTCGCTGTTGACAAACCGCTTTTCACCTTCCATGATGTAGACTAAGCAGGTCGCGCCTTTTAGGTCGTATCGCTTCGGCCCGCTGATCAGCCTACTGTCTGACCAATTCTTTATCGTATCAGCGGCCACCTGTTCCAGGGGAGGTTTCTCAATAAGATCAGGGTTTTCCTCTATACTAAAGTTGCCGATTTCACTATTAAATTCCGCCTGTTTCACTTTCTGATTCACGAACCAGAAGCGTTCATGCCGGTTCGGGATTTCGTATTGGAATGTCTTGACCTCCCATCCGATGGGATGCTCGAATCTTAATACCGAGTCATCATAGATGGCCCACTTCCCCATTGAACCGGCCTCCCTGGTGGTTTCCGTCTTCGCGACATCCATGCGGGGGAGCATGCGCCATGCGCCGTAAAGCGCCAAGCCCAGGACGACGAGTAATAACGCCGCGCCCAGCTTCTTCATGGCTTTTTCGACCCCGGCTTGCTCTTTGATAGATCGTAGTCCGGATGAGCCTTCCGGAAAGCCTCATCACGCTTTCTCACGAGCGCGGAAATATTTATTTTTCAAGCAGGCTCAGCAGACAACAAGACTTCCCCTCGGGCCCGCCTCCTGCCACAACGGATTCGGCGGTCAGCCGCATCCCCAGCCGCACGAGCCTCTCGCGGTAGCCTTCGCGCCCGTGGAACATCACTTTTTGGAAGTCGACCCCGCAGCCTGCTTAAACTCCAGGCTTTGGAGAATATGCTCGAAGATGCGGACATTCTTGTAGTAACGCTCATCCGGCTGGCCCGCATAGACAGAAAGGTAAGACCAAAACTCAAAATAATTTCCATTGTCGCGATAACATTCGGCACGTTCTTTAGCCCGGACATAGACGGGGCGGTTGACATTAGCTGCGCTAACTTGGTCGCTGTTAACAAAACGCTTTTCGCCTTCCATGATGTAAGCCAAGCAGGTCGCGCCCTTCAGGTCGTATCGCTTCGGCGCGCCGATCAGCCTGCTGTCCGACCAATTCTTTATCGTCTCGGCAACCAACTGTTCCAGAGGAGGTTTCTCAATGAGATCCGGGTCTTCCTTTATCAGGATGTCGCCCAATTCATCGCTGAATTCACCCTGTTCCACTTTCCGGCTCGCGTGCCAGAAGCGTTCATGCCTCTCCGGCACTTTGTACTGGAATGTCCCAGCCTTCCAACCCCTGGGATGCTCGAATCTTAAAATCGAGTCCTCGTAGACGGCCCACTCCCCTGTCGAGGCGGCTTCCCCGGTGATTTCCGGTTTCACAATATCGGCGCGAGGAAGCATGCGCCATGCGCCGTAAAGCGCCAAGCCCAGGACGACGAGTAATAACGCCGCGCCCAGCTTCTTCATGGCTTTTTCGACCCCGGCTTGCTCTTTGATAGATCGTAGTCCGGATGAGCCTTCCGGAAAGCCTCATCACGCTTTCTCATGGATTCAAAGAATTCGAGTTGAGCATTGCGCTCCGCGCCTGTAAAGGGAGGTGTCACGAGAGCATCATTGGTCGCTGCGTTGTTGTTTGTCTGGCCCATGCGCAGTATCCAGTCGGTGCCGACCACATTATCTCTTTCAGCTTTTATTGCTTTGTTAAGCGCATCAATCACATCCCGATCCGTGAACTCAACTATCTTTCCCGTTTTCGGGTTCGTTTTAAGCGGCCGCTCCGAGAATCTGTCCTGCCACATGCGCAACATCGCCTCCAAATTGTCGCAAAGCTTCGTCTTGTCCGCGCATAGCCTTGCCTCCGGAGCGATCTTCTTATTTGCCTTCAGTTCCTCCCCCATGTGGATTTCAGTCAACAACGCCTGCTGTTCGGACCGCACCGAACTTCGGCCTAGTGTGGCCGTTCCGTCCGGATTAAATTTGCGGGCGTTCGCCGCATGCGACAACTCGTGAGCCAGCACCAATGTGCTTGCGTTCGCGTTCCCCGCGAGCACGGCCGGACTCAGAATCAGCACGGAGGACTGGCCCTTGCTCGCAGGATAGGTCAGCGCCCATGCGGTAGGCATGTTCCAGGTCGAGACCCTCACCTCTACATTAGCCGCGCTCAGCTTTTTGAGATCGGCCGTTTTAAGGTGAAAAACGTCCAGAAGTTCCTTGCCCTCGGTCGTCTTCGGGAATTCGGTAAGCGACTGGTTGACACGCTTTATTTGTTCCGTGCTCAAGGCCTTGGGAAATAGCTGAGACTCGGCGCAGGCGAGATTCCCCTTGGGACAGGCTCGCCGAAGGAGAGTGGCCCCTGAACACCAATCTATGCCGGGATTGTATGCCTGCTTTCCGCAAGGGCACTGGCCTTTAGCGTCCGGCGCAGTTTTTCCATCGGGACAGGCCTGGGCGCATGACTTGCCGTCCTTGCTTGGCACTTGACTGCCGCTACAGACCGGAGGCTTATCATTCTTCTTGCATAGCTGATTGTATTCAGTGGCAGCAGCGTCCTTGGCGCCCTGGAGCTTTGGTATGACCTTGTTGTAGTAGTCTATGACCTCCTGATCATCTTTTATCGTGCCCGGAATGCGAGCCTTGCTGCTCTCACAAGAGGGGTCTATATCTTTGCTGGGGCATTTCCGAGCCAATAGGTCCTTAAGATTCTTTAATTGTCCCTTCCATCTTTCGAGTTCACCCTTCTCGTTATCGATCTCGTCTTGTACCCATCCGATAGTAAGTTCTTTTTTGTTGTCGGGCACCTTCAGGGTATAAACGAAAAGAGCGAAAATCGGATTAGACGTCTGCTTGTCCGCGTCAGCCTGAATTGCCTTCAGTTGGCCAAAAAGCTTATCGCTCCAGAAGGAGTTGCTTGCAGCTTTGCAGCGCGGATCATCGCTTCCGGCACTTGCTGCGGCACCTGAAAGAGATTGGGCAAGAGTGGTTACACCACCGCCTGAAGCAGAGCCAGCAACGGCGGGTAAAGCGAGAGACGGGGCGGATGGGGGGGGCAGGCCTCCTCGTCCATCCAATTTATCGGGACTGGTTTTGGTTTGAGTCTCCGCACTGCTTGCTCGTACCGGACTTCGATTGGATGAAGCAAGATCAGTTGCCGGTCCAGTTCCCATCCCTCCCAGGGCCGCAAGACTCTTCCTGCCCGAACTTGTCGCCGTCCCAGCCCGCCCCTGCTTTAGAAGGTAATTCCGTTGTGCCGCCCCGTAGGCCTTCAGGCCATCGCCCAGCAAGTCTGCGGCCTTTTTCAAGCCAACGACGGACTCCTTGCGGAAAGCTTCCAAAACGATTGAGGATGACTTCTCATTCCTGCCCCAGAGGGTGTTGGCCGCCTTCCCCAATCCATCATCCGCGCTCTTCTTGATCTTCAGGATGTCATCGTGGATTTTACCCGTCAGTGCGATGGTTTTGACGGCTTGGACCTGCGCGGCAATGGCCGGGTCGATAGGCAGGCCACCCGTCGAAGCCTGGGAGGGGGATTTGCTGGGTTGCTTTCCAGTCTGGCCCAACTGCCAGTGAACCGCCGAGAGCCGCCAGAATAGGCCCCCAGAAATCCCGTCATGCTTGGGAGGCTTGGTCATGAGCAGGCCGCTGAAGGTATCCAGGATGGTGCTGGCCTGCGGAACCGGCTGCTTCGCGAGCTTGGCCCTTTGATCCAAGCCCTTCAGGATGCCCGCGGCCTGCTCAGTCCTTTTGCGCAGATTCGCGTTGGCTTGCCCGAGGTCGGCCTCGGCGAGCGCTATGGACTTGGAGTCGTTACCGGCGGTGGCCTTTATCTGTTCAGACCAGGCGGGGGGAAAAAGGAGGATGCCTATAAGGGAGAATGTGCAAGCCGCAACAGCACAGACGACAAGCCGCCTCCCTGGCGGGTCGGAAGTCCTAGGCATTCTAGGCCATTATACCTACGATGTGCCCTGGCGGCCAGGAGCCCGAGGCCCATAAGGATATGGGGCAAAAGACCTATTGCAACGAATCATCGACGGGACGGATAAAGCACCAAAGATGGACAACATTGCTCCACGAGCGCGGACTGCTGCGGGATATTGACCTGCTCGAGCGGCTCCTGCCGTTAGCGCACGCCTGAATCGCGACAAACGCTTTCGCGTTTCTCGCGATTCAGGGAGCTGGTTTACGGAGAAGGCTCAGCAGACAACAAGACTTCCCCTCCGGCCACCC
>CAYHRV010000044.1:4435-17561 GCA_964359165.1 uncultured Elusimicrobia bacterium
GCGATTCGCTTCGCGAATCGCCGGCCTCGCGCTGAATCTTAAAGCAGCCATCCTTGTTTGCTGTGATTGGGTATTTTGATGAAAATCGTTACGTTTACCCCGAACCGAGTTGTCATTCCGGCGAAAGCCGGAATCCAGAATAATTCTACGGCCTGGACCCCGGCTTTCGCCGGGGTGACGACTATAAAGGAGCTGGTTTACGGAGAAGGCTCAGCAGACAGCGGGACTTCCCCTCGGGTCCTCCGCCCTCCACTATGGACTCGGTGATAAGCCGCATCCCCAGCCGCACGAGCCTCTCGCGGTAGCCTTCGCGCGCCGAGCGCTCGGCGTCCCCGAGATAGCCGTGCGCCAGCAGGACGAGGCCGCCGGGCTCCACCCAGCCGGCCAGCCGGCTGAAGAGCCCCTCGAAGGCCTCGTGGACGAGCGGCTTGTCGAGGTAGTAGAGGACGTCGCCCGCCACGACCGCGTCGAAACGGGCGTCCTCGGCGGGCTCCCAGGAGAGCAGGTCGGCCTCGAAGAAGCGCACGCCCTCGCGTCCGGAGAGCGCGCCGCTGGCCCTCTCCAGGGCCAGGGGCGAGAGGTCCACCGCGCTCACGCGCTCGGCCAGCTCGCAGAGCCTCTTGGTGAAGGCGCCTTCGGCGCAGCCGAGTTCCAGGACATGGCGAAAGCCCTTCCCCCGGGCGGCGGCCAATGGGCCGCCGTCCCTGGAGCGCGGATGTTCTCCGCTCGCGAGGGGGGCGGCGGAAGCTTCCCGGAGCATCCTCTCCATGGCCTCGAGCCTGCGCCTCTCATAGGGCTCCACCTCGAAGCCGAAGGCGTCGGCTCCGCGCGAGAAGATGCGCTCGAGCTTGCGGCGGGTCCAGAAACGGTGCCAGAGCAGGCGGAGTCCGCTCATCCTTTTCGAGCGCCCCTCTTGAGGGACTCCAGCCAGAGCCCCAGCACCGCGACACGGTAGACGATGCCCGGATCCGTGCTCCGGCCGCCGCGGCGGAGATCCAAAAGCATTTGCCTCAGGCGCGGACCGTCGAAGACCCCCCAACGCTCGAAGGAGGCGTCGGAGAACAGCTCATCGAGCGTGGAATTTCCCGGCGAGCGCACCCATTCCTCCCAGGGGACGATGAAGCCGTGCTTCTTGCGGAAGGCCACGGACCTGGGCAGGTACTTCGCGGCCACGGTGCGCAGCAGGTATTTCCCCTTGAGCCTGCGCACCTGGAAAGAGGCGGGCAGGCGGAGGGCGTACTCGACGAGACGGCGGTCCAGGAAAGGGACCCGGGCCTCCAGGGAGGCGGCCATCGTCGCCTTATCGACCTTCATGAGGAGGGCGTCGCAGAGCACGGTGCGCAGGTCGAAGGCGAGCGCCGAGGCCAGGCTATGGGGCGTCTTGAAATCCTCGAGCCAGTCCATGGGATCGAGACGGGAAGCCCCCCGCCAGAAATCGGGCCGGCAGACCCCTTCCGCCTCCGGAAGGCCGCAGTGCGCGTTCTGGACGGCCCACTGGGCGGCGCCCGCGTAAGGGATGCCCTCGTAGACCCGGCCCTTGCCCATCCTCCGCGCCGCGGCCGCGGCGAGCCCCCGGCTCCAGGAAGGAAGGCTCTGGACCCGCTCGGATAGATAGGCCGCCTTGTAGCGGTTGTAGCCCGCGAATATCTCGTCGGCGCCCTCCCCGCTGAGCACGACTTTCACCGTGCGGCGCGCGAAGCGGGCGAGCAGGAAGGTGGGCAGGATGGCCGAGTCCGCGATGGGCTCGTCGAGGCAATCCACCAGTTCCCGCGTCCCGGCGAGGACGTCGGCGGGGAGGATGAGCTCGTGATGGTCGGTCCCCAGATGCCGGGCGACCGCGCGGGAATGCGCGGACTCATCGAGGCCCGAGCGCGCCCCGGAGAATCCTATGCTGAAGGTCGAGACCTTCCCGGCCGCGCGCGTCATGAGTGCGGTCACCAGGGAGGAGTCCACCCCTCCGCTGAGGAACGCGCCCACGGGCACGTCGCTGAGCAGTTGGGACCGCACCGACCGGTCCAGGAGCCGCTCGACCTCGCCCACCGCCTCATCAAATGACGGAGGGGCCCGATGCTCGGCCTCCTCCGTTCTTGCCCCCGAGGGCAAGGCCCAGAAGCGCTGGGCGGCCGCGCCGCGGGCGTCCACCCGGAGGGCGTATCCCGGCCGGAGCTTGAGCGCCCCCTGGAGCGCGGTGCGGGGCGCGTGGACGATGCCGTAGCAGAGATAGTCCAGCATCCCGGCCGGGTCCAAGGCGGTCTCGGGCAGAAGCGAGGCCAGCGCCCGCAGCTCGGAGGCGAAGGACAGGGTCTTCCCGTCGAAATGGTAGTAGAGGGGCTTGACGCCTATCCCGTCGCGGGCGAGCCAGAGCGCCCCCTCTTTCTCATCGTAGAGGGCCAGGGCGAACATGCCCTCGAGCCGGGCGAAGGCCCCGGCTCCCTCGCGCTCGTAGAGGTGGAGCAGGGTCTCGGTGTCCGAGCGCGTCCGATAGCGCGCTCCCTGGGACTCGAGTTCCTCGCGCAGCTCCGGGTGGTTGTATATCTCCCCGTTGAAGACGATGTGGAGGTCTCCTTGCGCCGAGTGCATGGGCTGGGACCCGTTCTCCAGGTCCAGGATGGAGAGGCGCCTAAATCCCAGGGCCGCGGGCCCACCCTCCCAAAAACCGCTCTCATCGGGGCCGCGGTGCGAGAGCCGCGCTGCCGCCTCGCGCACGGCCGCTCCGTCCGCCGCGGACCCGTCGAGCCGGAACTGCCCCGCCAGGCCGCACATCAGAGCCTTCCCGTCCGCGCGTCCTCATCGAGAAGCCGGGCGAACCTGCGCGCGTCTTTCCACATCGCCCGGCCGCCGAAGTAGGCGAAGACCGTTCCCTTCCCTCTCAGGGACTCGCGCAGGCGGCCGAGCTCGGCGTCGGTATAGGACCCCAAGGAGGCGTTCCCCCGGAGGCGGAGATAGAGCGTGCCGCCCCCCGCGGCGGGCCACGCGCGGGTCTGGGCAGGGTCGAGCGGGTCGAAGGCCCGCACGAGCCCCAGGTCCGCGCATACCCTCTCGGTCAGGGAGGGCTGCCAGTCCCCCCGCGGCTCCCAGGCGAAGCGGAAACGCTCCCGGGGCGCCCTCTTGAAAAACCGGTAGAAATCCCGGAGACGGTCGGGGCCCGGCCGGAAGCTCGGAGGCGTCTGGAAGAGGATGCAGCGCGCGCCCAAGGCGCGCGCGGTGTCCAGCACGCCCTCCCAGGCCCGCGCCACCTCCTCGGTGTCCCGGAAGAAGCCGCAGCGCTCGAGGCGGTAGCTCTTGCGCGCTCCGGCCCCGAGCCGCCGGTAGGTGGGGCTCGCGCTCGGGTGCGTGATGAGCTGCCAAGCCTTCAGGGAGAACTCGAAGCCCTCCGGCGCCTCCCGGCGCCAGCGCCGGGCAGTCTCTATGCGCGGAAGGGAGTAGAACGGGGCGTCGAGCTCCACGGTCCGCAGGCTCGAGGAATATCTAGAGAAGGAAACGGGGAGGCCGCAGCAGCCCACATGGACGGACATGGCCTCAACGAGGGGCGTTGCCCAGGGGGGCATCGTCCCTGGAGCGCGGTCGTGCTCCGACCGAGCCTTCCGGCGAGGGAGTGCCGCCTCCGGAATCCGTCGGAAGGCGGCCGCTCGCGGAAGGGGCCTTGCGCAGGACGGTCTCGGGGAGGAAGCGGGAATAGCGCCAGAGGGCCCAGGCCAGGGCCAGGCAGGAGAGCCCGTAGACGAGCTCGAAGCCTCCGTAGCGGAGCCATTGCTCCCGGGTCACGAAGGCCCAGGGCTCGGGCGCGTAGAGGTTGGCCTCGGGCTCGCCGACGAAGAGGTCGAAGAGCCCCTTGGGGGCGACGATCGCTCCCCAGAGGCCCAGGAGGAAGGCCGATATCCAGGCCAAGCCGCGGACCTTGATCTTCTCGGATGGAGGCTGCATGTCAAAGCGGCGATCGCGTCAAATCGCACGCGATTTGACGCGATCGTCAAGACCCGCCCGAATCAGCGCTTGGAGTACTGGAAACGCTTGCGGGCCTTGGGGCGGCCGGGCTTCTTGCGTTCGACCATGCGCGAGTCGCGCGTCAGGAAGCCTTCCTTGCGCATGACTTTCTTGATCTTGTCGTCGATCTTGGCCAGGGCCCGCGCGATGCCGTGGCGGATGGCCTCGGCTTGGCCGGTGACGCCGCCTCCGCTCACCTTGACGGCGACGTCGAAGCCCTTCTGCTCCGCCTTCTCCATGGGCAGGCGCACCTGGTGCATGTGCCGGTCGTGGCCGCGGAAGAATTCCGTCATGGGCTTGGCGTTGATGAGGACGCTTCCGGTGCCGTTGGGGATGAGCCGGACCTGCGCGATGGAGGTCTTGCGCCGGCCCGTGGCCCACAGGATCGAGGAATTCTCAGGCATTGGACGCCTCCGGTTTCGCCGCCGATTTGCCCGCCGACAACTGGGCGGCATGCGGGTGTTGCGCGGTCGGATAGATCTTCAGCCGCGTCAACTGCACCCGGCGCAGGCGATTGACCGGCAGCATGCGCTTGACCGCCAGGTAGATGACTTTCCGTGGGTCCCTTTCCATCTGGAGCTTGTAGGTGGTCACCTTGGCGCCCTTGGCGTAGCCGGAATGGCTGAAATAGTTCTTGGTCTCGGATTTGGTCCCGGTGACGCGCACCTTGGCGGCGTTGGTGACCAGGACGAAATCCCCGCAGTCCACCGAGGGGGAGAAGAAGCGCTTGTGCTTCCCGCGCAGGAGGTCCGCGGCGCGGGTGGCGAGCCTGCCCAGCACGGCGCCCTCCGCGTCCAGCGTGACCCAGCCGCGGCGGGTCTGGGCGTATTCGACGGAAACATGGGTAGTGGTCATAACGGTTAAGTATACAAAAATGGGGCCGGGATCGCGATAAATTTTGATGCAAAATTTATCGCGATCCCGGAATAAGTTGCCCTGAAGAAACGGCGCGGCTTTGGGCCACTAGGGAGAAGAGCGGGTCCGAGGGGGAGAGCAAGTACTGCGTCCGGGAGGCGCCCGCCACGATCTGAAGGGAACTGCGCCGGGCGAGCTCTTCCTCGGAGAGTTTCGCCGCGGAGAGGAGGAGGTCTTTCTCCTGGGCGGTGATCTCCACGTAGCCCGTGGCCTTGAGCACTTCGACTTTCCTGCGTGCGGACTCCTCATCGAGCGGAGCGGCGGCGGCCATGGGGCCGCCGTCCCCGGAGCGCGGACGTTCACCGCTCGCGGAGGGGGCCGGCGGGCTCGCGGGAGCGGTGGGAGCGGAAGGCGGAGCCGCGGGCTTGAGAGCGGCCCGGGGCGGGCGCACGTTCCCCCCGAGAGCGCCGTCCTCCAGCTTCCATAAGGCGGGGAGCTTGCGCTGCACCCGGTTATAGAGCTCGTCGCCCTCCTGAGTCAACTGGCCCAAATCGTCGAATACCGGCTTGCCGGCCATGTCCCGGAGGGCGAATGCGTCTCGCGCCGCCACGCCTCGGGATTCGAAGTAGGCTCGCGCGCCTTGGGATTTCAGGAACCGCCAGCGGCGGTAGCCCTCCACGGTCAAGTAGAGCCTTTCTTCCCCGCCGGACCTCGAGCGGGCGGCGAAACCCTTGAGGGTGGCGAGCTTCTCGCGCAGGAGGCTGAAGGCGCCCAAGGACTGCGCCTCGCGGACCCGGAGCAGGAGCGTGTACTCCTCGGAGTTCCATTCGGCCTGGCCCGCGCCGATGACGCGCCGCAGGCGCATCTCCGCGATGAGCGCCGGGTCCGGGGAGGCCGCGAAAGCCAGCGCCGCGGCCGCGGCCGCGGCGAGCAGGAGCCCCAATCACCCTCCGGCGGCCATGGGGGCGGCGGCTTGGAGTATGCGCGGGAGAGTGATGCCCCGCTGGGCCTGGTACTTGCCCTTCCTATCCTTATAAGAGGTCTCGCATACCTCGTCGGATTCGAGGAACAAGAGCTGGGCGATGCCTTCGTCGGCATATATCTTGGCCGGAAGAGGGGTCGTGTTGCTGATCTCGATGGTCAGGTGGCCCTCCCATTCGGCCTCCAAGGGGGTTATGTTGACGACGATGCCGCAGCGCGCGTAGGTGGATTTCCCCAGACAGATGCCGAGCACGCTCCTCGGGATGCGGAAGTACTCCAGGGAACGGGCCAGGGCGAAGGAGTTGGGCGGCACCAGGCAGACCGGTCCCTTGAAATCGACGAAGGACTTGGGGTCGAAGTTCTTGGGGTCCACGACCGCGCCCAAGGCGTTGGTGAAGATCTTGAATTCGTCGGTGACCCGGATGTCGTAGCCGTAGGAGGAGAGCCCGTAGGACACCTTGCCCTCCGCCTGGAGATTCTCGACGAAGGGGTCGATCATCTTCGTCTTAAGGGACATCGTCCGTATCCAGCGGTCTGACTTGAGCATCATCCCTCCGATGCGAGCTTGGCGCACGCGTGGCCGCTCTGGACCGCGCTCTCTATGGTGGCCGGCAGTCCCGTCCGGGTCCAATCTCCCGCGAAGAAGAAGCCGGGCTCCGGCGAACGGTGGGCGGGCCGGGCCGCGTCGGTCCCGGGCAGAAGCGCGGGAGTGGCGCGCGGCTCCTTGACGACGCTCCACGCCTCTATTTTAGCTTTTCCAAAAGCGGGCAGACAGCCGGAGAGCTCGGCCCGGGCGAGGGCGAGCAGGTCGGCGGGGGTCTTGACGAGATGGACGCGCGCGGCGCTGATGACCAGGGAGAGATATTGTCCCGGCCCCGGGAGGTCCCAGAGAGCGGTCTTGTCGAATATCCAGTGCAGTTCCATCCCCAGCAAGCCCGTGACCGGGCTCTCCACGACCGGCCGGTCCAGCCTGAGGTGGATGCCGAGGATAGGCGATGGCTCCAGCCCTTCCCAGGAGCCGCGCAAGGCCGCGGGGCGCTCCACGCGCGCGAGCGCCCAAGGCGGCAAGGCGCTGATGACGGCCCGGGCCTCGAAGACCTCCCCCCTTTCCGTGCGGGCCCGCCAGAGCGGACCCTCCCGCTCCAAAGCGGTCACGGTGGTCGAGCACGCGACGACGCTCCCCCGCTCCGTGAGATAGCGCAGCGCCGGGCGGGCGCAGAGTTCGCTGAGTCCCGCCGCGGGCAGGCCGAGCCGGGAGGATTCCTCATCCCGGAAGAAGAGCTCGCGCAGGACCGCGACAAGGCCCAGCGCCGAAGCCCGTTCGGGATGTTCGTTGAGGGCCCCCAACGCGATGGGGTCGATGAGGAGCCGTTGGACGCCCCGCCCCAAGCCCAGGGAATCGAGCCACGCACGGGCCGTGACCCGGTCGAACTCGGGGCTCACCGGCCCGGGCGGGAGCTTTCGAAAGAACGCGGCCAGGCGCGCCAAGGAAGCCTTCTCCCCCCATCCGACGCCGCGCAGGAGGGCGACGCCTACGGCTAGATGCAGCGGGGCGGGCAGGAAGCCCGGACAGTGGAGCAAGTCCCGGCGGCCGTTCGCGTCGAGATAGCCGACGCGGACCCCGGGCGGGAGCCTGAGCAGGCCCTCGGCGCCGACGCGGCCCAGGAACGCCCGCGTCTGGCGGTAGCACCCCATGAAGAGGTGCTGGCCGTTGTCGGCGAGGGCCCCTAGACGGGGATCGTGGAAGGAGTAGGCCCGGCCGCCGAGATGCGGCCTGCGCTCGAGCAAGGTGACCCGCGCTCCCCGTTGGGCCAGGGCCGATGCCGCCGCGAGGCCGGCGAAGCCGCCGCCGAGGACGAGGGCGTCAGTAGATGCCATGGGAGGCGGCCCAGGCCTTGCAGGCCAGGGCGGCCTTGCGCCAGAGGGGAAGCCTGGTCCGCGTGAAGAACACCCGGAACTGACCGGACTTCATCGTATCGAGGAGTTCTTCGTAGATTGCGGCCATCACCTCCGCCGGGGTCATGGCGGCCCGGTCCAGGGGATGCAGGAGGTTGCGCGCCTTCCGGTAAAAACCCTTGGCGCGGTCGTATTGCAGACCCATGAGGCGGAGGAACTCGGGGGTGTGCTGGCGCCGCAGGAAAGAGTCCATCCCGCAGCCCGCGGCCCGGAAATCCTCCTGGGGCAGGTAGATGCGCCCGCGCTCCATGTCGGAGCCCACGTCGCGCAGGATATTGGTCAGTTGGAAGGCGTTGCCCATGGATAGCGCGTACTCTCGGACCTCGGCGACCGGGGTGTGGCGGTAGCCGAATATCTCGACGCAAAGGAGTCCGACCGAACCGGCCACTCCGTAGAGGTATTTCTCCAGCTCCTCGAAGGTCTCATAGCGGCTCTTCTCCAGGTCCATGCGCACGCCCGCCAGCAGGGAGAGGAAGCCCTCCTTGGGCAGGCGGTACTCGCGCACATGAGGGAGAAGGCGCAGGGAGAGGGGGTGCGTGGGCGTCCCGCCATAGAGCCGCTCGATCTCACCCACCCAGAAATCGAGCTCTTTGGCGGCCTCGGGAGGCGGCAGGGAGCCGGAGTCGACGATGTCGTCGACGCGCCGGCAGAAGCCGTAGACCTCGCGCAGGGCCTCGCGCTTCTCCCGGGCCAGGAATAGGAATCCCAACTGGAAATTGGAGCCGCTTTCGGGCCGTCCGGTCATAGGGCGAACGCTTCGCTCACTTGCGGGCCGCCGCGGCCTTGAACATGAGCCGCGCCCAATCCCATTTGGAGAGCGCGGGCCTTTGATGCAGGGTATCGTAGCCCGCGAGGTGGATCTTGCGCAGGATATCCACTCCCCCCAGCCAGGTCAGACGGATCTCCCAGCTCAGGGGCCAACTGAGCCGGGCCGCGAGAGGGAGTCCCTCGTCGAAGAGCCCGCGCACGCGCTTCCACTGGAATTTCATCAGGCTGCGGAAGCGCTCGTTGATTACGCCCATGCGCATGTCCGCCTCGCCGTAGCCGAATTCCCGGAGATCCTCCTCGGGGATGTAGAGGCGGTCCTTCTTGAGGTCCACCGACAAGTCCTGGAGGAAGTTCGTCAGCTGGAGCGCGGTGCAGATCCGGTCGGAGAGTTTGAAGATCTCCGGGTCCCGGTAGCCGTGGATCATAAGCACCAAACGGCCGACCGGGTCGGCCGAACGGCGACAGTAGTCTCGGACCTCCTCGAAGGTGGCGTAGCGCTTCTTCTCGCAGTCCTGCAGGAAGGCGCTGACAAGGTCATCGAAGGGCTCCTTGGGGAGGCCGAGCTCCTTGAGCGTGGTCTCCAGGGCCAGGAAGACCGGATGGACGGCCGGGGTCTTGCCCACGGCCCAGAGCTGCGCGCGCCAGTCCTCCAGCCGCTCCTTGCGCACACCCTCGAACTGAGGCTCGTCGGCGAAGTCGTCGGCGATGCGCGCGAAGGCGTACAATACGGCCACATGGCGCCTCAAGGACCTGGCGATGAGGCGCGAGGCCACGGGGAAATTCTCGTAATGGGAGTCGGCGAGCTTTTGGCAGAAGTCGAACGCGCCGGCGGGATCGCCTGCGGGCGCTTCGGTCATGCCGGAGGCACCCATTCGAATTCGACACGGCCTACCCGGATCGAGTCGCCCTCCCGCACTCCCGCCCGCCGCAGGGCCTTATCCACCCCGACTTTCTTGAAGATGCCCTGCAATCGCCGCACCGATTCCTCGAGCGCCATGTCCGTCATGGCCGCGGCCCGCTCCACGCCCTCTCCCTTGAGGTGGAACAGTCCGGGCCCCACCCGTTCCACCCGGAACCCCGCCTCCATGCGCACCGTGGGAGCCGCGCGTAAGTCACCCTCCTCTCGCGCGGTCCCCGGCCGGCTCAGGCTCCGGACGGGGGCCGAGCGCGCGCTCTCCCTGGAAGGATCGGGAGCCGTCGGTTCCGGGCGGGGGAGACGGCTGAGCAGGGTGGACACCGCGTCCAAAAGGGGCCCGACGCCTTCGCCGGTCGCGGCGCTCAGGGCGAAGACGCGGCGCTTCCTCCATCGGGCGCGGATGCGGCGCACGGCTTCGGCGGCCTCCGGGAGGTCCGTCTTATTGACCGCCAGGATGCTCGGCTTGGAGGCGAGGACCCGGCTGTAGCTCTTGAGCTCGGCTTCCACCGCGCGCACCCCTTCGACGGGAGTTTTCCCTCCGAAGCCCAGCGGGTCGACGAGATGGACGAGGATGCGCGTCCTCTCCAGGTGCCGCAGGAACTCGTCGCCGAGCCCCTTCCCCTCGTGCGCGCCCTCGATGAGACCCGGGATGTCGGCCGCGACAAAATCACGCTCTTTGTGGCTGACCAGGCCGAGGTTCGGGGAGAGCGTGGTGAAGGGATAGGCGGCGATCTTGGGCCGGGCGTTGGAGACCCGCGCGAGCAGGGTGGACTTCCCGGCGTTGGGCAGGCCGACGAAGCCCACGTCCGCGATGAGCTTGAGCTCGAGGTCGAGTTCCGCCTCCTCCCCCGGCTCGCCCTTCTCCTTGATACGGGGGGCGGTGTTGCGGGAGGTCTTGAAGGCCCTGTTCCCGCGCCCGCCCCGCCCGCCCCGGGCTGCGACGAAGCGGGCTCCGTGCATGGAGAGGTCGGCGAGCATCCTCTCCCCCCGCAGGACGAGCGTGCCGACCGGGACGCGCGTGGTGACGTCGTGCCCGTCCAGACCGGCCTTGACCGAACCCCGGCCGCCGCGGCCGCTCTCGCCGCGCAGATGGGGATGGTAGAAGATGTCGGCCAGGGTGCTGAGGTTGGCGTCCGCGATCAGGATGACGTCCCCGCCGCGGCCGCCGTCTCCGCCGTCGGGCCCGCCCATGGGCCGGAACTTCTCGCGCAGGAAGGAGAGGCAGCCGTCGCCCCCGTCCCCCCCCTTGGCGCGGATCCGGACTTTGTCTATGAATCCCATTAGACTGAAATCCCGACGATTTATCCCAGCGGGACAAATCGTCGGGATTTCAGGATATTATGCAGGATAGACGCTTATGCGCTTCTTGTCTTTCTTGGCCCACTCGAAGGTGACCACGCCGTCGGCCTTGGCGAAGAGCGTGTCGTCCTTGCCGCGCCCGACGTTCACGCCCGGAAGGAACTTGGTCCCCCGCTGGCGCACCAGGACCATCCCGGAGAGGACTTTCTGCCCCCCATAGTTCTTGACGCCCAGTCTCTGGCCGTGGCTGTCGCGCCCGTTCGTCGATGAGCCCTGCGCTTTAGTGTGTGCCATTAGTTTATGGAGACGTCCTTGATGCGGATCTCGGTGAGATTCTGCCTATGTCCGGCGCGCCGGACATAGTTCTTCTTGGGCCTCTTCTTGAAGACGATGATCTTCGGCCCGCGGACGTCGCCCAAGACCTCGACCGTGACTTTCGCGGTCTGGCTCGGGGGAACGCTCTTGCCGGTCTCCTGCCCTTCGGAGGCGGCCCAGAGGGCCTTGAAAACGACCTCGGTCCCGCGCTCCGCCTCGATCTTCTCGATGCGCAAAGTCTCGCCTGGAGTGACCCAATACTGCTTGCCGCCCGTCTCGATGATTGCGTACATGGTACGGCATTATAGGAAATACCCCCTGCCTAAAACAAGACTGGCGGCCTGTCGGCGGCGCCTATGGGCCAACCGGGTAATCCCTCAGGCCAGCCCCTTGTGGGCTGACCCTCCGAGCCAAGGTGCCAGGCTTAAGTCTCCGTTCTGGAACGGATACTTAACTCTGGCACCAATCAGCCTAAGGAGCGACCTCGTCCGGGCTTCGCGCTCGCGCCGTCAACGACCTCGGTCGAGGCCACGGTATCCGTCATGAGCCGTTTTTTTAGGCGCCGTCTCCTTGTTCCTTCTGTGGATAAACCGCAGACGCGGTTCCCGCGCCTCGTGTTCTGTTGTTCATTTTTTGTTATTTATTGTTACTATTTTATTTTCTTTAATGTTTTATGTCATCCGACATTTTTCAGCTTGTTTTAGTAAGCCGGAACGAGCGGAGCATCCCCGTCGAGGAACGGCCCGCTCGACCCTCCAGAAACGGACCGGGGGGCGGAAACGGACCGCCCCCGGCCTGTCCGCACCGTCGACGCCACGAGGAAGATGATTCCATATATTGTCATGTATTGTCATTAATTTGATTAAGACTGTGCTGGATTCGCAACGGCAACGCAACGCCGGGTCCCGGTCCCCAGACCGGGACCGTCTGAGGATTTGACATCTAATCCGGCCGGTGTTAGACTATCCCGGCTTTAAAAAGATTCTATTTTTTCGCCGCGGGAGAGTGTCGAGTGAAACACGGAAAGTCCACCCTTGAGAAAGAAGCCAAGATCGCGAAGATCCATGTCACGGAGAACCAGACCAAAGTCATCAAGGACAAATATCTCAGGGATACTTCTTCCATAGAGAACTGGCTCGAGGGGGTGGCCCACAACATCGCCCTGGCCGAGCTCCTTTTCCATCCGGACGCGGAGAAATGGGGCGTCTTCGAGGGGGTGCGCAGGACGGTCTACGCCGCGCCGCCCCCGGCCCCGGAGTCCCGCCCCGTGTCCCTCCTCCTCTTCCATGAGGGGATCGAGGACACCTCCCAGCGCGACGCGAATTTCGCGCGCCTCATGCGCAACCTCGAGAGCGCCGTCCGCAAGCACCCGGAAGCCGCGCGCTTGGTCGAAGCCTGGTCCTCGCGCTTCTATAACTTGATGGCCTCCTGGGACTTCCTGCCCAACTCCCCGACGCTGATGAACGCGGGGCGCGAGCTCCAGCAACTGTCGGCCTGCTACGTCCTGCCGGTCCCGGACTCCATGGAAGGGATAACCAAGGCCCTCACCGCCCAGTCGCTCATCCAGAAGTCCGGCGGCGGCACGGGGTTCGCCTTCAGCCGCCTGCGGCCCAAGGGCGACCCGGTCAAAAAGAGCCAGGGGGTGGCCAGCGGCGCCCTCTCCTTCATGCAGATATTCGACAAGATGACGGACGTGGTCAAGCAGGGCGGGACGCGCCGCGGCGCCAACATGGGCATCCTGCACTACACCCATCCCGAGATCATGGACTTCATCTCCATGAAGGCCTCCTCGGCGGTCATGGAGAACTTCAACGTCTCCGTCGCCATCGACGCCCGCTTCATGAAGGCCGTGTCCGAGGACTCGGAGATCGGGCTGGTAAACCCCCGCTCCGGGGAGACCGCGGGTAAGGTCCGCGCCCGGGCGATCTGGGACAAGATGATCGAGAACGCCTGGAAATCCGGGGACCCGGGCTTCGTGGTCATCGACCGCATCAACAACTCCGGCTCCAACCCCACCCCGGCCCTCGGGCAGATCGAGTCGACAAACCCCAG
>CAYHRV010000045.1:0-17066 GCA_964359165.1 uncultured Elusimicrobia bacterium
GGTCCCCCTACGACGACGTCCAAGACGTATTCACCCGCAAGCCCCAGGGACTCCTCCATGGCGTGGGATCATTGTAGTCGGCAAGGTCGCAGCCCGAGACGCTCTCGCCTCGATGCGCTCTTCCCCGGGCCGAGGCGCTCGATGATCCTTGGTTCATGGGATGTCCAGGCGCACGAATCGGGGGTAGTAGAGGCTCATGTCCGAGAGCAGGATCGTGGGGTCCTGCGGGTTGGCGGCGTAGGTGACCAGGAGCCCTTTCCCGCGCAAATGAGCATGAGCCTTGGCCGCATAGACCAGGATGCCCTTGCGTCCTGATTCCTCCGGGTGGAACGCGGCTTCGGCCCGCGACCATGGGCCTTCAGGCTTGAGCGAGCGCCGGATCCCGATCTCCGTATCTCCGAAGCCCAGCGAGTGCACGCTCACCAAGCCGCCGGTCCCGGCGTGGACGGAGAACTCGGAGGCTCCCGTGAAGAGCGGGACGGGTTCGGCAGCCAGGCTCCAGCCCGCCTTCCCCGACCACCACTGGGGAGAGGAGAGCTCCCCCTTCTCCGTTTTTTCCAGGGGCCAGCGCGCCAGGTAGACCCGGTGGCCCGGGTCCTGTGGGGAATAGGCGTACAGGAACCCCCTATCGACGAGGACCGCGGAACCCAGGAGCATCCCGGCCCGGAGCGCCGGCAGGGCTGGGACCATGAAGCGCCAGGAGAGGGGGTCCTGCTCCGGGTTATCCACCAGGAGCGCGGTAGAGCCCTCCACGCTGAAGCCCATCCCTCCGCTCGCCCGCTTTATCCTCATGAAGAAGAGGAGCAGGCGCTTGCCCACGCGGGCCCCGTGCGCCGGCCAGAGCCACCGCTCGCCCTCCGGCCCGAAGAAGGCGCGCGGTTTCCCGCCCTTTTCGCGCCAGTAGAACCGCATCTTGGCCGAAGCCGGGTCGAGTCCTTCCTGGATCGCGATGGTGTTGCGGGGCAGGGAGTCCAGGGAGCGCTTGCCCGAGCCCCCGGGTTCGACGAAGCTGTCGCCGAAGAGCCAGAGAGTGCGACCCTCATCGAGGGGAATGGAGTAGGCCCCGTCGCCGCCGAGCCACCGGGGGTCCGAGCGGAAGAGCTTGTCCGCCTCGGGCCAGGCGCGGGCGGCGTCTCGGCGGGAGCGGCATCCGCCGCAGGGAAGCAGGAGGACGGTCAAAAGCGCGGCGCGGGCAAATCCTTTAGCCGACCTCAACGACGCCTTCGCGGGTGAGGAACTCACCCCCGCGTAGGACTCTGCCGCCTGAACCCGGCCGAACTCTCTTTCCATCCCGCGTCCGACCCTCCGATCCGCCATTTTCCCTGGCAGGAGGGGGGACTCCGGGTATGATAACTCTTGTGTCGGGTCAGCGCGTGATCGAATCCGGAAAGTACGACCGAACCGAGGTTATTAGAGGGCAGTCAGCGTTTGGGCTTGGGCTGGGGGCGGTTGGCCCAGACGAAGTTCTTCCAGTTGACTGGCGCCACCCGCACCACGTCCCCCGTGGCCGGCGCGTGTATCATCTTGCCCTTGCCCACGTACATGGCGACATGGTGGACCGGGTTATAGAAGTAAAGCAGGTCCCCTGGAGCCAGGGCGTTGCGCGGAACCCTGGGAAAAGTCCGGCTCTGTATGCGCGAGGAATGGGCCATGTCGACCCCGGCCTTGTCCCAGGCATGCATCACGAGTCCGGAGCAATCATAGCTCCTGGTCCCGTCCGCGCCCCAGACATAGGGCTTTCCGATCTGGGCATACGCCGTCTGGACCACCGTCCGTGCCGCGCCGGAGACCGGCAGATTGAAGGGCATGCGGCTCTGCAGCGGATCGGGCGGCGGGGTCTTGCCCGCGATGGATTCGAGTTCTTTCCTCAAGCCGGCCTGCTCCAAGGTCTTCCCCCGCAATTGTCTCTCCATATCCGAGAGCTCGCGGCGCAGGGCGCCTTCCCGCCCTCCCCGCGATCGACGGTCGGCCCGCAGTTCGATACGCTTGAGGTTGAATTCCTCGTCTAAACGGGAGACTTGCCGGCCGACCGCGTCCATCCTCTTGACCAAGGCCAAAGCCTTCTGGACTTTCGGTATGGCTCCGGCAAGATCCGGCCCATCGAGGAGCTTGCCCAGGCGCGCCAGCTCCGCGGAGCCTGAGGCGGCAAGTGCTTTCTGAAGGCTCGTCTTCAGGGCCCGCAGGGCAGGAGCCACCCTCTCTGCGCCTCCGGTCCGCGTCTTGGTCGAACCTGGCTTGGGGCCGGCTCTCTCTCGGCGCGCGGTGTCGCCCGCGAGAGCAATGGACTTCGGATCATCATCCGATCCGGCTTGCGTCGGGGCTGGGGCCGGAGCGCTCCCCGAAGGCCCATCCCCTTGGCCCTCGGAGACGCCCGTGGCGCCGGGACCGGCGCTCGGTGAAACCCCGCCGTCTTCGCCGGCCTGCCCGGAGACTCCTTCACCCTCGGCCGCCTGCGCCCCCAAGGAGACGGAGTCCTGCCCTTCCCCCTCCGTCTCGATGTCCGCGCCTTCTTGCTGGGAATCGGGCCCATGATCGAGGTCATCCGCCGAGGGGAGTCGGGCGGCGGACTCGATCCCCTCCGTAATCTCCGCCTTCCGGTATGGGCGCAATAGGTCCGCTGCCAGCAGGAGCATGGCCAGGGCGAGGCCCGCGTACAGCAACGGTTTTTTATTTCCTTTCATCGGAAGAGAAGAGAGCGGCTCCCTCGATCGCGGCGGATGCCGCGGCATCCGCCGCGATCGAGGCCTGCGGGGCTAAACCCCCTGGCCGCCCTTATCGACGGTATAGACACGCACGCGAACGAGGGATTCCTTCCCGCGTAGACCTCTGTTGCCCCGGATCGACGGACTTCCAAAAGCATGCCGCCTTCGCTCCCGCCGCGGCCAACGGCACGCCTGAAATCATGAAGAGCGCTCTCATGATCCAGTCCTCTGTCCCACCGCTTCCAGGTACGCCCTCGGGTGGGCCTTGATTTTATTGAGCTTGGCGTCCAGGGCCCGCTTGGCATCCTTCTTCTGCTTGTCGGTGAGACTCTTGTCCCCGTCGATCTCTTTCTTCTTCTTCTCGAAGAGCGCGGAGAAAGCGTCGATCATGTCATCGACCGTCGCGTCGTACTTTTTGATCTGGGCATCCATTGCGGCGTCGAGCTTCTTGTGCAGGGACTTCAGCCCATCGACGATCATTTCCCCCTCGGCGCGCGCCTCCACGGCATCCTGGTATCCCTTGTCCGCGAGCTTCAACTTCCTGAGGGTCGCATCGGCCGCTCTGAGGTCCTTCTCGGCCTCCTCCAGCGCTTCGCGGCTCTTATTCTGCTCCTTCTTGATCCGGTCGACGGTATTGCCCTGCAGGATGTCGTTGAGCGCCTCTTTTGGGTCTGCCTGGTGAGTGTGCGTCTCATCCGTGGTGACCGGATCCCGCGGCGCGGTCTGGGGTGGAGTCGAAACCTGGTCCGGGGTCACTATTTGGCCCGACTGCACCACTCTCTCTCTTATGTTCTGAGCTTCGAGCATCGAGTCGGTCGACAGTTCGCCTCCGCCGCTTTGGACGCCGGAGACGAGTTCCATGCTCTGCGCCAGGTTGGCCGCGATCTCCAGGGAGGAATAGTCCGCCCGGCCGCCCGGATCGGCGAAGGATCCCGGCAGGGTCACCTCGGCCTTGCCGACCCCCCCGTTCTCGTCCAAGGTGATGTTGATGGCCGTGTTGTCGCAGCCCGAGCAGATTTGAATCTCGGGTTTGAACTTCTCCAAGGCCTTGATCGTTCGTTCGCAGTCCTCGAAACGGGACTTGAAGAGCATATCCATGAGCGCGCCCTTGATCTTCGTGTCATAGGGGAGGCCCTCGACGACGGGGACGAGCAGGGCCTTCTTCGCCATCTCCTCGAGGGCCTGCTCCATCTCGGCGGCCCTGGCCGGGTCGGTCTTCTTGAGCTGGTCGATGGCCTTCTGCATGGTGTCGAGTTCGACTTGGAAGCGGTTCTTTGAGGTCATATCCTCCTTGGGAACGCAACCCCAAGCCCCCGGTCCCGGGAAGTCGGTCTGAGCGGGCTTAGTCGGACCCGCGCAGGAGTTCACCGTCAACTGCATCCTGGAGTCGCCCGTCAGAAGGTAGTACGGTCCATCGGGGCCGCTCTTGTTGTCCCACCCGGGGACGCCTTCCCCTTCGCACGGAAGGGGCAGGGTCCGGGATGGGCAATTGCGGGTGCACGCCGCCTCACCCTTGACGGTCCCGAATCCGTTGTCGATGCCCGCCTGTTCCTTCTTTTGGCCGACCACTGCGTTGAATTGACCCTTCCCATTGTCCTTCTTCGTCGTGCATTTGGCGCTTTTCCTAGAAGGGGACTGCGTATTCCCTCTCCCCGCCTTCGGGTCGGTGTCGATGAACCCGAGATATTGGGCGACGGCGTCAAGATCCTGCTTGCTCAAGCCGCCCACGCCGGCTATCTCCGTGGCATCGTTGAGCTCGGCTTCGCGCCCCCTCTTATATCCCTCTGCTTTATTTTTCTGTATGGACCTCCGATTGGCATCTTCGACGAGCTTGCGGCGGGCATCCTCTACGATCTTCCGGCCCTTATCCAAAATTCCCGCCGCGGGAGGGGTCGCCCCCCAAACTTTTCGCTCGAGCCTATCCTCGCGCGTCCCGCCTCCGAAAAGCCTCCCCGCTCCCTCCGTAGCCATGCCGCCGAATTGCTTGAGATAGGACCCGACGGTCGGCAAATGCCCCAGTCCCGGCAGGCCGGACTTCCTGTTCTCTAGCGCTCTCTGCCTCTCTTGGCGGGCGGAGTCCTGCATGGATCGGCCGGTCGTGACGAGGTCATTGCGGAAGATCGCCGTGCCGAGACCGAGGGCTGCAGCCAAAGCCAAGCCTCCGACGAGCGATAACGGAATGAAGCCGTGCTGGGTTTTGAATAGATTGCTCATAAAAACCTCCGCCCAAAAGCCGCTCTAGAGCGGATTCAGGATGTCGCTAAGATACAGAGTCCGAAACTTTTTGTCAAGGGAATTTTAGGCCTAAAGACCCATATTGCAGTGTGGATTCCGCCATCACGATCGGAGCCTGTCTCCTGCCTCTTGGGTGCGCGAGAAACGCTGAAATAATTACCGTAAATTTACTTGACAACACAAGAGACCCGGGGCTATACTTCAGATATACTTAGGGAAAAGTGAATTTGGAAGCGATGCTGGAGGTGGTCCACCGTCGCTCGGGCCTAGGCCCATGGGAGGCGTCATGCAAGCCCTCGTTCTGCGCCGCAGCGTATTTGCCGCCGTCCTATTGAGTTTCCTCGTTTTTCATCCTACTAGAGTCCAAGCCGGGTTCTGGGATGATCCCCTGGGGTCGGCGGCAAAATTCATCGGAGACCATAAGGCCGCCATCGGCGCCGCGCTGCTCGTAGGCGTGGGCGTCGTGGCGATCGCGACCGGGGTCGGGGCGCCGCTGGGCGCGGCCCTCATCTACGGGGGAGTGGCCGGGCTCGGGGCAGGGCTCTCCACGGATCATTTTTTGGGGGGCGGGAGTGGAGGCGACGGCTCGCCCGGGCCCATCGCGTCTGGACCGGGCGGGGGTGGATATGTCCCGGGGGCGGGGAATAACGACTATTGGAACAATGCTGGGAACGGTAACGGGCCGGGAGTCGACCTGAATACTCAGCGTGACCCCGCCAATCCCGGAGGTGCGTTCCCCATCGGGGGGGGCAGCCCCAGCGGAAGCAACCAAGGCGGCGGACCTAATGCGGGTGGGGCGCTCAGCGGGAGTCCCGCGCTCGGCGGTTCGGGGGCCGGTGGAGTGCCCGGCGCTCCGGGGGCCGCTCCGGGAGGTGACTTCGCGGCCCTGACGCCGAATGCGGAGGGGGGATTCTTCAAGGCTCCGGTGGGAAGAACCGGCAACCAGGGCCTTAGAGACAATCTGAGAAAGGCGGGCATGAGCGGACCCGACGGCGGAGCGGCGGTGAGAATGACGCCGGTAGGGACCATCAAGCACAAGCCGACCGGCGCTGAGGGAGCCGGCAAGGGCGGCAGCGGTCCCTCAAGTGGGAAAGCATCCTCCGCGGGCAGCGCAAGCCCAGGTTTTTCGGGCGGTTTCGGCGGCGGCGCGGGCGGGGGACAGGGAGTGTCTCCGATGGGCGGAGCTTCGCCCAAAGCCCAAGCCGGCGGGAAGCCTCTCTCGGCGGCGGAGCAGGGCCAGATCCCCCTGGACGGCATCGGCGCTGAATCACCGGACGGGGATCAGGCATCCGCCTCCGAGGACCCTGAGGAGGGGAAAGCCGCGCCCCGGGAGAACCCCCTTTCCAAGACAGTGGCTTTGATGCGCAACCAGGATGGCATGAAGGAGGACGTCGGCTCCTTGGTCAGCACCGCCCTCAAGATGATCGAGATGCGGGATTGGGCTTCAGCCATCTCGGCCCTGGATAGGGCCATCGAACTCTCGCCGGACAACGCCATGCTGTATGTCTATCGGGCGACCGCGCAGAGCTTGAGCGGGAATTATGCCGCGGCGGAGCTGGATGCGCGCAAGGCCATAGAGCTCGACCCGAGGAACGCGCCGGCCCATGAAGCCCTGGCCTGGTCGCTCTTGAGGCAGGGCCGCTATCAGGAAGCCGTTGACGCCGCATCCAGGGCCATACAGCTCGACCCTCAAGCCGCCATGCCATGGGCCATACGGGCTTACGCCAAGCAGATGCTCGGCGACAAGAAGGGCATGCTCGATGACATCCGCCAGGCCGCGGAGAGGGATGAGCGCTTCAGGCCCCAATACATGGCGGCCCTGCGGGGCGGCAAGATCTACGACCCGGCCGTCGACGACGCTTCCTACCTGCTCGGCCAGCGATGGGGCAGGAAGACCGGCGCGGGCCGGAGGTCCTACAGCGGCATGATACTCGGACTTTTCCTCGTCCTGCTCGCGTCTCTCGCGGTCCTATGGACCGTGATCGTTCAGCGGGCGAAGAAAGAGGGCAAGAAGATCGACTTGGATTTCCTGTTGAAGGGGATGCGCCAGTCCAGGGCCGGTGGCAAGGCCTTGGCCGGCAAGTGAGGTTCGCCATGAACAGCAAGAAATGGATTTTATCCATCGCGATACTGACGGGACTGGCTTTGGTCCCGGCCCAGGCGCATGCGGGTTGCGGGAAGTGGGATTTGGTTTGCAAGGCCGGCGAGGGCTTGAAGAAGGTCGGCGACGCCCTCCAAAACTTCGCCGATGCCCCAGCGAACGCTATGAAGAGCATCGGTGTCCCTCCGATAATCGCCAATACGCTGACCTACATCAATCCGGTGAATCTGGTCGCCAAGGGGACAGGCATGGCGGCTTCGGCCCTGGGGAATTATCTCTCCCCCCCGCAGGAGACGGCTGTGACACAGAATTACAATTGTGCTTCTCCCTTATCCTGCTGCGAGCCCGGCCCCACGACGAAGAATCCCCCATCTCCTCTTGTCCCGGTGAACCAGGTGATCGCCAAGGGCGGCAATGTCGTCGCCAAGGGCGGCAATGTCGTCGCCAAGGGCGGCAATGTCGTCAACAAGGACGGCGAAATCATCCTCATAGTCAACAAGGGCGGCAATGTCGTCGACAAGGGCGGCAATGTCGTCGGCAAGGTCGACAAGGACGGCAATATCGTCGACAAGGGCGGCAATGTCGTCGGCAAGGTCGGCGGTGGAACCGGCGATGGTGCTGGGACTCCGGGCACCATCCCGGGCGCTGCTCCGGCCGGCACCTTCGCTCCGTTGGCCGCCGCCCCAGGGGGAGGCTTTTTTAAGGCTCCGGTCGGGACTGGCGGCGGCCCTGCCAACGCCTCGAGCCTTGGAAAGGCCGGTTTCGGCGTTCCCAGCGGTCAGGCCATGAAAAGCCAATCCGAGGTCGGGATCAAAAAGCACGTGCCGACAGGCGCCGCGGGCGCGCAGAAGGGGGGTGGGGGAGGAGGCTTCAACGCTCCGGAGGCGAAAGCCGGGCAGGGCAGCGCGAGCATCGGACTCAACGCGAAATTCGCCGGGGATGGGAGCTTTGTCGGAGGGGGGCAAGGGGTCGCGAGCGGCCTGGGCATAGGGGCCGGCGGTGGGATCCAGAGGGGCCCGAGCGTCACGGACGCGGAGAAATCCGTTCCGGAGATCCCCGTGGATGGCCAGCCCGACGGGCAGGGGATGGGCGCGGATTCCAAATCCGGTTTGGGTGAAGGCGCCGCCGGGACCGAGGGCGAGACTCCCGGGGCGGGCGAGGAGGGCCAGCCGGGGGATATCTCGAGAGCCGTGGGCTTGATGCGCAATCAAGAGGGCCTTTCGGGAGAACTCGGGACGCTGGTCAACTCCGCGCTCAAGATGATCGAACTGCGGGATTGGGCCGCCGCCATCAAGGCGCTCAACAAGGCCATCGAACTCTCCCCGAACAACCCGCTCCTCTATGTCTACCGGGCGACCGCCTTCAACCTGAGCGGGGATTATGCCTCCGCCGAGAGGGACGCGCGCAAAGCCATCGAACTCGATCCCAAGAGCTCTCCCGCGCATGAGGCCCTCGCCTGGTCCCTGCTCAGGCAGGAGAAATACGACGAGGCCATCCAGGTCGCCACCAAGGCCATCGAACTGGACCCGCAGTCCGCCATGCCCTGGGCCATCCGCGCCTATGCCAAGCAGATGCTCGGAGACCTCACCGGGATGCTCGAGGACATCAAGCAGGCGGCCGCGCTGGACTCGCGCTTCAGGCCGCAATACGAGGCGGCGCTCAAAGGCGGCAAGATCTACGATCCCTCCATCAAGGACGAGCTCTACATCCTGGGCCCGGCGAAGGGCCGCAGAGGCGGCGGGGCGGGGGGCGCGGGCGCGATGGGGTTCTTCCTCCTCCTGCTCCTCGGGTCGGCGGGAGCCGCCGGCGCGATCCTCTATCGCAAGCGCGCCAAGAAGGCGGCTGCCGAGGGCAAGAAGCTCAATCTGAACTTCCTCCTCAAGGGAGGAGAAAGCAAGCCTCTGGTCAAGAAGTAACACGAACGAGGAAGGCCGCGAGGTCTTCTACGCCGGGGCCGAGGCTTCCCTCGCCAAGCGTCTCGGCGGCCTTTGCGAGTGATCAGCGTTTGGGCTTAGGCTGCGGGCGGTTGGCCCAGACGAAGTTCTTCCAGTTGACCGGCGCCACCCGCACCACGTCCCCCGTGGCCGGGGCGTGTATCATCTTTCCCTCGCCCACGTACATGGCGACATGGTGGACCGGGTTGTAGAAGTAGAGCAGGTCTCCGGGAGCCAGGGCGTTGCGCGGGACCGTGGGGAAAGTCCGGCTCTGCATGCGCGAGGAGTGGAGCATGTCTACCCCGGCCCTGTCCCAGGCATGCATCACCAAACCGGAGCAGTCATAGCTCCTGGTCCCGTCCGCGCCCCAGACATAGGGCTTCCCGAGCTGAGCATACGCCGTCTGGACCGCCGTCCGTGCCGCGCCGGAGACCGGCAGATCGAAGGGCATGCGGCTCTGCGCCGGATCGGGCGGCGGGGTTTTGCCGGCGATGGATTCAAATTCCTTTCTCAAGCCGGCCTGCTCCGAGGTCTTCCCCCGCAGTCCCCTCTCCATCTCCGCCAACTCGCGGCGCAGGGCGCCTGCCCGCCCACCCCGGGCCTGGCGGTCGGCCTGCAATTCGATGCGTTTAAGGTTGAACTCCTCATCGAGCCGGGAGACTTGGCCCCCGATGGCGTCCATCCTATTTACCAGGGCCAAAGCCCTCTGGACCCTGAGGATGCCTCCAGCCGGGTCGGGCCCATCTAGAAGCTTGCCCAATCTCTTCAGCTCCGCCGAGCCTGCGGCGGCAAGGGCTTTCTTGAGGCTCGCCTTCAAGGCCAGAAGGGCAGGATCCATCAGTTCTCCGACTGCGGCCTGCGTCTTTCTCAGACCCGGCTTGGGTTCGGCGCTCTTGCGCGCGTTCTTGCCGGCGGCATCCTCCGATGCCGGCGACTCGTGAGGCTCGGTCCGCGGTTGCTCGGGGGGAGCGGCGGTCCCTGAAGGGAGAGCTTCTGGATCTTCCAAGGCGCCCGCGGAACGGAGGCCGGCATCCCTCAAAGACCCGGCGGTCTCTCCATCCGATGCCGGAGCCGTGCCTTCCTGAGCATCCCCTGCCGCCGCGCGATCATCGACACCCCCTTCCACCCCCTCCCCGCGCGCCGATCCACCCTGCTGGGAGTCAGCCCCATGCCCGGGCCCAATGCTGTCGGAGGACGGAGAGCGAGGGACGGAATCGATCTTCGATACTACCATCTCCCTCCGGCTGCGCTGGTAGAGCTCCGCGGCCAAGAAAATGAGAGCCAGGGCGAGGCCCGCATATATCAGGGTGGTCTTCTTATTCGTCATAGGAAGGGGGGAGCGGTTGGGAGGAGAACTTCTCCACCGCGGGTCGCATCGGGGGGTCGCCGACCACTCTCATGAGAAATTCCCTTAGCCGACCTGGACGACGGTATCGATGACCGAAGCGTTCGCGGCGAACGCGCGGGAATGGTTGAGGTTTTCGGCCGAAACCGCGTGCCCGCGGGCGAGGGACTGCTCGCCCCGTAGCCTGCCGTCGCCCGAACCCGCCCGACCTCGTTTTCCATGCCTCGCCCGCTTCCCGATCCGTCCATTTTCCTAATGGCGGGAGGGGGGAACTCCCAGTATGATAACTTATGTGGGGGTTTTTGAGGCCTTCAGGGGAAGGGGAACTTACAATAACATCCATATGGTTCAAGACTCGACCCTGGAGATTGTCGCGGTCCTGCACGGCGCTCAGATCATTTAACGACCCTTGCCGCCCTGATCGCGGCGATGTCATTTCTGACAGACCGGCCAGTAGAGGCTGGTGCGTCCGCCGATGGCTTTTCGCGTGGCCTTTAGCTCATACTCGCACGCGCCGGTTGGGTTGGGATGAGGGGTGTCCCGGAACCCGGAGAGTCAGCTGCCGCGGCGACCAGCGCGAGAACCGTGGACCCCGCAGAAAACCTCTTCCACGCCCGGAGCGTCAAACCTCCGGCGGCAGGGGGTCTCGTCCGTCCCAGGCGTTTATCGCCTGAGCGCGTCAGGGCCGGTCTATGTTATAATTTCTTACACTAAGGAGAGCCGGGCTCCGTTCCTGATCCCGGCAAATCTATGATAAACTCTTTTATTCCGAACGCCGCCCGGTACGCCTCGCTTCTGGCGGCCCTGCTCCTCGCGCAGGGCCCGGCCAGCGCCGGTTGCAATACGCCGCCCGGTCCGGTCTACAGGCATTCCCATAACGATTACACGCGCAAACACCCGCTGCTGGACGCGATGATGCACGACTTCGACAGCGTAGAGGCGGACATATACCTGAAAGACGGCCAATTGCTGGTCTGCCATGATTCCGGCGACTGCCACAAGAACAAGACCCTGGAAGGCATGTACCTGCTGCCCCTTTTTAGCATGTACCAGGCCGGGAAAGGCTTGGTAAGGCCGAACCACAAACAATTGACGCTGCTGGTGGAATTTAAATCCGATCCGGACAAGACCTACCAGGCCGTGTTGCCGCTGCTGCAGAGATACAAGGCCATGCTGACCGCCATTACCGGCGGCAAGGTCAGGAACGGCGCCGTCAGGGTCGTCATCACCGGCCATGTGCCGCGCAAGCTCATCAAGGCCGCCGAGCCGAAGCTTATGGCCATCGACGGCGAGGCGGACGACCTCGGTTCGGGCGAGTCGGTCAGCCTGGTGCCGTGGATCAGCATCGACTGGGACAAGCGGGGAAAGTCCATCGAGGACCTGGCCTGCCGCGCCAGGCAGCAGCACCGCCTACTGCGCTTCTGGGGCGGTCCGGATAACAGCTGGCAGTGGGGAGAAGAATGCAAGGACGGCGTGGACATCATCAACACCGACCACCTGACCAAACTCAATAGGTTCATGCCCAGGTGCCGCGCCCTGCGGGATCAGAAAAAATAGCGCCGGGGATACAACGGCCCAGTGCTTTGCGTCGCTTTGCGGTACAAAGCCCTGCACCGCCGCGTGCCGCCTGCCTTTCGCTTGTAGGAAGCATAAGCCCAGTCATCTGCAACATAATGCAGGATTATCGGAAGTTGAGCCTCGAAGCGTCCCCTGGCCGGCGAGCATTGGACGGTGGACGGGACGCTGGTCCGAGCCAATGCGAGCCATAAGAGCTTCGTTCCCATCGAGTTGGCCATAAGTCCGACGCAGTACAGGAAGACCCTCTCGGCCCAGGAATCGGAGGAGGGGCGAGAGGAGGGTGGAGACAAGGGTGATAGCTATTGCCCGCGCGCCGGCTTGAGACGCGGGTCGTCGAGGCGCAGGCGGTGCATGATCTGGTTGTAGTCGTACCGCGGGGTCTTCTCCTTTGCGTCGGTGAAGGCGTCCGTGTAGGTGCCCTCGAAGTAGACGATGCGGCCGCCCTCCTGGTCGAAGAATGGGTGCAGGGCGACGTTATAGAAATTGTAATGGTCGTGCCGGACGATGGAGATGGCCTTGCCCCAGGGGCCCTCGGGGCGGTCGGCCTCGGCGTAGAAAACCTCGCCGAAGACCTGAATCAGCCCGATCCAACGCTTGCGGTACTCATTCCAGACGATGCTGGCCGGAGCCTGCATGCCGGGCGATGGCTTGACCTCGCGTTTCTCCCAGGATTTTTGGTTCTGGACGGCGCTCCAATCGTTGGGAATTCTCAGCCCGGGGTAGAGATACCAGTATTGGCGGTCGCCCTCCCGATGAAGGACCGGGTGCGAGGAGACATGGCTCCCGCGGCAGATAGTCTGCAGCCAGGGCTCGAAGAGCTCCCTCTCATCGTTGAACCTGGCGACGCCGCATTCCTCCGCCGGCGTCAGGCCTTGCTGGCGGGTATAGGTGGCAAGCAGCCGCTCTTGCCCCTGCGGGTCCCTGACCGTGAAGAGTCCCTCGATCCAGACGAGGCCCTTGCGCGGGAGGGGGAGCATCGCTTTGACGCGACCCGAGGCCTCTGTGAAATAGCGGTAATCCACCCCGATGGAGGGGTCAAGGCCGCCCTGGCCCGGCGTGTCGCTGACGGCAGCCGAAACGCTGAAGTTGTGAGTCGCCGGGCCCGTTGTGTCGCCCCAGATCCAGAAGATCCGGCCCTTGTAGGGCGCTGCGCCCACCGTGTCCTGGCCGACGACCTGGCCGTTGAGCAGGGGTTGCCTCAGCGGGACTGCCAGGCCCGCCAGATGGCTGTCGCGGTAGATTCCCTCCCCGGTGAGACGGTAGAGGCGTTCGGCGATCATGCTCCGGCGGATCTTGACCGTTTGAGTCGCCCCGGACCGTATGTCGAGGTTGACGCCCGGGCCCCAGAAGGTCTTATGCGAGTGGTCGTAGCCGTGGCTGCGCAGCATTGTGTAGACCTGGAGTCCTTCGAAGGAGGGCTCCAAGACGGCGGCCCTCCCCGCGCTGTCGGTGTAGTACCTGACCTCGTTGGGGAGCTTGAGCTCAACAAGGGGAACGCCGCGGCCGGTCGCTTCGTCGACCACCTGGACGATGAAGTAGGGGGAGGCCGCGAGCGCGGCAAGCGATAAGGAATGAAGGAGCGTTAGCAATGCGGCGGCAAGGCCCATCGAGGGTCCGGCGTCCCGGGCCCAGCCTTCAAGCGCGTCGCGGACCTTGCGCGTCTTTGCGTCGCCGAGCTTGAGGGGTTCCATCTCGACTTCGCGGCGGCCTTGCTGGCCCTGATCGGCGAGGACCGGCCGCTTGTCCTCGCGCGGCGCGAGATCCGTCTCGTAGGCCTGCGAGACGGACTCGACTAGGTCGCAGTCTTCCAGCTTTCCTGCCTCCAGGGTCTTGACGGTCTCGGCCCCCCGCAACTGGGCCGCCGAGGGGTCGGCTTTGGCCGAGAGCGAGGCGAGCTTCTCGATGGCGGAGACGATTCTGGAGATAAATCCTCTAGCCGACTTTAACGACGGCATCGATGACCGAAGTGTTCGCGGCCGAACGCGATGGAATGGTTGAGGCCCCTCGGCCGAAACCGCGAGCCCGCGGGCGAGGAATTGCTCCCCGCGTAGGCCGCTGTCGCCCGAACCCGCCCCAATCCAAGATCCATGCCTCATCGCCCCCCAGTCCTGGCCATTTTCCTATGGCAGGAAGGGGGAACTCCGTGTATCATAGCTCTTGTGTTGGGTTTTGGGGCGTTCAGGGGAAGGGAAACTTATTGTCCTGGGACGGAGCATAAGCTCCCCCGAGGATTGGCGATTCCTGGCCGAGGTGGTGGGCGAGGAGGTCACGCTGGCCTAACCCTTCCTGGTCGCCCTGCGCCATGCCCAACGCGTCCTGGAGCGGCCGGGGGAAGACGGGAAGGCCAGGAAGGAGGCTATGCGCGCGCTGGAGGCCGCGAAGGGCTTCCGGATGCCTGCGGTGGCCAGGATGGCGGCCCGCATCGAGCGGGGCCTCGGAGCGCCCGAGCGCGGCGGCGGCGGGGCGATATTATGAGCGGCGGCCACCAAAGCCTTCGCGATATGGAAACCGGGATGCTTGGGCAGGGCAACAGTCTTTACCACCTAGGCCTGCCCGATAAAATCTGCCGCAACACCCTCTCTCACGCGGTGCGGACGCTTAGATAGAGCGGGCGGCCGCGACGCAGCATGCCGAATACCGCCCCCTTGCGCAGGCCCTAGAGACCCGCCGTCTCGGTCCCGTCTATGCCGCGCAGGGGGGAAGAGGGCTCCACCCGCGCGACCCGCCTTGAGGAAGATCGCCGGAATGGAACGCGCGAAGGGGAAACTCAGGGCCGCCGCCCGATCCTGGGCCGCCTGCTTTAGCCGGACATTCGAGGTGGAGCCTCTTGTATGCCAAAAATGTTCGGGGGAATTCGAGGGCCTGCTCGCCTACTTGGAACTCTCCACCGAGCTTCCAAAAACAGCCCCAGCCAGAAGTCCGCCCTTCGATTTCGAAGAGGCCGGCCTTGAAAGCGACCGAGGGATAACCCGAGGAAGTGTCGCCTCCGAGGGCTGTCGGGTGGCGACCCAGCTAACGGGAAAAGGAAAGCCCCGGCGATGCTTCACGCATCGCCGGGGCTTTCCGCTACTTCAAGTTATTGTTGTTGAGGTGCGTCACTCCGGCCATGACCGCGAAGCCGATCATGCCGGCCACTGCGGCGCCGATGGGGCCGCCGAAGATGAAGCCGATGATGCCGAAGCCCACGGCTCCGAAAGCGCCGCCGACCGCGTCCTTCTTGAGGTTCTGCATCAGCTCGGCGCTGATCTTGGGCTTCTTCTCCGCGTCCGGCTTGACGGTCAGGGGAGGCGGGTCTTTGCCGGGCCTGGGGCCGGCCGCGGGGCCGGAAGGTTTGAGGCGCTCCTGCCCTTTGCGGTATTCGGAGCATTGGTTCGCGAGCTGGGAGAGCGGGGTGGACTCGAGGGCCGATGCGCTCACGGCTCCATCGAGGCTCTTCTTCCCGCAGGAAGGGTCCACGAGCTCGCTGGATTTCTCGTCCTTGACGCACTCCGCCGCCACGTTCTCGAGTTGTTCCTTGGCGGTCCTGGCCTTGGGTTGTTCCTGAGGAGCTTCCGCGGGCTCGTTGGCGCAATAATAAGGGAAGAGGTCGTCGCGCCCCAGTTTCTTGGCTTCCAGGCATTTCTTGACCGCCGGGTCCGCCGGTTTCTTCTTGGAGTCGAGCAATTGCCCCTGGGCCGCTTTGACGGCCTCGGCGCGCCACTTGGCCAAGGCGGCGTCCTGGCCCTTTTTGACGTCCTCGATGAACTCGGGGGTCCTGTCCTTGGGGTTCTTGATCGCGCATTCGGCCAGGCCGCGTTCTTTCCCGTCGGCGAAGATCGCGAAAGGATCTTCTTTCTTCGCCGCGCAATGCGGGAGCTTCCCGGGGTTGGCCGCGCAATAGTACCCCGTCAGGTCGGTCTTCTGGATCGAGGCCAGGCATTCCTTGAGCTTCGGGTCCGAGGTCTTCCCGTCGAGGAATTCTCCGACGGCCTTCACGGCCGCCTCCGGGTTGAATGAAGGCTCGATGGGCTTGACCACCGTAGCGGTCGCGCCGAGGGTCTTGCCATCCGAGACGCCGGCCTTCTTCAGGAGGGCTTCCCAACGCTCCTTGTCCTTGCCCGCGAGAGCCGCTCCCTTGGGGCCGCGCATCTTCCCCAGAAGGGTCAGATACTCGGAGTATTCGTCCGGAGAGAGCTTGGTCTTCAAGTCCACCGGCGCCTTCTCGGGCTTGTCCTGGCCCGGCTTGGCCTCTTGGGACCCAGCCGCCTTGCCGAGACAATCCTGGATGGATTTCTCGACGGGCGAGAGCTCCGGGGCTTTCCCAGGAACGGGCTCGGTCCCGGGCTTGGCCGCCGGATCGGGCTTGGCTTCAGGCTTGCCCTCGGGTTTGGGCTCGGGTTTGGGTTCAGGCTTGGCCGCGGGGTCCGGGTTCGGCTTGACTTCGGGTTTAGGCTGCGGTTTCGCTCCGGGTTTGCGTCCCGGCTTGGCCGGAGGCTTCACTCCGGGCTTGGGTTGGGGCTTGGCGCCGGGCTTCACTTCCGGTTTGGGGGCCTCGGGTCTCGGGGCTTTGACGAGCACCGAGGAATTCGGCGCGGTCCAGGATTCATAGGTGATCCGGGTCGCGGTGCGCAGTTCCTTGCCCGGCGAGACCGTCTTCACTGCGTAAGTCCTCCCCTCCTCTCCAAGCACCAGCGAGTACGGGGTGGCTTTGGGCTCGATGACGGTGATGTTGGGGTCCTTGGCGTCCTTCGAGCGTTTGTCGAGGATGAACAGGGGGACCCGCGCGCCTTTCTTCGAGAACAGGGAAGCCTTGGGGCCGCATTCGCTGATGTGGCAATAGTAATCCTTGCCGTCGATGTAGACGGCCGGCCAGGACGACCAGGACTGGCGGGAGTCCCATATCCGCCCCTTGTCTTCTTTCTTGACGGCTCCCGGACCGGCGGCCAGCGCCGAAAAGGGAACGCTGTTCAAGAGGATGAGCGACGAACAGAGGATGCGAAGCGTGGTTTTCATAGATTCACCCGTGCCGGGCATTATCCCAAATACCCATGCACACAGTCCATACTATTAGGGTAAGTTTGCCCCCGGAGAGACCGCGCTTCCAGGCACCAAAGTCCCATCCCGGGCTGGGCCTTTCGGCCCACAGCTGTCCCAATAAAATTTCTTCTAAAACGCCAGTTGAAGCTGCAAGT
>CAYHRV010000046.1:0-16398 GCA_964359165.1 uncultured Elusimicrobia bacterium
CCACGCGCCGAAGGCGCAGAAGGGCGCGCTCCTCGCTCTGCCGGATGCGCGCGCGCGAGAGCTTCAAACGCTTGCCCACCTCCTCGAGCGTCATCGGGGACTGCCCCGTCAGGCCGTGGCGCAGTTCCAGGATGATGCGCTCGCGGTCGCCGATCTCGAGGAGCGCCTGCTGGAGCTCGTCGTGGAGCTTGAGGATGGAGATGAGGTTCTCCGGGGATTGGGAGGTGGACTCGGAGATCATGTCCTCCATGGTCAGGTTGTCGTCCTCGCTCTCGATGGGGTTCTCCAGGGACCCGATGCCCTTGGCGGCCTCGGCCGCGTCCAGGACCCCGCGCACCTGACGCGCGGTCCAGTGCATCTTCTTGGCCATCTCGGCCAGCGTTGGGTCGCGCCCCAGGACCGCGTGCATCTTCTCCCATTCGCGCAGCCATTTGCGCAGGGCCTCCCAGGCGTGGGGAGGGATGCGGATGGTCTTGGACTGCTCCTCCACCGCGCGGCGGATGGACTGTTCGATCCAGTAGGAGGCGTAGGTGGAGAAGCGGTAGCCCTTCGACGGTTCGAATTTGTCGATGGCGTGCATGAGGCCGAGGTTGCCTTCCTCGATGAGGTCCAGGAACTCCGTGCCCTGGCGATGGTATTTCTTGGCGATGGGGACCACCAGGCGCAGGTTGCACTCCATGATGCGGGTCTTGGACTGCTTGTCCCCCCGCTTGGCCTTTTTCCAGAGCTTGTGCATCCCCTCGCGGTCCACGGTGGCGAGCTTCTGGATGCCCTTGAAATATTGGCTCGTCGAATCGGTCGTTGGCTGCATTGGCGCTCCTATCGCGGTTTGGGGGGAAACCCCGGGGTGTTTCCCCCCCAAAACCGCTCTTAGTCAACGGATCTCAAAAACGGCATCACCCTCGAGAGGGCATGCGCGGCGCTCGAGCGCGTCCACCCGGGATAACGGGCACCCCCTGCGCATCTCCTCCACGAACGCCGCTACGGCGGCGGAGTCCCCCTCCGCCTCGGCTTCCACCTCGCCGCCCGGAAGGTTGCGCGCCCAGCCGCCCACTTTCAGACGCTCGGCGGCCTCCCGCGCGAACCAACGGAAGCCCACGCCCTGGACTCGCCCCGAGATGAGCAGATGGACGCGAACTGTCAAGGCTTGACATCCTATCATAAAGTCAAGGGCGGAGTGAACGATGACATTGAACTGTCAAGGCCCTGTCTCCGCCCAGCCGGCAACGGCCTCCTGAAGGCTTCGGGGTGCTCGGACTTGAACCGAGAACCTCTTGGTCCCGAACCAAGCGCTCTAGCCGATTGAGCTACACCCCGTACTCGTGCAGCGTCCCATCGGGGAGCCGGGAATCGAACCCGGAACCTCTCGCACCCCAAGCGAGCGCTCTACCATTGAGCCACTCCCCGATGCGACGCTGCCTACCTGTCCAACTCCGCGGCGAGCTCCCTAAGCCCGTCGCGCACCTCGCGCAGGAGCTTCGTCGCCGCTGCCCCCGGCCGCTCCTGCGCGGACGATGGGCCCTCCCCGGACTTCTCCAGCCTGCGTCCCAGGAGGAGGACCCTGCGCGCTCCGGCGATCGTCATCTTACGATGGACGATCAGGTCCTTGATCCGGAATATCGTCTCCATGTCCCCGCGCGTGTAGCGCCGATGCCCGCTCTCCCGGCGGATCGGGCGCAGCAGGCGGGCGCTCGACTCCCAATAGCGCAAGGTGTGGACCGGCACCTGCGCGATCCGGCTGGCCTCCCCGATGTTGAAATACTCCCGGTCCGGGAGCGGAGGCCGTTCCAATCTCACGCCAGCAGGTTCTTCGACGCCTTGAAGCGCACGCCCCGGCGCGGAGGGACCGCGACGCCCTCTCCGGTCTTGGGGTTGCGCCCTTGGCGCGCCTGCCGCGTCTTGACGCGGAAGGTCCCGAAGTTGGAAATGACGACCTTGTCCCCGTTCTTCAGGGAGTCCCTGATGATCTCGAAGGTGGTCTCCACCGCGCGGGCGGCTTCTCCCTTGGTCGAGAGCACCTTGGCGACCGCCTTGATGATGTCGAGTCTATTCATCCTTTTTGTCCTGGCCGCCGGGGCCTTCCTCCTTCTTTTTCTTCTCCGGCGATTCCTTGGGATCCTTCTTTTGGAGGTCCTTGAAAATGTCCTCGGGCTTGAGGCTCTTGAGCTCGTCCTTGAACTTCTTGACCTCGTCCTCGCTGATGGGTTTGCTCAGGACCTGGCAGCGCTCGAAGACGCGCTCCTTGATGAACATGGAGCAGCCCGCGCGTACGGCGACGGCGATGGCGTCGGATGGGCGGGAGTCCACGACGCGCTCCTCGGCGCTGCGCTTGAGGTGGATGCTTGCGTAGAAGGTGTTCTCCTTGAGGTCGGTGACCACGATCTTCTCCACGCTCCAGCCCAGGGTCTTGATGGAGGAGAGCAGGAGGTCGTGGGTCAGCGGCCGGGGCAGGACGATGCCCGAGAAGCGGATGGCGATGGCCTGGCCTTCGGCGAGGCCGATCCAGATGGGCAGCAGCCGGTTGCCGTGCGCCTCCTCGAGGAACACGATGCACTCGTTGACCGTGGTCGCCAGGGAGTAGATCCTGACTTCCTTGTCGGTCGGGTCCGTCTTGTCTTCTTCTTTCTTCGCCATCGTCCGTTACCTTGAAAATCCCAGCGCCGCCAGCACCCCGCGGGGAGAACGCCCCCGGTGGATCGTCCCCCAGATCGCCTCCAGCAGGGGCGCGCGCAGCCCGCAGGAGTGGAGCAACTCATGGGCGCTCTGGGCGGACTCGACCCCCTCCGCCACCGTCGGTATCTCTTTGAGCGCCCGGCGCAGGCTCTTCCCCGAGCCGAGCTTTTCCCCCAGGAGCCGGTTGCGCGACTCCGGGGAGGTCCCCGTCGCGATCAAATCCCCCAGGCCCGAGAGCCCGTAGATCGTCTCCCGTCTTCCGCCCAGGCGTTCGATGAGGCGGCCCATCTCGCCGATCCCCTGGGCGATGAGAGCGGCCTTCGTGTTCGCTCCGGGCTGGGCTACGCTCCCTGATGCGGCCCCGGCTTGCGCCTTGCCTCCGGCCGCCGCGATCAGGCCGTCCAAGATGCCGCAGCCGACCGCGATCACGTTCTTGAGCGAACCGCCCAACTCCACCCCGGTCCGGTCGAGGCTCCCTTCCACCCGGATCGCGCCCCCGTCGAGCAGGGCGCGCAATTCCCCGGCCAGCCTGCCCGAGGGCCCGGCCAAGACCAGCTTCGTCGGCGTCCCCCGCACCACCTCCCGGGCGAAACTCGGGCCGGAGAGGGTGAAGACCCGGCCGTCCAAGTCCGGCAATTCCTCGATGAGGACCTCTCCCATGGTGCGCAGGCTCCCGCGCTCCACGCCCTTGGACGCATTGACGATCGCCGGACGCGCCGATCGAGCGTCGAGCAAGGGCCTTAGCGCCCGCGCCGTCTGGCGCACCGCCGTCGAAGGCAGGACGACCAGGATCGCGAACGCCTCCGCCGCGGCTTCTTCCAGTCTCGAGGTGACCCGGATGCCCGGGCTCAGCTTCAAGCCGGGGATATGCGGATGCCGCCTCGACTCCTCCAATCGTCCGGCGAGTTCGGGGAATACCTCCCAAAGCCGAATGGAAGATCCCCGATGGGCCAAGTGATTGGCCAGGGCCGTGCCCCATAGCCCGCCGCCCAGCACGCAGATTCTATTGTACTTTCTAGTATTTTTCAAGTTCGTCCCAGTAAGAGCTTCAGGTTGGGGATGTGCCGGATGAGGATCAAGAGGCAGGCGGCGAGGGCCAGCGCGCTCAGGGGAGCGGGGGAGCCGTACAGGAAAGCGGTCAAGGGCAGGACGAGGGCTCCCAGCATCGACCCCACGGAGATGTGCCCGCTCAGCGCCGTCCCCGCGACGAAGACCAGCACCGTAGGGACCATGGGCACGGGCAGCAGGGCGGCGAAGACGCCGGCCGAGGTGGCGACTCCCTTCCCCCCCCGGAATCCGAGGAATACGGTCCAGACATGGCCTACGATGGCCAGGGCGCCGCAGGCCGCCATGAGGATAGGGTCCTCCGGCGCGCGGAGGCGGCGTGCCATGAGCACGGGCAAAAAGCCCTTGAGCGCGTCCGCGGCCAAGGTGGCCGTCCCGGCGGCCGTCCCGACCATCCGGTATACGTTCGCGGCTCCGGGATTGCCGGAGCCGAGTTCGCGGATGTCCACGCCCTTGAGGCGTTTGGAGATGAGGTAGCCCGAGGGGACGGCTCCGGCGAGATAGGAGACGGCGGCGACGGCTAAGGTCGAGGGTTCCATCCGCGCACGGCAAGGAATCCGCCAGGCGGATTCCTTGCCGTGGGGATTAGTGTAGCATACGCCTTGCCGGGAAGGCTATTTCACTTCTTGCGTCGCGGCGGCTTGGGGGGCGAGACGGCTTCGTTGAGGCGCTTCTCGAGGTCCACGATGAGGTCGAATTGGGAGCGCGTCTTGTCCTGGCTCTGGCGCAGTTCCTGGAGGAGGCGCCCTATCTCCCGCGCCCATTGGGTTTCAAGGGAGGCGTGGCGTTCTTGATGCCGTTGGGCCGAGCTCTCGGCGTGGAGGGCCGCCTCCTGGGCCGCGCCCAGCTTGCGCTCGATCTCCAAGGACCGCTCCGTCTGCTCCTGAAGGCGGCTCCTCCAGGCGTCGAGTTCCTCCCTCAGGGACAGGGTCTCCCGGAGCAGGGCCGCGCGTTCGCTCTCGAGCCGCGCTCCCTTGGCCTCGGAAAGGCCTTGGAGCCGGATCTTTTCTTCCTCGGCCGCGGCCAGGCGGCGCTCGAATTCCACGGTGCGCCCCGATTGCTCCTCGGCTGAGGCTTTCCAGCGTTCCAGGGCCGGGAGCAGGGAGGCTTTCTCGGCCTCCCAGAGCCGGCGCTGGGTCTCAGATTGCGCCCGCTCCAGCTCGACGGCGTGCTCGGCTATGTCCGCCGCGCCGCGGGCGGTCGCGGCGGCGTTCTCCGCCGCGGAAAGCCTCTTCAACAGGTCTTGGGACCGGGCGACCTGCTCGACCGCCTGAGCGCGCCAGCGCTCCAGCTCCGAGTCCAGCCGCGCGCGTTCCTTCTCCGAATCCAGGCGCTCGGTCTCCAGCCGTGCGTCCTTCGCCTCCGTCGACCGCTGGGCGGCGTGGGAACTCTCCTCGCTGGCGATCAAGCGTCGTTCCACCTCGGCCCGGCGCTCCGCGTGCCGGGCGGCCTGGAGCTTCCAGTCGGAGAGGACGGTGTCCAGGCGCTCTTGTTCCCTCAGCAGGAACGCTTTCTCCTGTTCCCATGTTCCCTTGAGGGTCTCGGCTTGGGCCTGCTCCAGGCGGACGGCTTCCTCGGCCAGTTTCGCGGTCTCCTCCGCAGCGAGGAGCTTCTGTCCTAGCTCCTGAGAGCGCGTCAATTGCTCTTGGGCCTTGAGTTTCCAGGATTCCAGTTCCGAGCCGAGGCGTTTTCCCTCTTCAAGCAGGGAAGCCCGCTCGTTCTCCCAGGAGTTTCGCCGGGCTTCCAACTCCTCGGCCTTGCTCCGCAGCGGAGAATCCCGGCTCGCGAGCTCCTCCTGGGCCAAGGTCAGGGCGCTGTCGAGTTCCGCCAGACGCTCCCGGTGGCTTTGCGCCTGGCCGCGCCAGCGCTCGAGTTCCGCGCGCAGGGAGTCGTGGGAATGAACGAGCGATTCCCGCTCGGCCTCCCAGGCGGTGCGCTCGGCCTCATGGCGCGCGGTCTCGACCTCCAAGGGGCGGCGCGCCTGCTCCAATTCCGAGCGCGCCGCCGACAGGGCGCGTTCCAGCTCCCGGCTCTCCGAATAATGGCTTTCCGATCGTCCCTTGAGCTCCAAGAGGTCCGAGGTCAGGAGGATGTGGTCCTGCAGGAGGAGTTTCTTGTCAGCCTCCCAGATCTCCCGAAGTCTCTCGGCCTGGGCGTGTTCGATCTGCGCCGCGCTGCGGGCGAGTTCCGCCGCCTTGTCCGCGTCGGCCAGGCGGTGGGCGAGTTCCTGGCTTCGGGTCGAATGGTCCTGGGCCTTGGCGCGCCAGCGCTCGTTCTCGGCGGCGAGGCGGGCCTGTTCCTGGAGCAGGGAGGCCTTCTCCGCTTCCCAGGCCTGGCGCTGGGCTTCCAGCCGGGCGGTCTTCGCTTCCAGCGGACGCTTGGCTTGGGCGGCTTCTTCCTCGGCCCGGGCCAGCTTGCGTTCCGTCTCATGGAGCTTGGAGGCGTTCTCATCGGCTTTGCCCTTGAGCTCGTGGAACTCGGAGTTGAGCGTGATCTGGTCCTGGGTCAGGATGGATTTCTCCTGTTCCCACATCTCGCGCAGGGTTTCGAGCTGGGCATGCTCGAGCTGGGCCGCGCTCTTGGCGAACTCCGCGGATTTCTCGGAGGAAGCGAGTCGTTGGCCCATTTCTTGGGCCTTGGCCAGATGCTCCTGCGCCTTCAGGCGCCAGGAGGAGAGTTCGGCGATGAAGCGCTCGCGCTCCCGGCTAAGAAGGGCGTCCTCCCGCCCCTGCGCCTGGGCCAGGCCGCTCTCCAACTCGGCTCTGCGCTCGGAATGCTCCCCTGCGCGCTCGCGCCATTGGACCGCCGCCGCGGCGAGCCGCTCCCGCTCCTTGAGCAAGGCGGACTTCTCCGACTCCCAATCCTCGCGCTCGCGCCGAGCCCGCTCGCGTTCGAGGGCCGCTTCGTCCCGGGCCGAGCGCTCGCCCTCCTGCGCGCCGGAGAGTTTCCGGGAGAGGTCCTCGGAGCGCCCGAGATGCTCCTGGGCGTCCGCGCGCCAGCGTTGAATCTCGCGGTCCAGGCGCTCGCGCTCCGCGGCGAGAGCGGTCCGTTCCTGGTCCCACCCCTTGCGCTGGGCCTCCCAGCCGGATTTCTCCTGACGCAGAGAGGAGTGAGACTCGGCTTCCTCTTGGAGGGAGGTCAGGGTCTTCTCCAGTTCGAGCAGGCGACTTGACTGCTGCGCGGCGCTCTTCTTCCAGAAATCCATCTCGGAGGCCAGGGTGTCCCGCTCGGCCTCCAAGGCCTTGGTCCGGCTCTCGAGGGCGGAATTCTCGGTCTTGAGCGGGCGGAGCCCTCTTCGCGCCTCCTCGCGCGCCGCGGCTAGCTCCGCCTCGATCTTCGTGAGGCGCTCGGCGCCCAGGGCGGCCTCTTGCCTCCATTTCTCCAGCTCCGGACCCAGGCGGGACCTCTCTTCCTCCAGCGCCTGCCTCTGGGCTTGGAGGCGGGACTCCTCGATGCGAGCCGACTGGCGGCTCCTGCCCAGCTCTTGTTCCGCGATGACCAGCTTGCGTTCCAGCTCCAGGGTCTTGGCCGCGTGTTCGTCGGCCATCTGCCGCCATTGGGTGAGCTCCAGGATCAATCCGGCTTTCTCGTCTTCGAGAGCTTTGCGCCGCTCCTCGAGGCGGACGCTCTTGAGGGCCGCGGGGCTGGACTTCAGCTTCTGGTTCTCTTCATCGGAAGCGGTAAGCCGATTCTCGAGGTCAAGGATGGTTTCGAACTGACTCCGGGTCTTTTCCCCGCCCGCATGGAGCTCGAGGAGCAGACCCGAGATCTCCCGGGCCCAGCGCGTCTCCAGGGAGGCATGGCGCTCCTTTTGCCTTTCGGCCGCGCTCTGGGCGTGCTGAGCCTCTTCCAGGGAGGCGGCGCGCTTGCGCTCGAGCTCCAGGACCTGGGATTGTATGTCGAGCGAGCGGCGGCGGGAATCCTCGAGTTCGGAGGAGAGCCCGGCGCGCTCGGCCAGGAGCGCGGCGCGTTCGCCCTCCCATGTCTTGCGCCGCCCTTCCCACTGGGCGTCGTGGAGTCGTCCGGGCTCCACGGCCTCGGCGAGCTGGGTCTGCGCGGAGGCGAGCCGCGTCTCGAGCTCAGTGAGCCGGGTGAAGTGCGCCTGGGCCCGGGCCTTCCAATCCTCGAGTTGGGGGAGGAGCACCGCCTTCTCCGCTTCCCAGGCCTGGCGCTGGGCTTCGAGGGCCGCGTTCTTGAGCTCGATGGGAGCGGCCGCCGACGCCGCGGCCTGCTGCGCGGAGGCCACCCGGGCTTCCAAATCCATCATGAGATGGAACTGGTCCTGCATCTTCTTCTGATTGACATGCAGCTCGAGCAGGAGACGCGAGATCTCTTGGGCCCAGCGCGTCTCCAGGGCCGCGTGCCTCTCCTGATGGCGCTCGGCCGAGCTCTGCGCGTGAAGGGCTTCTTCCCGGGCCGCGGCAAGCCTGCGTTCGAGCTCCAAGGAGTGCGCGAGCTGTTCCCGGCTCTTCTCCTTCCACTCCTCGAGCTCCTTGGAGAGGGCGGCGCGTTCCTGGGTGAACGCCTCCCGTTCCCCCTCGAGCTGGGCCTGGCGCAGTTCGGCCGGCCGTTGGGCGCGGGAAAGCTCCTCTTGCGCCGCCACGAGCCTGTGTTCCAGGGACAGGGAGCGCTCCAATTGCTCGTCGGCCTTGCGGCGCCATTGCTCGAGCTCCGGGAAGAGGGCGGCCTTCTCCTTCTCCCAGGAATCGAGCCGGGCCTTGAGCTGGGCGTTCTCGATCTGAGCGGGACGCGGGGCCTGGGCGGCCTCCTCCTTGGCCTGGGCCAGCGCGCGTTCGACTTCGAGCGACTTGGCGAGCTGTTCCTGATGCTTGCGGCGCCACTGCTCGGCCTCGGCCAGCAGGACCTCCCTCTCCCGCAGGAGCTCGGCGCTCTCCTTCTCCCAGCCTGTGCGCTCGGACTCGAGATGCGAGCGCACGCGCGCCTCCTCCCCGCGCGCCCCGGAAAGGGACTCCTCGGACTCGAAGAGCCGGCGCTCGGCTTCCAGTACGCGGGCCCGGAGCTGTTCCTCCCGGGACTTGCCTCCCTGGATCGCGCCGGAGAGGAGCTCGGCCTCGTTCTGGAGAGCCGACCGTTCGGACTCCCAGCCGGCGGCCTGCGCCTGGAGCTGGGCGTCCTTCATCTCCACCGTATTTCGCGATTGTGCCAAGGTCTCCTGCGTCTCGAAAAGCTCGCGCTCGAGCTCCCTGCAGCGCGAGGCTTGCTCCTCCATCAGCCCCTTCCAGGCCTCGGCCTGGGAGGAGAGGAGCTCTCTTTCCTTTAAGAGGCTATCTTTCTCCTGCTCCCAGGCTTTCTGCAAGGATTGGGATCGGGTGCTCTCGGCGAGCACGGCGTTCTCCAGGAGCCTCGCCTCGGCCTCGGCCTCGGCGAGTTTCCGCCCGAGGGCCAGGGCCCGGGAGAGCTGCTCCTCGGCGCGGATCTTCCAGGAGGAGTTTTCCTGGGTCAAACGGGCCTGCTCTTTGAGCAGGCCGGCCCGCTCCTGTTCCCATTCGGCGCGGCGGGCCTCGAGCTGGCTCCGCTCGGATTGTGCGGCGTTTTGAGCCAGCTTGGCCAGCTCTTCTAAGGAGGAGATCTTCTTTTCCAGGTCCAAGATGCTGGAGAACTGCGCATCGGCGCGGATTTTCCAAGAGGAATTTTCCTGGGTCAAGCGGGCCTGCTCTGCGAGCAGGCCCGCTTGACGCTGCTCCCATTCCTTAAGGCGGGCCTCGGAGCGGGCGCGTTCGGACTCCGCCGCGGTCTGGGCGAGCGTCCTCTCGGCCTGGGCCGCTTCCAGGCGGCGGCCGGACTCCAGGGAGCGCTCGAGCTGTTCCTCGGACTTGCGCTTCCATTGGTGCAGTTCCGAGGAGAGCATGAGGCTCTCCTGCTCCCAGGAGGATTGGAGGGACTCGAGATGGGCCTCCCCGTTGGAGATGCGGTCGCGCGCCTTGACGAGTTCGGCCTCCACGGTGGCGATCTTCCTCTCCAGGTCGTTGGCCCGGGCGATGTGCTCCTGGGCCTTGGCTTTCCAGAGCTCGAGGCTGGGGACCAAGGCCCCTTTCTCCGCCTCCGAGGCGCGCTGGCTCTCCTCCCTGCGGGTGCGCTCGAAATCCGCGGCCTTGCGCGCTAGCGCCGAGGCCTCCTCGGCCGCGGCGCTGCGGCGCTCGAACTCCTGGGTGAGGGAGAAGAGCTCCTCGGCTTTGCGGCGCCACTCGCTCAGGGCCGTCGAAAGGGTGTCCCGCTCCAGGGTCCAGGCGGCTTCTTTCTCGGAGAGCCGCCGTTGGTACTGTTCCTCGGCCTTGCGCACCCGGATGTCGGCGCGCTCCGCGGCCTCTTCCTGGAGGTCCCGGAACCCTTCGTCGAGCTCCGCGCGCTGGGACTTGTAGAATTCGGAGAAGCGGGAGCGCCGCTCCTCGAGGGAGAGCTCCTCCTTGCGCAGGACGCTCTCCCTTTCCCGGAGCTCGGAGCCGGTGGAGAGATGCTCTTTCTCGAGGGCTTTGCGGCGCTGGGCGAGTCCGGCCTCCTCCTCCTGCAAACGGCGGCTGGAGTCCTGGGCCGCCTCGACTCTCAGGCGCTGATATTCCCGCTCGAGGTCCTCGCGCTTGGCCGCGTATTCTTTTTCGAGCGTCGCCTGCCTATGCTGGAGGAATTCCAGGAGGTTGGAGGTCTCCACATCGCGCTCGATGAGGGCCTTGGCGTCGAGTTGTCCCGCCAGGCGCAGGGAGACGAACTCCTCGAGTTTCTGATAATAGAGCTCCCGGCGGCGGCCGTCGAGCTCCTTTTGAGCGAGGGTCCGCGCGAGGGCGGCCTTCTCCCCCTCCGCCTCGGCGTGGAGCCGGGTCTTCAGTTCCGCGGATTCGGCGAGTTCCGCCTTGAGCTTTTCCAGGGAGTGGAGCCGCTCGAGGGCCCAGCGCAGGGCCATCCGAGCGGTATCGAGGTTGTTGATCGCGTCGACCTCGCCGAGTTCGACGCGGACTTCGCCTTTTTTTTCTTCCGGTTCTTGGGCCATGGGCCGACGCCCCGTGCGGGGGCGCTCTCAAGGATATAGCAGGGGGATGTTACATTTTCAATAAGCGCCGGGGAGAGCGTCAGCGGTCGAGGCGGCTGAGCAGGCGCGACCAATTCTCGGGAGTGACCCGCAGCCGCAGGGAGAGCCGTCCACCCCGGACCGAGCGGCCCACTACCTGGGCGACTCGGTGTATCTCGCCGATGAGGCGGCTCTCGGAGTGCTCCAGGGTGAGCTCGCGCAGGACCCAGCGCCCTTCGAGCACGGTCTCGAGGCGGGAGAGGAGGCGCTCGACGCCCTCGCCGGTCAGTGCGGAGACCAGATGGCGCTGGGGATCTTCCTGGAGGAGCTCGCGCCGGGCGGACGCGGGGAGAAGGTCGGCCTTGTTGAGCGCGCTCACGCGCGGGATGTCCCCGGCCGAAAGCTCCCGGAGCACGCCCAGCACCGTCTCCCGCTGCTCGCGCAGGCGGGGGGCGGAGGAATCCTCCAGGTGCAGTAGGCAGTCGGCCCGCGAGACCTCCTCGAGCGTGGAGCGGAACGCGGCGATGAGGGCGGTCGGGAGCCTGGAGATGAACCCCACGGTGTCGGTGAAGACGGCCCAGCCGCCCTTGGGCAGGCGCACGCGGCGCGTGGTGGGGTCGAGCGTGGCGAAGAGCTTGTCGTCGGCGTAGACTTCCTTGGCCGCGGGCCCCGTGAGCCGGTTGAGCAGGCTGGATTTGCCCGCGTTGGTATAGCCGATGACCGCCACGGCCGGGACCGGGATGGAGAGGCGCTTGCGCCGCTGGACCGCGCGGTCGGTCTCCATGCGGGCGATGTCCGAGCGCAGATGCTCGATCCGGCGCTGGATGTGGCGGCGCTCGTATTCGAGCTTGCGCTCGCCGGGACCGCGCGTGCCGATGCCGCCGACCTGCTGGGAGAAGCCGCGCCAGGCTCCGGTGAGGCGGGGCAGCATGTAGGAGAGCTGGGCGAGCTCGACCTGCAGTTCCCCCTCCTTGGTCCGGGCGCGGCGGGCGAAGATGTCGAGGATGAGCCGGGTGCGGTCGACGATCTTGGCGCCGAGGGCGGCCTCCAGGTTCTTCTGCTGGGCCGGGGTGAGCTCCGTGTCGAATATGACGGTGCGCGAACCCTCCTCGCGCACCGCGGAGGCGACTTCGAGGATCTTCCCCTGCCCGATGAGGGAGGAGGGCTGGAACCGGTCCAGCCGCTGGGTGAGCGTCCGGGCCACGGCCCCGCCCGCCGTCTCGGTCAGGCGTTGAAGCTCGAGGAGGCTGGCCTCCGAGACGAGCGGGTCCTCGGTCTTGAGGGCGGCGCCCACGAGCACCGCGCGCTCGAGTATCCGGGTCTCAAGCATGGGCTGCTAACTTGAGGGCGGTTTCCAAGGCGGTCTCGGGCTCGAGCCAGGCGGCCGGGGTCTGGCGGCGAAACCAAGTGGCCTGCCTCTTGGCGTAGGCCGAGGTGTCGGCGATCATGGAGCGTAGGCCCTCTGCCTCGGACATCCCCCCTAGGGAGCAGGCGAGCGCCTGGGGGTAGCCCAGAGCGCGGAAGCCCGGCTCCGTCCCCGTGAAGCGGGAGGGGACCAGGCGGCGCAGCTCGGCGATCATCTCGGGGAACATCGAGGCCGCGCGCCGCGCGATACGGTCGAGAAGGACGCTCCTATCCAGCTTCAGCCCGATATAGGACGCGTCGAGCAAGGGTTCGCGGCGCGCGGAGGTCCGCTGGGAGGAGGCGGGCTTTCCCGTGAGCTCGCAGATCTCCAGGGCCCGGACGACTCTCTGGAGGTTGTTGCCCGGGATGCGGGCCGCCGCGACGGGGTCTCGGCGGGCCAGCTCCTGATGGAGCCACGGCCGGCCGCGGCTCTCGGCCAGGGCTTGGAGGCGTTCCCTAAGAGCGGGGTCGCGCGGGGGCAAGGGGTCGAGCCCTTCGATGAGGGCCCGCAGATACAGTCCCGAGCCGCCGACCAGGATGGGGCGCTTGCCGCGCTCGAGGATCGAGCGGAGGGCCTTTCCGGCCAGGGAGGCGAATCGCCCGGCGTCGGTGGCTTCGGAGGGGTCGAGGATGTCCACCAGGTGGATGGGGACCCCCGCGCTCGCATAGACCCCCCCCGCCCACGACCCGGGCGGCTTGGCCGTCCCGGCGTCCAGCTCGCGGTACATCTGCCCCATGTCCGCGGACACGAGCTCCCCGCCGATGCGGGGGGCGAGTCTCAGGGCGAGGTCCGTCTTTCCGGAGGCGGTCGGTCCGACGATGCAGATGATTTTTTCTACGCTCGGGGAGGCCAATGCGGGGCTTTCTGCGTCTTGGAGCACATCAGGTGGAAGGAGCAGTCGGGCACGCAGGCTTCCGGCAGGCCCAGGGAGAGGCGGGTCTGGCAGTCGTTGTCGTCCTCGGCCATGCGGTTGATCTGCTTGCGGTACTTCTCGGCGATGCGGACGAACTCGATGCCCACGCTGAAGGTCTCGCCCTTCTTGACGACCCGGACGACGCGGCCCTCGATGGGCAGTTTGTTGAGGCCCGGGATGGTGAGCGTCATCTTGAAGACTTTGGTATGCGGCGGGGCGAGGAAGGTGACCAGGGACATCCCGCCGGCGGAGAGGTCGGTGAGGATGGCCGGCTGTGTCTTGAGATGGAAGGGGACGGAGTCCTTGACCTTGGAGCCCTTGGGCATCGCGTAGCGCAGGACGATGGGCTCGACGAGGTCGGTGACGACCGCGAAGCGCCGGTGCCTGCGGCGCTCGCTGGCGCTCTTGCCGTTCTTGTGGATCATGCGGTCAATACTCTACCACGGACCGCTCCCGCCGCGCAAGCGCAATCTTGGCCGAGCACTTCAGCGCGGTGTCGGTGGCGCCGGTGACGACGGCGTCCACCGCGGAGCCGGGTACGCCGGGCTCATCGAGCCGCGCGTTGAAGTGGTGGGCCGTGCGGCCGGTGTCGGGGCTCCTCAGGAGCACGCTTACCTTCCTTCCCTGCCAGGAACGCAGGGCCGCGCGGGTAAGTTCCCCCACCCGGTCGAGGAGCCGCGCCAGGCGTTCCTCCTTGACCGCCTCCGGCAGGGGATCGCCCGCGGCGAAGGCCGGCGTGCCCTCGCGCGGGGAATACTTGAAGCAGTATGCCGCGGACAAGCCCATCTCCCCGGCGAGCGTCAGGGTGAGGGCGAAGTCCTCCTCGGTCTCCCCCGGGAAGCCCACGATGAAGTCCGAGCTGAGCTCGAGATCCGGCATTTGGCGGCGCAGTTCGGCGGTCTTGGATAAGAGCTCCGCGCGCGTGTAGTTGCGGCGCATCGCCTTGAGGATGGGGTCTGAGCCCGATTGCGCGGGCAGATGCAGATGGCGGCAGACCTGGGGAGTCTCGGCCATGGCCCGGGCCATTCGCTCGTTCACGAAAAAGGGATGCGGGCTCATGAAGCGCAGGCGCAGGACGCCCGGGACGGCGGCGACGGCGCGCAGGAGGTCCGCGAAATCCCCCCGGCCCCCGGGGTCGCGGTAGCTGTTGACGGTCTGCCCGAGCAGCATGAGCTCGCGCGCCCCGCCCTCCGCCAGGCGGCGGGCTTCCTCCATGACCCGGTCGAAGGGCAGGTAGCTCTCCCGTCCCCTCACCGAGGGGACGATGCAGTAGGAGCAGGAATAGTTGCAGCCGCGCATGACGGTCAGGAAGGCGGAGACCGGGGAGGGAGCCGCCTGGGGCGAGTCCTCGCCCCAGGCGCCTTCGTTCTCCAAGAGCCAATCGAAGCGGCGGCGCAGGGCCTCTTCGAGGAGCCGCGGGTACTGGTCCAGGGAGCGCGCGCCGACGACCAGGTCCACGAAGGGGAAGCGCTTGCTCAGCCAGCCGCCGATGCGCTCGGCCGCGCAGCCCGCTACGATGAGGAAGCGCTCGGGCCGCTCCTCCTTCCATTCGCGCAGGCGGCCGATGGCCGAGACGGCCCTGTCCTCGGCGTGCTGGCGCACGTTGCAGGTGTTGACGATCACGGCGTCGGCCTCCGAGAGCTCGGGGGTGGGCGTGAAGCCGCGGCCGAGCAGGGGCCGGGAGAGCTCGGAGCCGTCCGCCTCCGACATCTGGCAGCCGAAGGTGATGACGTGCAGTTTCATCCGGGAGAGTGTATCAATTCGAAGAGGAGGAGGCTTTCCCGCCCGAACTCCGCCGGGCCGGCCCGCTCGGCCGCCCCCAAGCCCTCGGAGGCGGCACTTCCTCGGGTTACCCCTCGGGCGGCCGCCCCCAGGCGCGCCGGACCCGGAGGGTCCGGCGCCGCGCCCCCTCTGGAGTTGCGTTGGGGCGTCGGCGCGGGTCTGCCCGCGGCGACCGGAGCCACGCGGAGGAGGCGGTAGCGCCGCTGGAGCAGGTCCCGAATGCCCTCGCGGAACCTTTCCCCCGGCGCGGAGGCGACCAGGGTGGAGGCCGGTATGTCGACGTATACGATGAACCTGGGCGGTCGGCCCCGAAGCTCCGAGAGTTCGCGCTCGATGTCTTCCATGCCCCTGGGGAAGAGGGTCAGGGGGAAGACATAGATGTGCCGGGTCGCCGCGCGCAGTCCCGCGTGCAGGTAGATCTGGGGCTCGGAGCCGAAGACATAGGCCCGGTCCTGGGGAGAGGAATGTTCCCGTATGTATTCTCCGACCGCGGTGGATTCATAGAGCGGGTTGGGGAAGAGTATCCGTCCGGCGGTGACTTGGGGCGTGTCCACGAAGAACGTCCGTCCCCACGTCAGGGCGGGCCAAAGGCAGGCGAAAAGAGCCGCCGCGGCCCCGAGCCTCGCGCTCTTGAGGTGGAGCCGCTGAACGCCGAGCGCGGCGCAAAGCGCCAAGGGCGGCGCCGCCTGCAGGAAGTAGTGCGGGAAAAGATACAGGCCCGCGCAGACTCCGATCCAGGAAGCGGCCAGCCAAAGAACCGCCAGGACCTCGACGGGCTTCGCGCCGCGGGCCTGCGTCCCGGCCAGGGCGAAGACCGTCAGTAGATAGAAAGGCCAATCCCCGCGAAGCAGGAGCGGCAGGAGAGTCCCTGCGAACCAATGGAGTTGTTGGCGGAGGGCGGAGGGCTCCAGGAGGAGGGAGGCATAGTCCATGTTCCGCGTCCAAGCTTGCTCGAGGAGCGCCTCGAATCCTCCGCGCGCCGCGAAATAGGCGGCGAAAAGGGCCGGGAAGAGGGCGACGCCCGCGGCGAAGAGTCCGAGCCGACGCGGGTCCCTGATTTTCCACGCCGCCAAGGAACCGAAGGCGAGCACGGTCCACGCCGCGGTCTGCTTGGTGGCCAAAGCCGCGCCGCAGGAAATCCCGCAGGCCAAAAGCCAGAGCATGGCGGGGCCTTCGCGCTCCTCGCTCAAGGCCCGGAGGCTAGCCAGAGCGGCGAAAGAGAGGAAGGCGCAGAGGAATACTTCCGTGTTCGCGGAGAAGAGGTCTCCGATGGGCTCCACGCTCAGGGTCGCGAGGGCGGCCGGGGCGCACAGGCGTGAAGCCGCTCCCCACCCGGAAGGGGTGATGAGGAAGAGCAGGACCATGGCCGCGCAAGTGAATAAGGCGGCCAGAAGGCGGGCGGGCAAGGCGGAGCCCGGTTGAGCCTTCGCTCCCGGCGCCGCGTAGGCGAGCCGGTAGAGGAAGAAGACCATGGGCGGCTTCTGGCAGTAGGCCTCGCGATAGGGCACCACCCCCTCGGAGAGTAGGCGCGCCTGATAG
>CAYHRV010000047.1:0-16375 GCA_964359165.1 uncultured Elusimicrobia bacterium
GTTGATTTCCATGGAAATCAACGCGCTCCCGGATTATTCCGTGACGACCAGTTCGAAGCCGCTGGAATGCGCGGCGAACTCGGGGGCGTACATGGACTGGATGACCGCGGCGCCCACGCGGTAGCGGCCCTCGGTGGTGGGCCGCACGCGGTACTTGAGAACGTACTCGCCGTGCGGCAGCCAGGAGACGAAGAAGTTGGTCAAGGAGTCCCGCGGCTCCTCGTAGCGGCCGAGTTGTTCCCATTTCCAACCGGAGAGCAGTTCCTCGGCCTCGAAGCCCGCGCCGCGCGGGTCCTTGAGATGCACGTACTCGAACTGGGAGCGCGTATTGATCTTGAGGTGGATCTCCACGGTGTCGCCCACCTTCACCGAGTCTCCGCTCGATAGGGGCTTGAGGTGATAGGAGTCCCCCTCCTTGACCCTGCGGTAGAACTTGCGGCCGACGTTCAGGAGTCCGTCCTCGGATTGCTCCGCGAGCTTCTCGGTGGTGTAGATGTGGGTCAGGGAGGCGAAGGCCAGGCCCGGTCCTTTTTTCTCGATCTTGGGGAGACCGGCCGGGGCCGCATCGGCCCCGGCGAGGGACCAGCGCAGGGGCTTGCCGAGCCAGTCGTCGGGAGCCACCTGAACGTCCTCGGCGATGTCGCCCCAGCGCACGGAGTAGAGGTCGCCTTTATCCAGTGCGCCGCGCCCCTTCATGAAGTCGAGCAGGGTGAAGATGGCTGCGGCCGAGGCTTTCGTCGACTTCCATTCCCCACCCTTGCGCGAGAAGAGCAGCCACTGCACCATTCCCGGTATGCGCTCGTCCTTGGGGCGCAAGGTCTGGAGGGTCCTGAGCAGGAAGGCGTGCGTCTCCACGGTGTCGTGATACCAGAGCCAGGAGTATTTCTCCGGCTGCCAGTAGACCCCGGTGATGGGGTCCTCGCGCGAGCCGTCCATGGCGCGGTCGAGATAGAGCCCGGACTTGGCCTTGTCTCCCAGTTTGCCGTAGGCGTACGCCGCGTAGGCCTTGCCTAGCTGCGTCATGGCGTCGGAGTGCTTATCCGCGTAATCGAGCCAGGACTTGGCGAAGCGCCCGGCCTGCATGAACGCCGGCAGCGCCCTGAGCTTCTGGGGGAAGGAAGTCACCACATAAGAGGCGTACAGCAGGAGGGCGACCTCGCCCTCCTCGGGCTTCAGATGCTTGGGCATCTCCCCCATCAAGTAGCGCAATGCCCGTTCCACCATGTCTTGAGGGACTTCCACGCCGTAGTGCTGGGCTTCGGCGAGTCCCGCCAGCACGATGAGCGTGATATAGGGGTCCGGCCTGCCGCCCGGGAACCACGGGAACCCTCCGTCCGGGAGCTGGGAGGACTTCAAACGGTCCATCGCGTCCCTCTCCTCCCGGGTGACGACGGCGGTGTCGAAGAGGTCGAGGACCGGCCAATAGCTCTTGACGCCTTCCGAGTGCTGGAGCCAGGGGGTCTCCATGAGGCGCATGAGCCTCTTGGGGTCGTCCTTGTCCCAGGCCGGGGTGAGCGTCGAGCGCTTGGGGAGCTTGGCCGCGGCCTTGGCGATGGCGGGGTGTCGGCGATAGAGGGAGTTGACTATCGCCAGCGGCACATAGCGGTGCAGGGTCTGCTCCACGCATTCATGCGGGTAATGGACGAGGAAGGGCAGGGAGTTGAGCACCGTGAGCGCGAGCTGGGGGTCGATCTGGAGCTGGACCAACTCATCCTGCCTTGATTTGTCTTTGTCGGTAAGGGATTTCAGGGAAAGAAGCTTGGACGCGTCGCCGTTGAGGGCGACGACCAGGCTGTCGATGAGCCTCTGCCTAGAGGGAAGAACGGGCAGGTCCCGCTCCTCGGCGTCCACCTTCTCGCCTGAGCGGGCCACGGTCCGGATGGTATAGGAGCCTAGCTCCCGGGGCGCCGTCACCTTCCAGGTGAAGGCCTCCAGGGAATGGGGTTTGACCGTGAAGCTCCTCTCGAGGTCTTTAAGGCCGAAGGAGGAGGCGACGGTGTCGCTATCCCTGGACACCGAGAGCGCTAGGCTCCCCGAGAGCTCCGAATCCGTCTCGTTGTGGACCACGGCTTTGAGCGCGCTCTCATCGCCTTCCCGCAAAAAGCGCGGCATCTCGACGCGCACCATGAGCTCCTTGCGCGTCACGGTCTCCTCCGAGAACCGGCCGAGCTGGACGTCCCGGGTGAGCACGCTCCCGGAGACCCGCCAGGAGGTCAAGCGCTCCGGCGCGGTGAAAGAGAAGGGCCCCTGGCCCTGGCGGATGCGCAAGTGCGGCCTGAAGGCCGCCGTCTCCGAAAAATCCTTGCGGACCTGCACCGGCGGCTCCGCAGCCGCCCGTGTTTCATCCTTGCGCCCTCCGTCCGATTTCTCAAGCGAAGCCGACAGCTTGCCCCGCGCCTGCGCGGCAGGCGCTCCGGGCGCCGCCGTCTTCATCTCGGCGAGGGCGCCGCCCGCCCCGCCTGCTAGTCCTTCGGCGTCGGACATCATCTCCATGGCCGCTCCGCGCACCGCGAATATTCCTTTTTGTCTCCCGTAGCGGTAGAGCCGGCTGCGATTCATGCGCAGGCCCGGGGGAAGCGGCTCAGCGATCGCCTTGCCGAAGAGCTCCAGCATGGCCTTGATCCAGCCCCGATCGACGGGGAGCTGAACGCCCCAGAGCGTGTTGTAGGAGCCCTGCGCACCCTGCGGCCAGGGTCTTGCGGCGTAGAGGGAATCCAATCCTGCCTCGGCCTGCTTGGCGTAGTATTCGAGCGATCGATCGTAGACCCGGAGCAGGGCTTCCGCGTCCACGGGCTTGCCCTTTGAATCCTTGACGAAGAGCGTCCAGGAAGCCTTCTGTCCCGGGAGCAGGGCCTTGTCGTGCTTGAGCTTGACGCGCAACTGCTTCTCCTTCCAGGGGACTTGGAGTGAGACCGAGCCCGCGCGGATCTTGTGGTCGCGCGCCCCGAACCAGCGCAGGGTGATCCCTCCTTTATGGACTTCGGCCAAGGGAAGCTCGAAGACGCGCAGCCCGCCGGAACCCGGGAGAGTCCTGCGCTCGATGAGGTGATTGCCGCCCCAGACTTCGACATGGACGAGCTCCTTGAGCCGGGAGGAGCCCATGAGTATCCGGGCCGTCTCACCGACCGCGTACTCCGCGTGCTCCGGCAGGGCCAGAGAGGCGATGTCGAGCGCAAGGGCCGCCGCCGGGTCCGCGGATAACAAGACGATGGACTGCTTGACCTCGCCGCCCCACGGGTCCGAGCTTGTGAGCGTGAGCCGGTACGCCCCCGGAGGGAGCGGCGGGACATCGAAGGAGGCTTCCCCTTTCTCGGGAAAGGATAGGGCGCCTTCGGCGACCGTTCGGTCGTCGGGGACCTCGCGGTAGATCTGATCCAAGGAGGGGCTCGCGGGGAATCCCCCGCTCCAACTCTCCCCGCCCTCCGGGGAAAAAGGAGCTTTCTCCAGGCGGGCGACCCTGAAGCGGCCCGAGCCGGCCACGGCGACCTCGTCTAGGTTCACGAGCTTGGCCGAGACCTTGAAGGGGCCGCGGGACATGTACCCGGCCGAGGGGGTGATGGCGAAAAGAAGGGATTTCTTGCCCGCCGTGTACTCGCGTTCGGCCGCGATCGTCCGGCCTCCGGCGTCGCGGGCCTCGGCCTTGACCTGGAAACGCGCGGGCATGGGGTCTTCCGCGAACTTGTCCTGGGCCTCCGGAGTGAAGGTGAAGCGGAACTTCCCCTCCGCGTCCGTCTTGGCCTCGCCCCGCAGCACCTCGGCGCCGTCCCCTCCGGGATGCCTCCAGTTCCACCACCAGCAGAACCAGGGGATGTAGGTCCGGCGCGTCACGGTGTAGGTCACGGCCGCATTCGGCACCGGCCCTCCGAAATAGTATTTCGCTTCCCCCTCCACGACCGCGTCCTTGCCCAAGCGCCAGGGGCCCTTGGGCTCCCGGAGAGAGACCTCGAACTCGGGCCTCTTGTACTCTTCCACGGAGAAGGCCGTGTTCCCGGTGAAGGAGGTTCCGGCTTCTTGGATGTGCGCCTGGATCTGATAGAGCCCCAGCATGCGGCCCGAGGGGATGAGGAATTCGCCCGAGAGCGTGCCGTTCTCGCCCGGCTTCTTGGTGAGGGCGTAGAGCTCCTGATAGTTCGCGTCCAAGGCCTGCACGCGCACCTCGGAGAGCCCGGCGTAGGCCTTGTAGCCTTGCGGGATGCGCTGAGTCACGATGACCTTGAAGCCGACCTTCTGCCCGGGCCGGTAGATGGGCCGGTCGGTCTCCACGAAGACCTGGACATGCGGCGGCGGCGAGAAGCCGAGATGGGCGGGGTTGTTCCAGTAGGCCCAGCTCCCCGCGTGCGAGAGCAGGGGGTCCGCCTGCCAGTTGGCCCAGGAGTTGACGTTTAGCGGCACCGTGGCCTCGGCCTTCGAGCGGCCGAGCTCGTCTACGGCCAGATGGCGGCGCGTCCAATGACCGTTCTGGCCGTGGAAGACCTCCAACTCCGCGTCCTTGAGCGGCTTTCCGGTGGCGCCGTCGAGGGCGTAGAACCAGAAGGCGTCGGCGGTCTTCTCCCGAGGACCGTCGGGGTCGTAGATGTAGTCCCTATCGCGGCCCTCGAGGCCCACGGAACCGACGAGCAATATCCCGGTCACGTTGACGAACGCTCCCGATATGAGGGACACCCCTGCCTCACAAGAGTCGTCGCCGCAGGCCATGGCGACATAAAGGCCGGGCTTCGGGCCCGGGAGGTCGGCCTGTGTGGAGGAGTGCTCGTAGAGGCTCCCCTTGACCGGGACGACCCAGCGATGGGATGGAGTCCTGCCCAGGAACCCGGAGAGGAGCTTCGGGTCCAGATGGTTGAGAGCGCCGGACCAGGTCAGGCCTTGGCGCCATTCCCTCAGGTCCAGCGCTTCTTGGGGCGTTACCGGATAGAGCCGCAAGTATATCGCCTTGAGGTTCCTGGAGTTCAACGTGAGGGCTTGTTTTCCCGGAGGGGGCACGGTGCGCGCCTGTAGGCTAAGTTCCGGCCTGCGGATCTCGGCCGAAAGCCTCGCGCAACGGTCCGCGCCGTAGGTCCCGGGCCAGGAAGCTTGGACCTTCTTGCAGACCGAGAGCGCCTCGTCGTTGAGGTTCTTGCCGCGGAGCATGGAGGCCGCTTCGAATCCCGACCGGGACTTGGCCGCGGAGGTCTGGAAGGAGTCCATCCAGGACTTGAGCCGGGCGATGGCGGAGTCTTGGGCATCGGCGGAGAGGTTCGCGACCCTTCCCGGGTATTGGAAGGGAAGCAAAAGGCGGCGCAGCCGCCAAAGCTCCTTGGCTTCGGTGCGCCCCGCTCCCTCGATGCGCGAGGCTTGCTCGAATAGGGCGCCCGCCAGCGCCCCGGATTGCCCCTGGGTATCGGGTTCTCCGGGATAATCTTCCTTAAAAAAACCGAGGGCCTCCGGCTTGGGTTTGTCTTGGGAGTCTTCACTTTCCTGAAGGAGGTACTCCCCCCAGCGCAGGACGACGAAGTCGAGGAAGGTCGGATAGGCGGAGCGGTCGGCCTTGGCCGTGTCGATGAAATAGGATTCTTCGGCGATGGGCCGCAGGGCCAGTTCGCGCCGGAGATCCCAGAGCTCCTGGAATGCGGACTCGACCTCGGCGCGCAGTTCCGAGGGAGGGCGGCGAAAGGCCTCTTTCTCGTCCTCGACGACGTCTTCGCCCTGGAAGGACCCGTACTGCTTGAGGAATTCCCTATAAAGTTCGGCCTTGAGGAGAAGCAGGCGCGCGTGCGCGCGCCCCTCTTGGGGCAGCTTTTCTTTCTTGTAGCTCTCCACCGCCTCGCCGTAGCGGAAGAGCAGGGCTTGGCATTCCCTGGACCGGTAGAAGGCCTTCCATCTCTCCTCGCCGGAGGCCGATTTGAAGAGAGCCTCGTACTTGGAGAAAGCCTCTTGATATTCGCCGCGGTCGAAAAGCCTGTCCGCGGCCTGGAAGCTCGTCTCCCCGCCGGCGGGTTTGACGGGCCGCTCCGCCGGAGCGGCGGCTCCAGGGAGCGCGGCCAGCAGGCTGAATAGGAGTAATCGCGGCCAGGAGATGTTCATGGTCCCTCGTTGTCCCACCGTTAGACTCCCGGAGGAAGGAAAAGTTCCGTCAGATCGGCAGCAGACGCCGTAGGGCCTCGGAGTTGGCCATGATGACCATGGTGCATTGGGCGGAGAGGCCCTCCGAATAGAGATCCACGTGGGAGAGCATCAGGATGTCGGTGCGGCCGTCGTAGTCCTCGAGGGCGGAGCCCAATAGGTCGGCTTTCGCGCCCTTCTGCGTCTGGGGCACCGAGAGGATGAAAGCCTTCTTGAACTCGTCGGCCAGAGTCGCGATCGCTCCCTGCGCCACGATGTTGGAGACCTCGCCCACCGTCAGGCGCACCAGGTCCGGGATCTTCTGCATCTTCTGCGAGAAAGGCCGGGTGAAGGCTTCGGTCACGGCCTCCGCGCTGGTGAGGGGGAAGGAGATCACGATGTCGAGGGGAAAATCGGAATGGGCCTTGAAGCGCGAGGCTATGTGCGGTTCGGTCTCGCGGTTGAACCAGGAGAGCAGGCGCACCGGGGGTATCTCGTTGAGGCTCGAGGACATCACGCCCCAGGGGGTGTGGGATATCTTGGCGAGCAGGTGGGAACTCTTGGCGACCCCGTCTTCGAGGAGGTGGGTCAAGGTCTCCTTTTGTCCGAAGGTCAGCATGATTATCGCCGCCGGGAGAGGAGGACCGTAACCTGCTCCATGAGCGCGGCGAGTTCGTCCTGGTTGAAGGGCTTGTGCAGCACCCCCAGGGCCTTGGAATTCAGCGCCTGGGCCTCGATGGCCTTCTGGTTGTTGCCCGTGATGATGACCACGGCGGCCGAGGGATCGGATTGCCTGAGTTCCTTGAGCACCGTGAGGCCGTCCTTGTCCGGAAGGGATATGTCCAGGGTCACCAATTGGGGCTTGTGTTCCTTATAAGCCTTCATGGCCGAGGCCGCGGAGTCGGCTTGGGCGACGATCTGGTGTCCGAGGGCTTCGAGCATCTCCTGGAGCATGAGGCGCAGGACCGGCGAGTCGTCTACGATCAAGATTCGATATGCCATGGCACGCGTAGTGTAGCAGGGCGCGAAAGCCCGCGCAAGCGCCGTCTCGCGGCGGGGGGACGCCTTGAATCCTCTCGCCGCAAAATGGATGTTCCCTAAAGATATTCTTTGTTGAAGTCCGCCAAGAGCTTCAGGAATTCTATTGGAAGCCTTTTAACCGCTTCCCGCTCTATCGCGGGAGGGACCTCTCCGTAATACGCCTGCGCGATCCCGCCGGTCATGCAGGCGATGGTATCCGAGTCTCCCCCCAGGGAGACCGCCCTGCGGATGGCGTCCTCAAAATCATCAGATTCCAAGAAAGCAATGATGGCCTCAGGAACCGAGCCCCGGCAGGTCACGTCGAACCGGTAGGAGGGCCGGATCGAGTCGATGGTCCTTGAGAGGTCGTAGCCGAACCGTTCGACGACGCATCGGCGGATCGTTTCCTTGTCCTTCGTGGTGCGGGCAAGGAAGACCGCGAGCGCGACGGCTTGGGCTCCCTGGATGCCTTCGGGGTGGTCGTGGGTCACCGCCGCGCTCTTGCGCGCCTCCTCGAGCACCCGCGCTTCGGTGTCGTAGGCGAAACCGATCGGACTCGCGCGCATCGCCGACCCGTTGCCGAAGCTGTGGTAGGGACCGGGCTTATCCGAGAGAAACCAGCGGCGGAACATGCCGCCGTAGCCGCGGTCGGGATAGGCGCGCGCGTACTTGCGCAGGGTCGCCGCGTACTCGAGTCCGTTGAGGACGCAGTCGGCGACGGCAAAGGTCAGGACCGAGTCGTCGGTGAAATCCGATCCTACGGTAAAGAGGGGGAAATCCATGCGCTTGGCGTTGTCCCACTCATACACCGAGCCGATGATGTCCCCCGCCACCGCGCCGAGCATGCCGCCTCCTCAGTCGCCTAGATCACTTCCCGAGGCCCTTCTGCCAGGCGCCGCGTTCTTGGGCAGTCAGCGCCCTGGGTTCGCTGGGCGGTGCGTCCACGCTGGAGACCTGGACGGTCTCCCCGGCTCCCAGCCTCCAGCGCCCCTTGTCATTGAAGACCTCCACTTCGCCTTTATAGACCTTGATGGTCATGCGCTCTCCCACCTCGACATCCAGTTCCGCCTGAGACAAGCGAACTGAACACAAGGCAAGATCGGAGCGCACCTGTATCGTGGACATGCCGTGAAGAGTGCGCATCCAAACCTGACCGCTCCTGATCCTTAGGCTGGCGTTCGCTCGCCCCCCGCCCGACTCCATATCGACAGTTGAGTCCTCATTGATGCGCAGGTCCGGCCCGCCTACCAGGGCCACGCTCAGCAGATCCCCCTTCCCGGTCTTGAGCGTGTCCCCCTCGCGGATCATCACGCCCTTAGCGAGGCGTTTTGATTCAGAGGCGGCTGGGTACTGCGCCTGCGGCTTGCCCTTGACCGCCAAGACGATCCCGGCCACGGGTCTCTTGGCCTCCGCCGCCTCGCAGAGGGGCGGCGTCACTGCGATGAAGGCGCCCAGGAGCGTCGCGGCAAGGATTCCCGCGCTGCGCATGTCCCCGATTCTGCTCGGAAGGTCAGGCCGCCGGGGCGGAGGCGAGCTCCAGCACCGCGCGCACGAGCTTCTCCGCGTCGGCGGCCAGCTCCGATATCCTCGGGGAGAGCATGTAGGCCGGGGTGCTGACCAGGCGCCTGTCCTTATCGACGATCACATTGCCGATGGCGCAGGCTGCGTGGCGGGCGCCCATGGCTTCCAGGGCCTTGGCCGTGCCCGGGTCGTTTCCGATGGTCAAGCTGGGTTTCTCCGGACCGAAGACCTTGGCGAGTATCACGGGCGCGATGCAGAGGGCCCCGATGGGTTTTCCCTGGGCATGGATCTCGCGGAGCAGCTTGGAGAGATCCTCGTCCACGGAACAGTTTTGCCCGTCCTGGGCGAAGGTGGAGAGGTTCTTGGCCGCGCCGAAACCGCCCGGCAGGATCACGGCGTCGAGTTCCGATGATTTGGCCTGTTTCAGGTCCCGCACGGCGCCGCGAGCGATGCGGGCCGATTCCTGCAGCATGTTGCGCGTCTGCGCCTGGGGCTCGCCGCTGAGATGGTCCATGACCCCCGCCTGTTCCTTGTCCGGGGCGAAGCACACCGACTGCGCGCCGGCCTTGTCGATGGCCAGCAGGGTGAGCACGGATTCATGGATCTCCGAACCATCCAGACGGCCGCAACCCGACAAGATCACTCCGATCTTGAGCATACACCCCTCCATGCCGACGGCTTCGCTTGAATGAAATCATACCCTGAGTCAGGCCGCCTTGGCCAGTGGAAATCATCGAGCATGACGCCCCGGCTTGCCGGGCCGAGGGGAAAAAATGGACAATGACCTCCGGATGCCCCTGAAGACCGTCGCCGAATTCAAGATCGAACGCCTCGAGATCCTCGACTCCGAGGGCCGCCGGGACGCCTCCATCCCCCTGGACATATCCGATGAAACGCTCCTGCGCATGCATCGGCTCATGACCGAGCTGCGCGTCTACGACGAGAAGGCCTTCAAGCTCCAGCGCCAGGGCAGGCTCGGCACCTATCCGCAGATCCTGGGCCAGGAAGCCACGCAGGTGGTCCCCCCCCTCTGCTTGAAGCCCGCGGATTGGCTCATCCCGACCTACCGGGGGCAGGGGACTTATTTCGCCCGGGGCCAGAAGCTGCGCTACAACCTGCTCTATTGGGCCGGCGACGACAAAGGGGTGAATTTTCCGGAAGAGAACAACGACTTGATCTTCTCCATCCCGGTCGGCGCCCATCTCACCCAGGCCGCGGGCCTGGCCTGGGGGGCCAAGCTGGCCAAGCACGGCGGCGTGGCCCTGTGTTACCTGGGCGATGGGGCATCCTCCAAGGGTGATTTCCACGAGGCGCTCACCTTCGCGGGCGTCATGAAGCTTCCGGTCATCTTCCTCATCGAGAACAACCAATACGCCATCTCCCTGCCTCGCGAACGGCAGTGCGCGGCCCGGACCTTGGCGCAGAAAGCCCTGGGGTACGGCGTTTTCGGCCTGCAGGTGGACGGTAACGACCCTCTCGCCGTCTATAAAGCCGTCTCGGACGCGGTCGCGCGCGCCCGCGCGGGCGAGGGCTCCTCGGTGCTCGAGTGCGAGACCTACCGCCTCGGCCACCATACGACGGCCGATGACGCGGCCCGCTACCGCAGCGAGGCCGAGGTCGAGGGCTGGAAGGCGCGCGACCCCTTGGAGCGCTTGAGAAAGCATCTGTACTCCCGGGGGCTCTTGGACGAGACCCGCGTCGCGGCCGCGGTACGCGAAGCCGAGGCCATGGTGGTCTCGGAGATAAGCGCCTACGAATCCTTCCCGTCTCCCAACCCACTGGACATGTTCTCCCACAACTACGCCGCGGCCCCATGGGCTCTCGTCGAGCAGAGGGCCGAGCTGGAGGCGCTCTTACAGGACAAGTTCAGCCGTAAGGAGATGGAAGAACCCCCCCCGGCGGAGGGTCGATTCCCATGACGCGGACGGCGGTCGGGGCCCGCGAGTTGAACCTGGTCCAAGCGGTAAACGAAGGACTGCGCCAGGCAATGGAGGCCGACCCCCGCGTGCTCGTGCTCGGGGAGGACGTGGGCCTCAACGGAGGCGTCTTCCGCGCCACCGAAGGCCTGCAGAAGCTCTTCGGCGCCGAACGCGTAGTCGACACGCCGCTGGCCGAGCTCGGCATCGTGGGCTGCGGCGTGGGGCTCGCGCTCTCCGGCATGCGCCCGGTCTGCGAGATACAGTTCGACGGCTTCCTCCCCTCGGTCATGGACCAGGTGCTCTGCCACATGGGCCGCATGCGCAGCCGGACCCGGGGCCGCAACAGCCTTCCCATGGTCCTGCGCGCCCCTCATGGCGGGCTCATCCACGCCCCGGAGCACCACTCGGAGAGCCCCGAGGGATACTTCACGCACACGCCCGGCATCAAGGTGGTCATACCCTCCACGCCGGAGGACGCCAAGGGGCTCATCCTCTCCGCCGTCGAGGACCCCGATCCTGTCGTCTATTTCGAGCCCAAGAGGCTCTACCGCGCCTCGCGCGGGCCGGTGCCCGAGGGAGTTTACCGCACGCCCATCGGGAAAGCGCGTCTCGCCCGAGAGGGGACCGACATCACCCTGATCAGTTGGGGGGCCATGGTGCACACCTGCCTCGACGCGGCCAAGCGCTTGGAGGCTTCCGGCGCCTCGGCCGAGGTGCTGGATCTGCGCACCCTCTCCCCGCTCGACTTGGACGCCCTGCTCGAGTCCGTGGGCAAGACGGGGCGCGCCTTGATCGCCCATGAGGCCCCCAACACCGGCTCCTGGGCCGCGGAATTGAGCGCCCTGATCGGGGAAAGGGCCTTGCTCAAGCTCAAGGCGCCGGTGCGGCGGGTGGGAGGCTGGGACATCCGCCAGCCTTTGTTCAGACTGGAGCGCTTCTACATTCCCGACGCGCATCGTGTCGAGACGGCGTGCAAAGAGACGCTGAGCTTTTAAGAGGCCCCCGCAACATAGGCGCCCCGCTGTCGATCCTTTGGGCGCCGCGGGGGTTTTCGGGGGATACGTTCGGTAATATAAAGGAGAACACATGGCATACGAGTTCAGGCTGCCGGACATAGGCGAGGGCCTCACCGAGGGCGAGGTCGTCAAATGGCATGTGTCGGAGGGCGACTCCGTGGCGGAGAACCAGCCTTTGGTCAACGTCCTCACCGACAAGGCCGAGGTGGAGATCCCCTCCCCCAAGACCGGGACCATCCGCAAGATCCTATTCAAGAGCGGGGATAAGGTCGAGGTGGGAGCCGTGCTCGTCGAGATCGACTCAGCCGACGTAGCCGCAGCCCCGACGGCCGGCGCTTCAGCGCCGGCCCGTGTTCCAGGAGCTTCCGTGTCCTCCGGACCCTCCGTGTCTGCGGCGCCGGCCCGTGTTCCAGCCGCTTCCGTTTCCGCGACGCCCGCCGTGCGCAAACTCGCCTCGGAGCTCAAGCTCGACCTGGCCTCCGTGGCGGCCACGGGCCCCGGTGGACGGATCACCGAAGAGGATGTGCGCAAGGCGTCCGCCCTGGCCGCCGGTCCCGCCGAGGCTCCCGCCGGCCCGGTAGAGCGCATCCCCTTCAAGGGCGTGCGCCGGCGCACCGCCGAGAAGATGACTCTGGCGGCTCGGACCATCCCCCATGTCACCCACGGCGACGAGGCCGACGCGACCGAGCTCGCCGCCCTGCGCGAGAAGCTCAAGGGCGAGGCGGAGAAGAAGGGCGTCAAGCTCACCTACCTCGCCTTCATCCTGCGGGCGCTCATCCCCACGCTCAAGGAGTTCCCCAACCTCAACGCGAGTCTCGATGAGGGGAAGGAGGAGATAGTCCTCAAGAAGCACTACAACATCGGCTTCGCCGTGGCCGCGGAGCAGGGGCTCTACGTGCCGGTGCTGCGCGACGCGGACAAGAAGGACCTCTGGCAGTTGGCGCGGGAGATCGCCGAGCTCTCGGGCAAGGCGCGCGAGAACAAGCTCGGCCCCGCGGAGCTCTCCGGAGGGACTTTCTCGGTGACCAGCATCGGCTCCATCGGCGGGCTCTGGGCCACGCCCATCATCCTCCATCCTCAATCCGCCATCCTGGGAGTCATGAAGATGGTTGAGCGGCCGGTCGTCCGCGGAGGCAAGGTGGTCGCGCGCACCATGATGAATCTCGCTCTCTCCTTCGACCACCGTCTGCTCGACGGGGCCGAGGCGGCGGCCTTCATGAACGCGTTCATCAAGCGTCTGGAGACGCCGGCGTCGCTTCTCTAGCAGGAAATGAACTGAAAAGGATGAGGAAGCTGCCAATAACACGGCGATGGGCCCCGCCAATGAGCGGTCTCCCGGGGGGAGACCGCTGGCGTGACCGCTAGTAAGAGATGAAGCTCTCGATAAAACGGCACAGACCCCCCGAAGGAAGCACACCCCCGTGGGGGGTGCGCTGACATGAACGCCTCGGAGCTCATAGGCCTCTATGGCCTCCTGCGCCACCCCGAAGGCGGGTGGTTCCGGGAAAGCCACCGCTCCACCGGCGTCATCCCCCGCAGCGTCCTGCCCGCGGCCTTCGCCGGGCAACGGTGCTACTCGACGGCGGTGTTCTTCTTGCTCCAGAAAGGCGAACGGTCCCTGCTCCACCGCCTAGCTTCGGAGGAGGTGTGGCATTTCTACCTGGGAGGTCCCCTGCGCTTGGTCCAGCTCGGCCCGGAGGGCGGGGCGGAGACATTCCTCCTGGGTCAGGACGTGGCCGCGGGGCAGAAGCTCCAGCATGTCGTGCCCGCCGGGACCTGGTTCGGGGCCTTCCCGGAGCCGGGCTCCGAGTATTCCTTAGTGGGCGCCACCGTGGCACCCGGCTTCGATTTCGCCGACTTCGAGCTCGGCCGCCGCGAGGACCTGCTCAAGAGATTCCCCCACGCCGCGGAGGCCGTCGAGAGTCTCACCGAGCCGGGATGAGCGGAGAGCGTTCCCTGGTCTTCGTCTACAACGCGGACAGCGGTCGGCTCAACGCTCTACTCGACATCGGCCACAAGATCCTTTCGCCCTCCACCTACTCCTGCAATCTCTGCGCCGTGACGCACTCGGCCTTCAGCATGCGCGGCGAATGGAAGGAGTTCACGGCTTCCCTGGGGATCCCCGTCGAGTTCCTGCACCGCGACGAATTGGAAAAAAAGCACGGCCTCTCCGAGGCCGTGCTCCCTGCCGTGTTCCTCAAGTCCGAGGGCCTGCTATCGCCCTGGCTGGGAGCCGAGGAGATCAACCGCTGCGGGTCCTTGCAGGAGCTGATGCGCTCGATCCGCGGCAAACTCGCCTTGAAAGCGCCATGACCGGCGGTTGGGCGCGGATCAGGAAGAACCGCGCTCGCGGTTATTTGGACTTATAGGGCAGAGCCCGCAAGGAGACGGCGTTGCGCACCTGCTCGAATTCCGGGTCTTTGTGCACCAAGACGGCCCCCAGGCGCTGAGCGGTGGCGGCGATCCAGGCATCGGCGACGGAGAGCCGCAGGGACGCCTTGAGGCGGGCCGAAGCCAGCCCGAGTTCCTCATCGCTCTCGATGACGCGCAGCGGGAGCCCTTTGAGCTCCAAATAACCCCGGCGGGCTTCCAGCTCTCCCCTCTCCTGCTGGAGTACGTAAAAGTATTCCATCAGGGAGATGAAGGAGACGAAGACGCGGCCCTTGCCGCCGGCCTCCCGTAGTATGCGGTCGACCTCGGAAGCTCCGGGCTCATCCTCTTTCAGGCAAAGGAGGGCGGAGGTGTCAAGGACCCAGCGCTCAGATGCGGCGGGCATCCACCTGCCTGGACTTGAGAAGGGCTTCGTTGAGCCCTCCCTTTTTTGAGGAACCCCGGAACGAACGGATCGGGTCATCGGCGACCGGAATGACGAAAATGACATCACCATCCTCGGCCCATTCGAGCTTTTGGCCCGACCTCATGTGAAACCGCCTGCGGATGCGCGCGGGCACGGCCGTCTGGCCGCGAATGGTCAATGTTGTTTCCATAATCTTAGGATAACAGCAGAAATTATGAATGTCAAGTCAAATAATTAAAACGACATGTATTAGTTCGAGGAGTCAGGATTTCCAGCGCAGGAGCTTGCGGGCGCGGCGGGCGAGGGCCAAAGCCTCGTCCGGGGTGGCGGCGAGGGCCGTGAGATGCCCCATCTTCCTTCCGGCGCGGGCTTCCTTTTTCCCGTAGAGATGCAGACTCATTCCGGGTAGGGATAAGGCCTTTTCTTCCCCGCTGAGATGGCCCCCGTTCCCTTCTCCAAGGATATTTACCATGGCCGCCGAGCCGCGCATGGAGACCGGCCCCAGGGGCAGGCCGCAGACCGCGCGAAGCTGTTGGCCGAACTGCGAGGTTGCGCAGGCGTCCAAGGTGTAATGGCCGGAATTGTGCGGCCGGGGCGCAATCTCATTGAGCAGGATGCCCCCTCCCTTTTCCAGGAAGAACTCCGCGCAAAGCACTCCGACCAGCTCGAGCGCGGCCGCGAGCGTCAGGACCGCGGTTTCCGCGCGCGTGAGCGCCCGCGGAGGGATCCGCGCGGGCGCCACCGAGGAGACCAGGATTCCCCCTTCGTGGGTGTTCTCCGAGGCCGGATACACGGCCGTCCTCCCGGCCGCGTCCCGGGCGAGGATGATCGAGAATTCCTTGATGAAATCGACCTTCTTCTCCCAGATGAGCGGCGCTTTCCCGAGTCGGCGGAAGGCTTCTCGCGCCTGGGCGAGCGCGGAGACCCGGGCCTGGCTTTTCCCGTCGTAGCCCCCGCGCACGGTCTTGAGCAGGGCGGGGAAGCCGACGGACTTGGCGGCCGACTCCAACTCCTCGGCGGAGCGTACCGGAGCGAACGGAGTGACAGGAACTCCGCAACGGAGGGCGAACTCTTTTTCAACGAGACGGTCCTGCGAGACGGTCAGCGCGAGGCTCGAAGGCCTTACCAAGACCCCCGCCCGTTCAAGGGCCAGCACCGAACGGCCGGGGATGTTTTCGAACTCATAGGTCACGGCATCGCAGGTCTTGGCCCAGGCCAGGATCGCCCGCGCGTCATCGAAGGGGACGCGCGCGTGCGCATGCGCGGCCTGGGCGCAGGGAGCGTGTGGGTCGCAGTCGAGCACCTGGACGCGGTAGCCCAGGCTCCGGGCTTCCAGGGCCAGGAAGCGGCCCAGTTGCCCGCCCCCTAGGATGCCTAGCGTGGAGCCCGGCCGCAGAGGACTAAGGCGTCGGCTCACAGTCGGCCTCAGGCGCGCGGCTTGAGCTTTCCCGAGCGGAGCACCGCGCGCTCCGCCTTCGAGCGAAGGGACTCCAGCTTGGCGGCGATCTTCGGATGCTTGAGGGCCAGGATGCGGGCGGCCATGAGCCCGGCGTTTCGCGCGTTGCCCACGGCCATGGTCGCGACCGGCACGCCGGCGGGCATCTGGGCGATGGAGAGCAGCGAGTCGAGGCCTTTGAGCGTCCGGGTTTCCACCGGCACGCCGACGACGGGCAGGAGGGTGAGCGAGGCCGTCATCCCCGGCAGATGGGCGGCGCCTCCGGCTCCGGCGATGAGCACCTCCAGACCGCGCGATTTAGCCGAGGAGGCGTAGTCGAACATCAAATGCGGGGTGCGGTGCGCCGAGACGACGCGCATCTCATAGGGGACGCCGAGTTCTCTCAGGACATCGGCCGCGGCCTTCATAGTCGGCAGGTCGGAGCGGCTACCCATGATGATCCCGACCAGTGGGCGCAAACGAGTTGTGTTCATGCCTGTCCCATTAAACAATAAATATCCTCTATCAAACAGTGATCCGACCTACTTTCCGCAGCCTTGAGACAGGATATCACGCCACACGCGGTTCA